>JBEKQO010000102.1:0-22095 GCA_049519635.1 Terriglobia bacterium | reverse complement strand
GTGCAGAGGATTACCATGGGAACTCAATGCGCTGATGGTGATTCCCTCGTCCTCGAGCTTTTGCTTGAATTCCTTGAGCTTGGAAGCCTGGTGCAGCCAGTCAAGCTTGAGGTGCGGTTCGCCAGGATAGTTCCCGGTGCCCAGTTCCACGGTCCGAATGCCGAGCGGCTTTATCTTCTCGATTACTTCATCCAGACTCAGCTTGGCCAGCAGTGCCGTAAAGAGTCCTACCTTCATGGTGTATCTCCCCCTTTTGGCGCCCGGAGGTCGCTTCGGCCGAGCGTGTGCGGCCAATGCTTACCCTTCGCGGCTACCTGTCCGTCATCCATAAAGTTCCACCCGAAAAGACGCTAAATCTATAGTCCGGACGCCCCGGCGTCAACTGAAAAGTTTGCGAGCAGTTCTCATCACGGGCGGGGAAGGGTGGCGCTTCGCAGGTTGCGGCCGTGGCAGGCCCCGGCAGCGGCCAAACGTGAGTAGCCGCAGGTTTCAACCTGCGGACAGCAAAGCCCTCCGACCACTCAACCCCAACGGGGTTGAACCTCCGAAGGTTCGGCATCTTCAGGGCCGGAAATATCTCTCGCCTTTCCTTTCCGTAGGTTTCACCGACGGCTACTCACGTTATCCCGCTTCGCGGGACTCGCCAGGCCCTCCGCGCAGGATGTTCTTACTTCAGATGGCGGTCGTACCATTCCAGAGTGCGCTGCATAATGTTCTGGCGGTGCGCCGCGTCGAAAATCATATGGCCCTCATTGGGATAAACCACAAATTGATTCTCGACGCCCAGGGTTTCCAGGGCGTGCCAAAACTCAAATGATTGCGGAATTGGACACTCGCCGTCGCGGTCGCCCACCAGGATCAGGGTCGGCGTTTTGACGTTTTTGATGAAGGTGATGGGGGAGCTTTTCGCATACACGGCCGGATCGTCATAAACTGACGCGCCGAAAAAGGGAATCATCCACTGGTCGATATCGTTCTCGCCGTAGTAGCTTTGCCAATTCGCGATGCCCGCCCCGGCCACCGAAGCTCGGAAGCGATGCGTTTGGGTGACGGCCCACATCGTCATGTACCCCCCATAGCTCCAGCCGCCGATGCCGACACGGTCGTTATCCACCGGAAAATGCTCCACGACATAGTCAACGCCGGCGAGAATGTCTCGTAAGTCTCCATACCCAAAGTCTTTCACGTTAGCGCGCGTAAAAGCCTCACCCTGGCCGAAGCTGCCGCGCGGATTGGGCCGCAACACGAAATAACCATAGCGGGAGAGAAGCGTGAAATCAAAGAGTGTTCCGGGCCAAGTGGGGCGTGCCATGGCGCCGGGCCCCCCGTGCACTTCCACCAGCAGGGGGTAGCGCCGAGAAGGGTCATAGTCCAGAGGGTAGGTAAGCCAGCCCTGAATGTTGAGGCCTTCATTCGTCCAATGGATGCTCTCGGCTTTTCCCCAATTCGCGCGCTCGGCTTGGTGCAGAGTGGCAATTTGCTTCCACTCCCCAATCGGTCCCGCCCACACTTCCGGCGGGTCGGAAAAAGATTCGCGCAGTGTCGCGCTGGTCCTGCCGTCGCTCGCGACGGAAAGGTCAATGTCCCGCCAGCCGAGGGAAAGCGTTTCCGGCTTGCTCCACAGCGGAGCAACGTTGCCGCTCCGGACGTCGAGCGCCGCCATGCCGCTGGCGCCATCGACACTTTCCAGAAGGAGAATTTCGCCGCCACCCGGCCGCCAAACGAGCCCGCTGACAGAAGCTTGCAGGCCGGGCGTCAGGTTGCGGGCCGCTCCACCCGTGGCGGGAAGGAGAAGGACATCGCCGCCGGTAGAACCTTCGTCGCTCATCAGCCCACCGATGAAAGCGATGCTGCTTCCATCCGGCGACCAGCGCGGCTCGGCGATTTGTTGAGCTGGTTTAGAGAGGGATTTCAACTCTCCGGAGTCCACTTGGAGGGTGTAAAGTTCCGCGACGTACCAATTGGCGTCGCCGGAGCCGTGGGCTGCTGTTAACGCGAATTTCTTCCCATCCGGCGACCAGTCATATTCATAAACGTAGAGGTCCGCGGGAGAGAGTTGTCGAACGTGTCCCGTGGCCACGTCCACCAAACTCAAACGTTGTTCGTAGATTTTGCTGTCAATCACGCCGGAAGGAGGAGTCATGGGCTCCACCGGCCCGGGCACGCGCGGAGCGTTTTCAGTGAAAAGCAAGGCCAGGGTCTTGCCATCAGGGGACCAGGACGGGGAATCGAGCGAGCCCTTCAAGTCGGTAAGCCTTCGCGCCTCGCCGCCCGAGACTTTGGCCACGTAAAGCTGCGCCTGGTCAGGCGTCTGGGCATTCGATAAGAAAGCCAGTTGGCGGCTGTCCGGCGACCAGGCGATTTCGTTCTCCTCCGATGCCTCATCGCCACTGCCCGCCGTGATGCGGCGCCGGGATGATGCAGGCGACGCCAAGCTGCAAACGAAAATCCCGTGTGGGGAGGCGCCATTGGCTTCGACCCACGCCACCCGCTGGCCATCCGGCGAAATGGCCACTTGCCGGATCCCATGCGCGCCCGCCAACGAATCAATCATCGCGTCCAGGGAGGACTCTTGCGCGCCGGCGCTTCCGGAAAGAAGCGTGAGAAGGGCAGGCATAAGCAGCGCGACGGTTCGCGCCTTACGGCTCAACATTAACGGCCTCCTAAAAGTTCTATTCGATCCCAAATAGATTTAATCCATGCGGGCTCAGGCCCGAAGGGACAAAGCCAAAGGCGATATCGTAACGGATGCCGCATCCCACGGCAAGCGTTGCCGCCTAACGCGCCGCCCAGTTGCCGCGCTGGACAATTTTGGGGACTCCAGTTCTAATACGCGTATGTCCAAAAAACACAAAGAAGCCATCCAGAAGCAATTTACCAAGACCGCGGAAGCCTTCTCGACGTTCGCCATGCGCGATACGCCGGAGGTACTGAAGGAGAAGGTGGACTTTGCCAAACCCCAGTCCACCGACGTAGTGCTCGATATCGCCTGCGGACCGGGCGCGTTCGCCCTGGCGCTGGCCCCCCACGTGCATTTTGTTCGAGGAGTCGATTTGACGCCCGAAATGTTGCGGCGGGCCTGCGCCTATCAAGCCGAAAAACAGATCTCGAACGCCGCGTTTGTTCGCGGGGACGCCGAGCAACTTCCCTTCCCCGCAGGCACGTTTGATCTGGTGTCGTGCCAGTGCTCGTTCCACCATATGCCCAAGCCCCAGGTTGTGCTGCGGGAGATGGTCCGCGTGGTCAAGCCCGAAGGGCGCCTGCTGATCATTGACCCTCTCGCGCCGGAGAGCGACTCAAAATTCGAGATCTACAATCGCATCGAAATCCTTCGCGACCCTTCCCACACGCTCACCGTCCGCCTGACAGAGTTCTTGCGCCTGTTTGACGAAGAGGGGTTGGAGATCCTGCGGCAGTCGCTCCGCCGGCGGCAACGGTCCTTCAACAACTGGATGCTGCGCGGCGGCCACCCTCCCGGAACCAAGCGCTATCTCGAAACGCGCAAGCTTATGGAAGATTCCATGGCCGGAGACCGAGCCGGGTTCTCCGCCCAGGCCCAGGGCGACGATATTCAGATTATTCACAATGAGGGAATGTTTCTTCTGACGCGGAAGACGGCAGTCAGGGGCGAGGGGTAGACGGTAGACGTAATACTGGGACCCGCGGCCACCGAACGAGGCGAGCAACTGGACGTTGGGAAGGCGCGATTCTAACGCAACTTTTGGAACCCTTCGAGCGTCAATCCGAGTTGGCGCAGAATTTTGAAAAATAGGGGTGGACCTATTTCGCGCCCACCGTGAAGGGGAATCGTAACCGTGCGGCCGTCCGGATGATTCCATCGCTCGTGGCTGCCGGTTTGGCGGGTCTGCAAAGTCCCAAGCGCCTCGCCACCCTTTGGAGGTCGCGGGTTGTGGCGCTAGGCGTGCACAATTTCCGTCGTGTCGGACGGGAGAGAAATGCTCCGCTCGCGATACTCCTCGGCAATCATTTCAAAGACGCAACTGAGTTCGGCGAGGGTTCCTCGCGAGTAGGCATCAGGGCATAGCACCCTGAGATGGAGGGAATTTCGGCCACTCAGGATCCATCCTCTTGGCGGTATAAGACGGTCTTATAGTCTTCCAGATCCATCGTGTTTTTTATTGTACCATGCGTCACCGTCTCGTTGTAGGGGTGCGGCTTGCCGCAAGCTTGTCCAAATTGCGCAGCGTTCAGTGATGCATGGCCTGCGGCTTCGCTGCTTGCTGTGCGGAAAGGCTGCGCCCTTCCGTCGTGCAAGAACACCAACCAACCTCCTGAAGGCATTGCCTTCCAGGCGGCGCGGAGAAGAAATAATGATGGGACTTGGCCCGGAAAGGCGGAGCCTTTCCGCACAGCGGAGCGGCAGAGCCGCGCGAACCAGTCAGGACGTTCGCCAATTTGGACAGCATTGCGGCATGCCGTACCCCTACTGTCAGCCCCCACCTACGACCTACCGCCTACTGCACTTGGAACGGCCATTCCCTCCGCACCCTTGAGCGCGCCATGTAGGCTGCGGTTCCCACCGCGAAAACGGCGAAGGCAAAGAGCAGGGATCGCGCCGCCGCCGTCGCCAGCACATAGACCCATCCGCACACCGAGATGATTCCCGGAAGGGGGTAGAACCACATCTTAAAGGGCCGGGGCAAATCCGGCGAGCGGAAGCGCAACAGGAAGAAACCGACAGTCTGGGGAAGGTATTGGATCAGCACGCGCGTGGCGATCAGACTGCCGATGACTTCATTCAGTCGGCCCAGGCTGAACACGGAAGCAATCAGCCCCAGGGTGATCAGCGAAATGTGCGGGAAATTCCCCGTCGGGTGCAAGCGCGCGAAGGCGGGAAAGAAATTGCCGTCCACGGCGGCGGCGTAAGGAATCCGCGAGTAACCCAGGAGGAGAGAGAAGACGGAGGAGAAAGCGATCCAGAGCAGCAGCACCGTCATGAGCTTCCCTGCCGCGGATCCAAACAAGATGGCAATGTAAACGGAGGCGATGTAGCGGCTTTGAATGGCTTCGCGCCAGGGTATGACGCTCAAGAACGACGCCGTCATCATGATGTAGAGCGCCGCAACGGTGAAGATCGAAAACATAATGGCGCGGGGTATGACCCGGCCCGGGTCGCGGATCTCCTCGGCCAGATAACAGACGTTGTAATAGCCAAAGTAATCGTAGAGTGCGTAAAGCGTGGCGTGGCCCAGCCCCACCCAGAAAATCATGTTGAGATGAAAAGCCCCCGGAGGAAAATCAAAAAGGCGCGCGGCGCTTAAGTGGGGAACGCCGGAGATGACAATCCACAGGCATCCCAGCATCACGCCGGTCACGAGCACCACCGACAGGTTGCCGATCGCCCCGATGCGGCGGTAAAGCAACGCCACCAGCAGCAACGGAAATGCCGCGGCCATCCCGTGAATTTCCCAGGTCGTAAGCCGCGGCGCCAGGTAGTGAAGATAATTGGCGAAACCAATGCTGCCGCTCGCCACCGAGAGCGGGGCGGAAAAGATGATCTGCCAGACCATCAGGAAGGAGAGCCAGCGGCCCATACGATGCGGCCCGTACGCTTCCCGCAGATAATTGTAGCTGCCGCCGGCTTTGGGCAGCGCCGCTCCGAGCTCCGCCCACACCAGGCCATCGCAGAAAGCCAGCACCGCCCCCACCAGCCATCCCAGCATCGCCTGCGGGCCGCCCATGGTGGCCAGAAGGAGGGGAATGGTGATGTACGGGCCGATGCCCACCATGTCGGTGATGGCGAGCGCGGTGGCCTGCACCAGGCCCAGTTCCCGCCGCAGGCCTGGCTTGATTGCCGGGGGTTCCAATAATCACCTGTTAGGCGCGGCTTTCCGGGAAATCTGGCGAAGCAATTCCGCTTTCACGCGCGGACGCGGGCGCACGGGTTTGGGGGCAAGGCCCAGCATGTAGACCGTCCCCGCCGCGTCGCGGACGCGCGCCAGGCAATGCTGGCACCCGCGTGCCAGGTGCTCGCGCAAATCCAGGCAGCCCTGCTCCGAGAGCGCGCCCAGCCACCACAACTCATAGACTTCTTCTAAATGTTGGCAGCCCATGTTCCACACACCGCCCGGCGCCGATGCTTTACAAAAGTCACCGCCGCCCGCAAGGAGGTTCGCACTTTGCCCAAGGGTTCGCCCATCTCCGCAGCAATTTCGGATTCGCTGAGCCCCCCGAAGACGGCAAGCTCCAAGGCCTGCCGTTGCAGCGTCGGCAATTGATCGATGGCCTTGTGAAGGAGAACCAGACGATCATCAATCAAAGTAATTTCCTTCGGCGGGGGCAGCCAGGCGGAAGGAACGGAGTCCGTCGCGGGAGTTCTTGCCGCATCAGCGGGACGAGGCCGCATCACCGCGGTTTTCCCGTCGAGTGATTTTGGCGCCGTGGGCGCAATGACCAGCGCTTTGGACTTTCGGGTCCCGGCGCCCGGCCCCTTTTCCGCGTTGACGCCGGGGCCTTGCGGGCCGGCGGTGGGCGCATCCTGGCGCAGTGCGCGAAGCCGGTCCACGGCGGCCTCGCGCGCGGTGACCACCAACCATGCCACCACGCTTCTACCTTCCTGGCTCAGGCTGGGGCTCTCACTCCAGAGGCGTTCGAACACTTCCTGGAGAATTTCCTCCGCCGCGTCACGCGAGGGAAGGATGTGCGCCGTCAGGCCGTAGACGCGCGGGGCGTACCGGTCGTAAAGCTCGCTCATCGCGGCCACGTCATGCCGGGCAACGCGCGCCAACAAATTTTCCGCGGGCTGTTCTTCGTTCATCAAACAATCCTCAGGCGGCGCCGACGCACGCCGGGCCCCCTGCCCCTTTCGCCTTTCACCCAATCCCCGGAGGCAAAAGAGGTTCCCCTCAACCCCGTCGCCGAAGCTCGTCCCCGTTGCCGATTATATCGTATCGTGATATGTCAGACCTTGAAAGTCAAACTGACATAATGTCGGCCGATTCTTTTGATTGTTCCTATAAAGAGAATCAATTGGACAGCCACCGGCCCTAAGCGTAAATATTATCAGAGTCCCGCTGGAGCATCGGATCCGCGTCGAGATGACCTTGCCCCCAGGGCTTCGCGGCGCGGGCCGGTGCGGGACCGGAATCCTCCTCTTCTTGCCTCCAAGCCCCTCGGCAGCATCTACCCGAGGGGCTTTATTTTTGTAACCCTTAGCCTTCCCGGCAGGCTTCGAAAGAACCCGCTCTTTGTCATCCAGGTGGAGATTGGCCTCCCGCCACAGGGGAAAGCCGCCCGCCCCAATTCCCAATTATATCGCATCGTGATATAAAAAACTTTGCCATCAAGGTGAACAGAATGCCGGCCGATTTTTTGATGGCTGCCATAAAGAGATTCGATTGGACAGCTACCGGCCCGGGGGTTGAATATATCCACAGTCCCGCTGGAGCATCGGATCCGCGTCGAGATGACCTTGCCCCCAGGGCTTCACGACGCGGGCCGGTGCGGGGCTGGATTCCTCCTCTTCTTGCCTCCAAGCCCCTCGGGTCCGCACAACCGAGGGGCTTTATTTTTTCACCATTTAACTTTCCCGGCCGGCTCCGGAA
Source organism: Terriglobia bacterium (assembly GCA_049519635.1). Classification (GTDB taxonomy): domain Bacteria; phylum Acidobacteriota; class Terriglobia; order UBA7540; family UBA7540; genus Bog-366. Next base: position 14,530 of record JBEKQO010000102.1, on the reverse strand, counting down.
GAAGCCGCCCTTCCCTAGGGATACTGAAACCCCATCTCAGCTTCGAATTTCCCTGGCGACTCCGTCCCACTGGACGATGCGCTTGCGGAAGTACGCAGCGTTTGCCATGTGGCAGGCGATCGCCGTGTTGTTTCCAAAGACAGGGTCCTCAATAACCGGCTTCCGGGTGCGGACGGAATCGAAGAAATTGTGCACTTGTTGCGGCGAGTTTACTTCGCCAAATGACGGCGTTAAGCAGCCTCTACATCAAATTGTCTCACCACCCTTTGGACAGATCACAGAAGAGTAATCCTATTCTTCAAGGCGATGAAGAGCAAGAAGGAAAGGGTACTGGGCACCGTCAAAGTCTAGTGGAGTTGAAAGGGACCCCTCACCTGCCCTCCTCCGTCGGGCACCCTCTCTCCTGGGAGAGGGCTGTGATTTTGAGTTCTCTCCCTCTCCCTTGGGGAGAGGGGGGACCGCAAGGCGGAGGGTGAGGGGTTTCTTCGCAGGTGGTGCATTCATGGCCATAAGAGGTATCTGTCGCCCGCGACTTTGACGGAACCCTGAGAAAGGGTACTGGGGGCATGGGGAATGGGATCCCCGTCGAAACACCGATCATTCCCGCGCAAGCGGGAATCCAGTCCATGCTGGCGCGGCCCTCTGTTCTGTGGGATGTGCGATTTCCCGAAAGGACTTGTGGGAACTGGCGGCTCCGGCTCAGTGGTTCGTTCCGTGTTGACGACAAACGCCGGGAACCTGCCGGACCGGTCCGCACTACTGCCGCCCGCCAGCGTCATAGTCCGCCTCGCCCACCGGCCGGTTCGCGAACCGCCCCTACGATTACAGGGGAAATCCTCGATCCGGCGCGGCGCCTGAGAGCGGTCAGAAATTATTGTTAGCAATTAGGCACCATCCCTAAAGGGTGTTTTCCCCTCCGCAGGAAAATCTCTGACATTTTATCTTAGCGTTTCAACCTAGCCTATATACTCATTTTGTTATTGACAAGAGGAATATCCATGTTAGACTAGTCTTTAAGATTGGCGTCTGCGGGCCGGACACGAAAGACCACGGACTTACGCAACGGGTTGGCGCATTCGCGAAGCACAGCTCCCCCGATATGCGGTGAGAAATCCGGGCTGGGGGCTGGTTGTTGAGTGCCAGGAGGCAGTGGTCAGGTGTGCTGCCAGTGAAGATTGACCGTCGGGAGCGTCAGATGGAAGGCTATGAAGCATACCGCGGTTCTCCATGATGTTCTAGAAACAAAAGGGGTTAGCAATAAATAGTGAAAATCTTGCAAAAGTCTATATTATTGAAAATAAAATAGTTACTTGATCGGCAACGGTAAGGGTGAGAAAAAAAAGGGGGCGAAAAATGGAGGCAGTCTGCCATAACTTATTGAAAACAAATGGAGATAAAATGTCCAATTTCCGCTTCTCCATGATGTTGATGAAAACAAAAGAGTTGAGTCAGTCTCTCCATGATGTTGATGAAAATAAAGGAGATGACTATTTGACGCAAGGCAACCCAAATTCTGAAGCCTGAATGCTGAAGGGTAAATTATGACTTCTGCTTAAAATTTGCTACGTCAGAAGGTTTTTCAATCACCCGATGGTCCGATGACCCGATTCATGGGGGGAATTTAATTTGACATTTAGAGGTCACTTTTCTATTCTGAGGTGCTTCGGCTCAACCGCTCAGGACTCACGGCAAACCTCGCAAGTTCCGCCTTGGTTTTTCCGAAGCCACAAATAATCCCCAAAGGAAAATGCTTATGCCCGGCATTATTAAAGAGCGACTCTTCACTCCCGGCCCCACTCCGCTGCTGATGGAAGCGCAGGCGCGCACGCTGACCGCGGCCAATGTTCACCATCGCACGGAGGCGTTTCGCAAGATCATGACGGAAACGCTGGCATTGCTGAAGTATTACTACGATACCCAGAACGATGTGCTGATTTTCGCGAGCTCGGGCACCGGCGCCATGGAAGGCTCGGTGTCCAATCTGCTCTCGCCCGGCGAGCGCATGCTGGTGGGAACGGCCGGGAAATTCGGCGAACGCTGGTTGGGACTCGCGCAGGCGTACGGCATTGAGGCGGTAAAGGTGGAGTCTCCTTACGGCCAGCCCGTGAACATTGCCGCGATGAAGCAAAAGCTGGCGAGTGACGGGCCCTTCCGCGCCGTGTTTATCCAAGCCACAGAAACCTCAACCGCCGTTATGAACGACGTGCGCGCGCTCGGCGAGGCCGTGAAGAATTATCCGGAGACGGCTCTGGTGGTCGATGCCATCACCGGGCTCGGCACCTCCGATTTGCGCATTGAGGATTGGGGGCTCGACATCGTGATTGGCGGGTCGCAAAAAGCCGTGATGATTCCCCCCGGCCTGGCCTTTGTGAGCGTCAGCGAAAAGGCTTGGGGCCTGATCGCCAAGTCCAAACTCCCGCGCTTCTATTTTGACTTCGCCAAAGAACGTAAGAACCAGGCGAAGGGTGAAACCGCCTACACTCCCGCCACCACGCTGGTTATCGGCTTGCATGCGGCTCTTGAATACATCAAAAAACTCGGGCGTGCGAACCTGATCGCCAATGCCGCGCTGCTGGCGGAAGCCTCGCGCGCCGCCGCCCAGGCATTGGGACTGAAGCTCTTTGCCGAGTCTTCGCCCGCCAATGCCGCCACCGCGGTCTGTGCGCCTGCGGGCATGGATTCCGGCGCCATCGTCAAAGAATTGCGCACCAGCTTCGGCGCGATTATCGCCAATGGCCAGGGCAGCATGAAGGGCCAGATCTTCCGCTTGGCGCATCTGGGTTATTACGATGTTGCCGATCTGTTCGCAATTTTCGCCGCGCTGGAGATTGTGCTGGTGAAGCTGGGGCAGGACGTGAAACTCGGCTCCGGCGTGCGCGCCGTGCAGGAAGTCTACCTGCGCCACGCGGGGTGAGGCCATTTTGGATTTTAGATTTTGGATTAAAGGCTGCAGAGTGGCTGATGGTGATTGGCAATGGGTGATTGGCGATTGATTAAGTGCCAAGTTGCAGAAATCAGCGACACTATTTGTTGCCGGCTGGAAGGGCGGGGCTTCACAGGCTGCGGGAAAACGCACCCCCCCGGACAACCACCCCGGCGCTGAACAGTTGTTCAGGGGTCGTGTTGATATAGACAGAGCTGCCGGGTTTTTCCGCTGCCTGTTCAACTCCCGCCGTAGAATGCGGGTTGATTTTATGGCCTTCAAAGCTTGAGGAAAAAGGAGCGAGTCAAGAAGTGGCTGGGCACCTGACCACTGACAACTGACGACTGACAACTCACTTATGAAAATTCTGGTTGCTGACAGCATTTCCGAACGTGCCGTGGAAATTTTGCGCGAGCAGGAATCGTGGGAGGTGGTCTTCCTGCCGAAGAAGGCGGGAGGCAAGGTGGCGGAAGAAATTCGCGACGCCGACGCCCTGGTGGTGCGCAGCGCCACTAAAGTTACCCCCCAACTGCTCGCGAGCGCCGAGCGGCTGCGCGTGATCGGCCGCGCCGGCGTGGGCGTCGACAATGTGGACCTTGACGCCGCCACCCAGAAAGGCGTGGTGGTGATGAATACGCCGGGGGGCAACGCCGTGAGCGTGGCCGAACACACCATGGCGCTGCTGTTGGCGCTGGCCCGGCACGTCCCCCAGGCCGATGCCTCCATGAAGCAGGGCCGGTGGGAAAAGAAAAAGTTTGAGGGAATGGAATTGCGCGGGAAGACCCTGGGCTTGATTGGCCTGGGCCAAATCGGAGCGGGGGTGGCGAGCCTGGCGAAAGCCTTTGAGATGCAGGTCGTCGCTTACGACCCCTACGTCTCCTCCCTGCTGGCCGGGGAGTTGGCCGTGAAGCTGGCCTCGATCGAGGAAGTGTTGAAGTCGGCGGACTTCCTCAGCCTGCACGCCTCCGCCACGCCCGAGACTCGCCACCTGCTCAATGCCCGGACGCTGGCGCTCGCCCAGCCCGGGGTGCGCATTGTCAACTGCGCGCGCGGCGAACTGATCAATGAAGCGGATCTGCTGGCGGCGCTGGAAAGCGGACAGGTGGCCGGCGCGGGGCTTGACGTCTTTGAGGTTGAGCCGCCCAAGGATTCGAAACTCGTGAGCCACCCCAACGTGATTGCCACGCCGCATATTGCCGGCTCCACCGAAGAGGCGCAGGAAATCGTGGGCATCCGCATCGCGGAGCAAGTGCGCGACTTCCTGATCTCGGGCGTGGCCCGCAGCGCCGTCAACATCCCGGCGGTTTCGGCGGAGGAATACAAGAAGCTTGAACCCTACATCCAGCTCGGCGAAAAACTGGGGGCGTTTCTCGCCCAGATTGCGGGGGAAAGAATCCGTGAAGTGCGGATTAGTTATGACGGCGGATTGGCGGAGATGAACACCCACCTGGTGAGGAACGCGGTGCTCAAGGGAATCCTGAAGCCCGCCCTCTCCGAGCAAGTGAACCTGATTAATGCCGGGGCCCTCGCGCAGCAGCGCGGCGTGGAAGTGGCGGAACTGCGCAGCGCGCGACGCGCGACGTTCTCCAATTCCCTGGGGATCGGATTATACACCGAGGGTGAATCCGCGACGGGTGTGGGCATGGTGGGCATGCGGGGTACGCTGCACATCTTGGGACTCAACGACATTGATATCGAAGCGCCGCTGCGAGGTATCATCCTGTTTATCCGCAATCAGGATGTGCCGGGAGTCATCGGCAGAGTGGGCACCATTCTCGGCGACCGCAAAATCAATATCGCCACCTTCACCCTGGGACGCAATCCGCAAACCCAGCAGGCCATCGGCTTGGTTAATGTCGATAACCGCGTGCCCGACGAGGTGCTCCAGGAAATTCGTGCCATTTCCGCCGTGCGCACCGTGCGGGTGGTGGAGGTCTGACCGCTTTGTAGCGGCGAGTTTAACTCGCCACGTGGCGGCATAAAACTGCCTCTACAGCGAATTGAACCACCACGCACCGTCGGGCCCTTCGGCCAGCGAAGGAAGGAGCCGCCACCGAACGCATGCAGGTCTGGGTTTTCAAGATCAACACCAAGCGCGGGTGGGAATTTGATGAATACTTTCGCTCCCGCACGCGCGGCGTCTACGCGATGGGCGACGAAGGCTGGATCCGCAGCGCCTCAAGCCTGCGTTACCTTCGCCAAGAAGTGAAGCGCGGCGACCTCTTCCTTTGCTACGAGGTTGACCACAAGCAGGTGGTGGGGGTGGCGCGCGCAGCCTCCGATGGGCGTGACGTGGGCCTGGGTTCGCTTATCGATTTCTGCCCGCCGCGGCAAGCCGTACGCCTGGAGAACCCTCTGGCGCGCAAGCCGGACCTCGACCACATTCTCGCCTTCAGTCCTCATCGTGGCCGCGGCACGGTGCAAAGAATCGACGCCGATGAGTTCCGCCGCTTGCGCCGCCTCTTGTTACGGAAGAATCCGCAGCAGGTGGAGAAGCTGGCGAAGCTCCTGGACACATGAAGACTACGCTGGCGCCGCCAGGGAGCGTGGTGAGGGCGGCCCAGGCCTTCCCTCCGGCGCATTTGTGGGCCGGCAGCGCAGGTCTGCCCTTAACGGCATCGCTTAGGGGTTCGCATACCCTATCTGCTCAAAAAGAATAATCGCGGGGGAGGGAAGTGTTAATTTATAAATAGTTAATGCCGCGTAGGGGTAGATATGAAGCCGTTGCAATTGCATCGAAATCATGAAAAACTATTAGTCCTTCCCACGCAGAGGGGATGCCGGGAAGAAGCTAGCGCTGTCCCCAATTAAATTGCCAAACGAAGGGATTTCTCTCCATCAGCGCCACCATGCATGCCAAGGCTAACTTACTTTCGTTTTTCGAGGGGGTGCACTACGACTTAAAGTGGCGAAACTATACCGCTGACCTGACCTTTTGGACTCGCCAGGCGCGCAAATACGGTGGACCTGTCCTTGATTTGGCCTGTGGAACGGGGAGAGTTGCGCTCCACTTGGCCCGTGCCGGTTATCGCGTCACGGGAATTGATAGTTCGGACTCCCTGCTGCGCGAGGCCAGGCGGAAATGCCTACGCTTAAAGCTTTCGGTTGATTGGATCAACCACGATATCCGCGGCTTTAAGCTGGGAACACGATTCCCCTTGGTGATTTTCCCCTTAAACTCCATTTCCTCTCTCATCGAGGCTAAGGATTTACATGCTTGCCTCGCTTGCGTGAAAATGCATCTGGCTCCCAAAGGGAAGTTCGTGATTGACTCCAGCCATCCGCGCCTGGAATACCTCATGCGCGATCCGGAGAGGCGCTTTCCTCACTCGCGGTACCCGGCGCCCAATGGTCGCGGCACGGTCGAGGTGACGGAGAGCACGAGTTATGACTCCAGCAGCCAGATAAATTACGTTCGCCTCTATCACAAGATGCCGCACGAAGAGGACGAGTCCGTGGAAGATGTGGCGCTCCGGATCTATTTCCCGCAGGAACTCAATACCGTACTCAGGTACAACGGTTTTGTGATCGATGCAAAGTACGGTGACTACAATGAGTCCACTTTTGGTTCGCAATCGCCAAAGCAATTGATTGTTTGTTCTGTCCCCGGCTGAAGATGATATCCCTTCCCGGCAAGAGGCAGCGCGACTTCCCGCTGATTCCTTGGGTAGTTTTCCACCCCAGGTGACGAGAATTCCGGAGCTTGGCGGCGGGCGCGCCGAAAGGGGCCGTTTGGGGATGATGGGAAGTCTTCCCCCTCGCGGGCGGCACGGGTTCTGCCGAACCTGGAAGGTGTATGGGGCTGGCGCAGCGCGCCGGCAGGCGTTGGCGAGTTTCCGGAAGCGCGTGTGAGGCAAGGGGTGAAGACGAGAATCACGCAATTTTTCCAGCTCGAGGCAAACGGCACAACCTTTCAACGCGAAATCCTGGGCGGCATCACAACTTTCCTCGCGATGTCGTACATCATCTTCGTGCAGCCCGGCGTGCTTGCAGTTTCGGGAATGAATTTCCAGGCCGTGCTCACGGCCACCTGCCTCGCGGCCGCCGCCGCCACGCTGCTGATGGGCCTCACGGCCAATTACCCTGTAGCGCTGGCCCCCGGCATGGGCGAAAATTTTTTCTTCACCTACACGCTCTGCGGCGCCGTCCCTCTGGGATTCGGGCTCACCTGGCAGCAGGCGCTTGCGGCGGTGCTCCTGGCGGGAATATTTTTCATCGCCATTACCCTTACCGGCCTCCGGGCACGGATTGTGAACTCAATTCCTGATTCTTTGAAGTGCAGCATTGCCGCGGGGATCGGTCTATTCATTACATTTATCGGGCTCGAATACGGCGGACTGGTCGTGGCCGCGCCCGGCACCCTGGTGCGTATGGGCGACCTGCGCCAACCGGTTGTGCTGGCCACCGTTGTGGGCCTGCTTCTGATCGTGGTGCTGCTCGGCTTCCGCGTCCGCGGGGCTATCTTGCTGGGGATACTCTCCAGTACCGCGATTTGTGCACTCCTGGGTTTGATTCATTACCAGGGACTGTTCTCGATGCAGCTCCATCTGGGGCCGACATTCTGGAAATTCGATTTGGCCGGCCTGCTAAGAGTTCCGTCGGCGCGATTGGGGGCGGCCATCTTTGTGCTTTTCTATCTGGCGCTCTTCGATACGGTGGGAACGCTGGTGGGTGTGGGGCAGCAGGCGGGTTTGGTGCGTGGCGGCAAGTTGCCGCGCGTGGACCGCGCCCTCTTCGCCGACGCCGTAGGGACCTCCGTCGGCGCGGTCCTGGGAACTTCCACGATCACCTGCTACATTGAATCTGCCGCCGGCGTTTCTGACGGCGCGCGCACCGGCCTGGCGAGTGTCGTCACCGGAATATTGCTTGCCGCCTCCCTGTTTTTCAGCCCGCTGGCTGCCATGATCGGTGGCGGGGTCAAGGTAGGACAAGCCCTTTTCTATCCCACCCTCGCCCCGGCGCTCATCGTGGTGGGCTCGATGATGCTCAAACCCTTGCGCGAACTCCGCTGGGATGATCCTACGGAATACCTCCCGGCCTTCCTCGTGCTGGTAGGGATTCCACTGACTTTCAGCATCGCTGATGGTATCGCCTTCGGGCTCATTTCCTATGCCATCGCCAAGCTAGCCACCGGCCGTGGGCGCGAGTGCCCCCCGCTCACTTACGTCTTCGCCGCGCTGTTCGTGGTGCAATTCCTGATTCTCTAAAAGGACAAGGAAGAGATGGTAGCGCCGACTTTAGAGCCTGCCCTGCGGGCAACGAAGGGTCGGCAGGTTTGTCGTTTTCTCATGGTCCTGAGCTGAAAATCCGCGCCACGTCAAGGTGCGGAACTGAACCTCGCGCTACAAATTCCACCCCTCGGGTTCGGTCAGGGGCGTCTACACGGCTGTTGTCGAGGCGGTGGTCTGTGCGCCGCGCATCTCCTTCCAGATGTCGAGGTAAGGTTTGAGCTCCTGCATCAGGGAGCGGAATTGGGGGAAATTGAGGGACTGCGCGCCGTCGCTCTTGGCCTTTTCGGGGCAAGGATGCACTTCCACAATCAAGCCGTCCGCGCCGATGGCGACGGCCGCGCGGGACAAGGGAGGCACCAGGCTTTGCCGGCCTGCGGCGTGGCTCGGGTCCACGATGACCGGCAGGTGGGTCAGCTCATTAAGCACCGGCACGGCAGAAATGTCGCAGGTGTTGCGCGTGGCGGTCTCGAAGGTGCGGATGCCGCGTTCGCACAAGATGACGTTGGGATTGCCGTGCGCAGTGATGTACTCCGCCGACATCAGCAACTCTTTGATGGTTGAACTCATGCCGCGCTTCAGCAGCACCGGCCGAGGAGAGCGGCCCAGCGTTTTGAGCAGCGCGAAGTTCTGCATGTTGCGCGCGCCCACCTGCACAATGTCCGCGTACTCCGAGATCAGCGAAACGTCCTGCTCGCTCATGACCTCGGTGACGATAGCGAGACCGGTCGCCGCTCGCGCCTTGGCGAGCAGCTTCAGCCCTTCCAGCTCCATGCCCTGGAAGTCGTAGGGAGAAGTGCGGGGCTTGAAGGCGCCTCCGCGCAGAATTTTCCCGCCCACCGAAGCCACGAACTCCGCCGCATCCATAATCTGCTTCTCGCTCTCGACCGAGCACGGTCCCGCCATGACAACGAATTGGTCGCCCCCGATCGATACGCCGTTGATCGGTATCACCGTGCGCTGCTGCTTGAATTCCCTGCTCACGAATTTGTAAGGCGACGAGATGCGCACGGCGCTGGCAACGCCGGGAGCCGCCTCAATCGCCTCCAGGCAGGCGCTAACGTCCCCGACTCCGATCACTCCAATGACGACGCGCTCTTCGCCCTGAATGGAGTGAACCTTGTACCCGAATTCCCGGATGCTCTCGCAAACATGATCGATTTGCTCCGCGGTCGCATCCGGTTTCATGGAAATAATCATCGCTCCCTTCCTCCCCCTAAATGAAAAAGCCCACTCACCTTGAGTGGGCTGGCCTTGCGACGATACCTTTTTCGTTCAGACCAACGCCACTCTACCGGATTGGAGCGAAGCTCCAAAACCAGTAACTAAAGTATGGAAACGAGTTGGCGTAGGTTCCAAACATCGAAATGCCAGTATACAGCAACCCCGGAAGAGCCGCAAGACTTCTCTGCCGACCCGGTTTAAGGCCCAGCCTTCCCTGCCAAGTCCAAGAATAAACACGGATTGATACGGTCAAGGGGGTAGGGTCCGCTTGCCTGCGGATGGCTACGTTCCTTTGCCCGCTACCCGCGCGGGCCGATTTTATCAATGGAATTCTGGTTCAGGGCGCTCGCCTTTGCTCACCCAGCCAAGACACGATCGATGCGCGGAGTACGCGTGGGGAAGTGGGAATATAGCCGCGATAGAACGGTCCGCCCAGATGGTGGCCCTGCCCGCATTGCCTAGCGATGTTCCAGGCACCGTGAGCGGGGGAGAGGAGCCCCTCAGCTTTACTCTCGCCCCGCCCACCTGCACCCTGGGATGTTGCAGGGAACCGTTCCTGTGCTTGATTTGATTGCTCCATCCAGCCGGTAAGCTTACTGCCACTGGCCAAACTTCGCATCTACCACAAGAACCTTTCTCCTCCTGACCGTCATCCACTTCGAGATTGGCACGATTCACGAAGCTACTTCTTTTGGGGTCGGCAATAGAAACCCCGTTATTGTTGATGATAAAAAGCCGGTGATATCAGGTCAAGGAGTAAGGTATATGAAGGTGAAAATAGTTCCGACAATTATACAACATATTGTACTACTTTTAAAATGGCCACAAGATATTGGTTCCGTGGAATTTTCATACTGTCTATAGTGGTCCGGAACATCTTTCGGAATTCCTTTGTTGGTCTTTCCGCCCCACCTTGCCAGCGATGAAATGAAACGAGAATTGCAGCCTCGCTTGCACCCGCAGGGTGGCCTGGTTGTCCGGTGATGCGTTCACGTTTCAAAGGCGATGGGAGGAACATCGAAACGGCTCGGGAAGGGGCCCGGCGCGGCTCATTGGCTCACGCCGCGCTTGCCCGCTGCCCAATCATCCCACTGACCGGAGCCTTTCATCTGCTCGTCCAGCTTCGTATCGCGCAAAAGTTTTTCCACTTGCGCGCGCGTTTGCCGCGGGGCGGGACGGTCAGGCCTTTCGGCCAGTTCCCACACCAGCACGGCGGCAAGGGCGGCATTATTCTTGGCCTCGATGGGGTTTACAGCTTCATAAACGTCTGATTCAGCATGATAACTCGGCAGGTAAGGGGCCCAATCCTGCTTGGCGATCAGGTTAGGAACGCCCGAGAGGAGGAAATCGAAGTTATCCGTGCCATCGATGGCTTCCAAGGAATCGTCGGGCTCTCCCCGGCCCGGGACGGCGGCGACCGCCTGGTCGACAGGCCGGCGCAGGTCTTTGCGGCCATTCAGATAGAACCCCGAGGTGTGTCCTGAGCCCGTGTCAAACGTGATCATCGCCACATGGCGGCCGATTTCCGCAGCGTGGTGCAAGACATAAGCCTCTGAGCCGAGCATGCCCTGTTCTTCGCCGGTGAAAAGCGCGAAGCGCACGGTGCGGCGCGGCACGATGCCCAGAGCCTTAATGCTGCGCGCAATGTCGATGATCATGGCAGCGTTCACGCCGTTGTCCTCCGCCCCGGTGCCCAAGTCCCAGGAGTCCAAGTGCGCACCGATCAGCACGATTTCCTCCGGCCGCTCACGGCCCCGAATTTCCGCCACAACGTTCCGGGCTTGATAGGGACCGCCGATGCGGCTGGGAAGATCCAATCGCACCCTGACCTCGCCACGTTCGGAAAGGCGCGCCAGCCGTGCCGCATGCACGCGCGCCACCATGGCGGCAGGCAGGGGCAGGCTGCCACTGCCCCATCCCATGGGATGGCGATAGAGAAGCACGCCCGGCCGGGTGGACTGCACCAGCAGCGCTGCCACCCCAGCCTTCTCGGCCGCAGCAAACATTGCGCCGTCGCGTCCATACTCGGCAAACAGGTCGGCCTCGGTCTTCATTTCCGGCGAGAGCACCAGGGCGATGGCGCCGCGCGCCTTGTCGCCGAGGTGGGCAAACGATTCCGCGCTCCCGTCCCCCGCGTTCACGAGAAGGGCCTCCAAGGCCTGCCCTCCCGGCGTCGGGGCGCTAAAGGGACCGGCGGCCACGCGCACAGGAAACTCCACAGGAGCCACGCACTCGGCGCTGTCTGCCCCTCCTACCCAAGACCCAGGGATCGTATAGGTTTCCGTCCAGGTGGATTCCACACCCGCGGCGCGGAAGCGGGCGGCAGCCCAATCCACGGCGCGATCGCAGGCCTTTGACCCCGTCGGCCGGCCGCCGATGCCGTCGCAGAGTTCGCGTAAATCGTCGAGGAGCGGCGTCGGCCCCTGCTCGCGCGCGACGAGGAGTTCGGCAGCATGGGCTTGTGGGTCCGAATTCGCGGCAGCGGTTTGGGGCGGATTTGCTTGTGTCCACGGCAAAAGCGCCGCCAACCCGCCAACCAAGGCGAGAGTGGACAGGGTTTTCCGAAGGGCGCCCTTTGGCATCATTCTTCCTCTAACTCTAAGGTAAGCCACTGGTTTGACCCGTGCGACTCGAAGAGGTTTGACCGTTGCCCGGTTCCCCGCAAGGGGAACACCGTGAGTAGCCGTAGGTGAAACCTACGGGCACGGTACATTAACAAATCATTCCGGCCCTGAAGGGGCCGAACGGTTCGACCCCTCCGGGGTCGGGAAGATGGTTTAAGACGCGATCCGTGGGCGGCGGGCACAAAAGACGTGCCCTTGCCCACGGCTATTCAATGTCAACCCCTTCGGGGTTTCGAAGGCGGCCCTACTCATCAAGCCACCCGCTTTGCGGGGGGTGAGGGGATCTCGCGGGAACAGACGGATGAACAATTTCCTCCAACTTCTCACGTGAACAGTACTGCCTCTAACCTGGATTTCTCACCACGGCACTGGAAGGGCGCGCGCCGCGCATTTTGGCGGTGGCGCGTGGCCGCGCTTGGCACTGAGGGCAGAAGTGGCTGCTGCGTCCCCCAATCACGATGCGCCGGATGGTGTGGCCGCAACGCCGACAGGGTTCGCCGGTGCGCTGGTACACGCGCAACTTCTTGAGAAATGCGCCCGGCCGCCCCTCGATGTCGAGGTAGTCGCTGAAGGTGGTCCCTCCCAGCCGCACGGCGCGGCCCAGCACCTTGCGAACGGCGGTGTAGAGGTGGCGTGCCTTGGCGGAAGAAACGCGGCCAGGCTGCGAGAGGGGATGGATGCGCGCTTCGAACAGGGCCTCATCGGCGTAGATGTTTCCCAAGCCTGCCACCAGGTTCTGGTTCATCAGCCAACTCTTGATGGCGCCTTTACGTCCCCGCATGGACGCCAGGAACTGCGCCTCGGTCACGCGCTGGGCGTCCGGGCCGAGCGCCCCCAGAACCTTTTCCAACTCCGACTGCGTCAGGGAGCGCAATCTGCCGAAGCGCCGCGCATCGCGGAAGCGTAATTCCTCCCGGCCATCATCCAGAGCCATGAAGACATGGGTGTGCGACTCGATGGGCGCGTCGTGCGGAGTGACCGTGAGCTGGCCGGTCATTCCCAGGCGCACCAGCAGAAAGCGCGGGGCCGAGCCGTCCTCCGCAGTCAGTTCGACGGCAATGGCCTTGCCCTTGCGCGACACCTGGGCCAATCTTCTGCCCTCGATAGTGGAAACGAATTCCTCCACCGAGCCGGCGATGATGGCGGCATGGCGAACTTCCACGGCTGCGATGCGGCGCCCCAGCGCGCGCCGCCGGAGCCCTTGGGCGACGGTTTCAACTTCCGGAAGTTCTGGCATAGAAATGCAGGAATTCGGGGTTAGGCGTTAGGGAAAAACATAACCTTACCTTGATGTCCTGCCACCTCCGCCCCGCGGGTTTTGCGCTTCGGGCTCTACTGGTGGTCGCAGCTTGACCCGACCTTCGCATTTCGGAAACGCGGGCTATCCTCGAGTCCCTAACCCCGAATCCCTAACCTTGGGATTAAGGCACCAGCGCCACAACGCGCGTGGGGCCTCCCGAGCCGCCGCGCAATTTCATGGGTAGTGCGATGATGACGGCCCCCGCCGCGGGCAATTGCTCCAGGTTGGCGAGGTTTTCCAGGTGATAGAGTCCCGCGTGCATGGTGAGCTGATGAACCTCGAATTTTTGCGATGGCCCGTAATCAATGCTGGCCGTATCGATGCCGATCGCCTTCGGATGGGCATGATCAATCAGATAGTGCGCGGCTTCCAGAGAAAAACCCGGAAAGTGCATCACCCCTTTTGCGTCCTGGTTGATGTAACGCTCTTGCGAAGGCCACCGCGAACCCCATCCCGTGAGCACCAGCACCGCGCTCCCACGCGGCAAGGAACCATGCTCCTTCTCCCATTTTTCCAAATCCTCCGCGGTAAGGCGGTAATCGGGATTTGAACTCACCGCGGCGCGAACGTCCACCACTACGGCCCCCAGCAGAAAATCCTGCACGGGAATCTCGTCCAAGCTCTTGCCGTTCGGATCAAAGTGAAGGGGGGCGTCCATGTGGGTTCCAAAATGCTCGGGCAATTGCAGATTGCGCAGGAAGTATCCGTCGTGCTCGTGGGTGGCAGCCGTCGTCGCGTGAAAGGGAGACACCGGGCTTCCTTCCGGCCAAAAGGGGGAACGGTCATCCAGGGCATAGGTCAAGTCAATTATTTTCATGCGGCCCTGTTGGATGGCTCGGACGAGCGCAGCAGGAAGATCCGGAGAATCTGCGGCCACCAGCGTCGTGGCAAAACTCGAAAATATGAGCAGGGCGGCGAACCGAGCAGAACTTCCCCGACGCATAATACCTCCTCAGCGACCGGTTGGGCAACGGTGGCGTTAATTTGAACTCACTACCCACGGTGGCATCGAGACTGCCGGGAGCGCGGGTCTTTGCAACCTGCGGGAACACTCTCAAGTGCTGTCATCCTGAGCCCGTTCGCTGTCATTCTGAGCGCTGACAGCCTTGCGGCTGCCCAGGATGGGCAGAAACTCGGGCCGAGGAAGGGTAGCGCGGACCTGTTTTTTAGGTCCGCGGCTTTTCCTTGTCCATCGGGGACGTGCCGCGGACCTAAAAAACAGGTCCGCGCT
>JBEKQO010000101.1:0-22288 GCA_049519635.1 Terriglobia bacterium | reverse complement strand
TTGCTGACTTTGAAAATCGCAGATCACTCGATCATAAGAGCAGTGACACGTAACGAGTAATCAGGGACAAGTCCGAAGAGGGACCAGTCCTAAGGCGGAACAGCGAGCCGTGCCGACAGCCAAAACCCCGCGTGACACACTTCCCCATATCGGCTATCGGCAGTGTCAGGCGACAAGATGAATCAGTTTGCTGACTTTGAAAATCGCAAATCACCCGATCATAAGAGCAGTGACACGTGACGAGTAATCAGGGACAAGTCCGAAGAGGGACCAGTCCTAAGGCGGAACAGCGAGCTGAGCCGGCAGCCAAAACCCCGCGTGACACACTCTCCCGTATCGGCTATCGGCAGAATCAGGTAATAGAATGAACCAATTTGCTGGCTCCGAAAATCGCAAATCACTCGATCACAAAAGCAGTGACATGTGGCAAGGGACGAGGGGCAAGCAAGATTACCGATTTCGGATTGCCTTAATCGAAAATCCAAAATCCAAAAAACCCGACGAACCGATGACCCGATGGCCCGATCCCGGTCCCCTTGCAGTTGTTTTCCAGAGTGGTACAATCTCCCCAGGATCCTGCCCTCGCCGATTGTGTATTCCTGTGCGCATTTGCCATGGAGGTGTGCCGGCAGGACCATGTTCCTTCCCGGCACAATAATACGATGGACAACAAACAAAGCAGGCAAGAGGTGGTCAGCAAGGGTGTGATGGGCCTCGTTGTGGGACTGGCGCTGATGGTGGCGGGAATCTGGGCGGGGCGCCAACTTCACATTGTATGGAATATATGGCCGTGTACGGATGGCGTCGTGGTGCGTGGAGCCGTGCAACAAGTCTTGGACGTTCCTTACACCAAGGGGGAAATGCCGATTCACAGCTATACCCCTAAAATTGAGTTCCGCTACACGGTGAGGGGCAGGGATTACACTACCGAAGCCCTCTCGGTTTACACCGCCAACACGTACGATCAGGCCGCTGCGAATCTGCTTCGGATGTACGCGCCGGGGACGCATCACCCGATTCGCTACGATCCCCGCGACCCGCGCGACATCCGCTTTGGCATTATCGATTTTGGCTCACTGGCGTTTTCATTCCTGCTCCTGATCGGTGGTGTCGTGCTTTCGGTGGTGGGATTAAAGGCGCTGGCCCTTGCGTACTCGCCACGCGTGGAGCTTGCAGCGCCGAAGGAGCAGGGGATCCCGGCCACGGTGCTGCCTTTCGCAGACCGCGCACGGCAGGAGCCTTCGGCAGTCACGCTGCACTGCCCCGCCTGCGGCAGGCCCGTCAAGGTGGCCGAGGACACCTGCCCCAACTGCCTGAAATCCCTGCGCGCCGCATAAGGACTGGGGGATTCATCAAGGCGCGGATGCGGCGGAAGCAGCGACAAGGCCTCAGCCTGTCTGCCCAGGGAGGAGTTTGCACGGCCAGGGCTGCGTGATTCAGCCCGGATTTCACCAATGAAAAGGCAGGGGATTGCGTTACCGCCGTTGGAGCAAATTCCCGGGCAGTGCGGGTGGGCTTAGCAGGGACGACTCCCCCCAGCCTTCCGGAATCGGTGTCCAATCGCGGGAGAAGAAATCGGTGGTGGTCAGGCTGATCAAGATGGCGAGCCAGAGGAGCGCCGACAGCAGCACCACGCGCATCAGGGTGGTGCTCCAGCGCAGGTGCATGAAGAAAAGAGCCACCAGCGTCGCCTTGCAGCAGGCGATGATGAGCGCCACGATGGTGTTCCATTCACCCAAGTCCACGAACGCCATGCCCGTGGTCAGTGCGGTCATCGCCAGGAGCGCGCCGAAAATGAAGAAGTAGGTTTTCTTCGGAACAACGTGACCCTGCATTCAGTATCGTCCTCCGATCAAATACAGAAGCGGAAAGAGAAAAATCCAGATGATGTCGACGAAATGCCAATAAAGGCCGGCGCTCTCCACCGCATTAAAGTGGTCAGGGCCGAAGCGGCCTTTCCAGGCCTGCACCAACAAGACGCTAAGAACACCCACGCCCACCACCATGTGCAGCGCGTGCACACCCGTCATCAGGAAGTAGAAGCAGAAAAACAATTCCATGGCTTTGGCATTGGGTCCGGCAAAGGTGAAATTCAGGCCGGGCGCCAAGCCTTCCAAATAATCGTGCCGCCATTCGAGCGTCAGCTTGATGATAACGAACGCCAGTCCCAACGCGATGGTCAGGATCAGGAACGTTACGAGAATATTCCTTTTTCCCATTTGCGCAGCCCGCACCGCCAGCGCCATGGTCAAGCTGCTGCAAATCAACACGGCGGTGTTGATGGCACCGATGGTGACGTTCAGATGGTGGCTTCCCGCCTCGAAACCGGGCAGGTAAAGGTTGCGGTAGAGGGTGTAACCCGCGAAGAGCCCGCCGAAGAACATCACCTCGGTGGCAAGGAAAATCCACATACCGAGGCTGGCGGCTTCGTGCTGCTGCTCCAGGTCCTCGAATTGGTGCGCCAGCGGGCTCCTGGCGTGACTGTGAGTCAAATTAAATCTCCTTCGCTCCGTACGCGTAAGCTTCTTCCGTCACCACGGGCGTGTGCTCAAAGTTCTCGGTGGGAGGCGGCGAAGGCGTCTCCCACTCCAGGCCCTTGGCCCCCCAGGGATTCGGTCCCGCCACCGGCCCGTATCGCATCGACCAGATCAAGTAAACCAGGGGAATGGCATAGCCCACCGCCAGAACCGAGGCTCCTGCCGACGACATGACATTCAACACCTGGAACTCCGGCGGATAGATGGCGTACCGCCGCGGCATGCCAAGATATCCCAGCATGTATTGCGGGAAAAAGGTTAGGTTAAAACCGATAAAGATGATGGCTGCGGCCAGGCGCGCCCAGCCGTCGGGATAAAGCCGCCCGGTGATTTTGGGCCACCAGAAATGAATGCCGCCCAGATACCCCATCACCGCGCCGCCCACCATGATGTAATGAAAGTGTCCGACCACAAAGTAAGTGTCGTGGACGTGGGTATCCACGGCGAGCGTCGCCAGGAAAAGGCCCGTCAACCCGCCCATGGTAAACAGGCCAATAAAGCCCAGGGCGTAAAGCATCGGCGCCTGGTAGGAAATGGAACCCTTATAGAGGGTGGCTGTCCAGTTGAACACCTTGATGGCGGAAGGGATGGCCACCAAGAAGCTGAGCGCGGAGAAGATGATGCCGGCGTAAATCGATTGGCCGCTTACAAACATATGGTGCCCCCAGACGAGGAAGGAGACCACTGCAATGGCCACGCTGGAAAACGCAATAAAACTGTAACCGAAGATGCGCTTTTTGGCGAAGCAAGTTATCAATTCGCTGACCACGCCCATGGAGGGCAGAATCATGATGTATACGGCGGGATGCGAGTAAAACCAGAACAGGTGCTGGAAGAGAATCGGGTCGCCACCCACGGCGGGATCGAAAATGCCGACGTGAAAGAGGCGCTCCACAGCCACGAGCACCAGGGTGATGGCCACCACCGGGGTCCCCAGAATTTGGATGAGGCTGGTGGCATAAATCGCCCAAAGAAACAGCGGCATGCGGAACCAGGTCATGCCGGGCGCGCGCATCTTGTGGATCGTGACCACGAAATTCAGGCCGGTGAGAATCGAGGAGAACCCGGCCACGAACACTCCGAACGCTGCGGAAAGTACGTTGGAGTTGGTCGTGGTACTCAGCGGGGTGTAGAACGTCCATCCCGTGTCCACTCCGCCCCAGATCACGGCGTACAGCGTCAAGATTCCGCCTACCATGAAGATGTACCAACTCAGCAGGTTCAGCTTGGGAAAAGCCAGGTCACGGGCGCCGATCATCATGGGCACCAGAAAGTTTCCCAGTACCGCGGGGATGGAAGGAATCATGAAGAAGAACACCATGATAATGCCGTGCATACTGAAGAGCTTGTCGTAGGTGGCCGGCTCGAAGACCGCGCCATTGGGCTCAATAAGGTGAATCCGAATCAGCACCGCCGCGATGCCTCCCACCAGGAAGAAGAAGGTGATCGACGCCATGTAGAGAATCGCGATGCGCTTGTGGTCCGTCGTCAGCAGCCACGATTTGATGCCGTAACCGGCATTCAAATAGTGCACGCGAGTATCAAGATCCATCGCTGCCGTTGCCATTATTTCGATGCCTTCCCTTCTTGCGGGCTTAAAGACTTGATGTACGCGATCAATTGCAGCAACTGTTCCTCCGTAACCTGACCCTTGAAAGTGGGCATGATGGGCCGGTAGCCTTCCACGATTTTCGCGGAGGGATATAGAACCGATTCGCGGAGGTAAGCGTCATCCGCCACCACCGTCGTGCCGTCGCTTAGCTTTACCGGTTTGCCATAGATACCGTTCAGGGAGGGCCCCTTGCCGGTTCCGTGGCAAGTGATGCACGCCAGTTGGTCGTAAAGCTTGGCGCCCGACTGGGCCATGGTTCCGCCGCGAATGCCCCCGCTCAACCACTGCTCATATTCCGTGGGCTCCATCACGATCACCTCACCCCTCATCAGCGAGTGATTGGTGCCGCAATACTGGTCGCAAAATAGATGGAACGAACCGGTCTTGGTCGCCTGGAACCACAGCGTCGTGTACATTCCGGGCACCACATCCTTCTTGACGCGGAATGCCGGCACGGAAAAGTCGTGGATAACGTCCTCGGAGGTCATCGTCAGCTTGATGGGCCGGTTTACGGGGACGTGCAGCTCATTGATCTCCTCCACCCCTTCGGGATGCTGCAATTTCCACATCCACTGCTTGCCCACCACAAAGATTTCCGTGGCTGCGGTGGGCGGGCGTGAATTCTGGATGAACAGGCTGGTACCCCACAGAAATACGACAACAACCAATCCCAGCGGTATCAACGTCCAGGCAATTTCCAGAGGTATGCTCCCCTCGATCTGTACGGCCTGGTCCAGCTCCGAGCGGCGCCGATAGCGCAGCGCGAAGTAGAAGATAGCGAGAAAAATGATCGCCGTGAAAAAGATATCAATCGCGGTGAGGAAGTAGTAGAGATAATCCACTCCCTGGGCGATGGTGGACGCTTGGTCAGGCCTGATTTGGAAACCTTGCCACATTCTGTTCAGTCACCCTTGGCATTTGCGATTGGCGATTTTAGATTTTTGATTTTGGATTAGCAGGTTTAGCGCGGCCCTGTTCTCTAGGTCCGCGGCTCGTCCGCGATAGCAAGGAAAGGCCGCGGACCTACAGAACAGGTCCGCGCTACCCTTCTCCTTTATCAATCCAAAATCGCCAATCCACAACCCGCAATCGCAAATCAAAAATCGCAAATCACAAGTTCGCCCGCCGCCCGCCTCGCGTAAGGGCAATAACCAACGTTCCCATGCAGAGGAGGGTAATCACTCCGGCAATTCGTAGCAAACGCGAAACGATTATGCTGTACTTGCCTGTCGTCGGGTCGTACTGGCAGCAATAAAGCAGAACGGCATCGACGGGGTTTCCGATCTTCTCGTTGGAGGCCTCGACCAGCGCCAGGCGGATATCCCTCGACAGGTAAAGAATTCCGTAAAAATAGCGCGAAACCTTTCCCTGCGGTGTCAGCACAATAATTCCGGTGGCGTGCGCGAACTGTTTCGTTTCCGGAATGTAGTTGTAGTGAAATCCCACTGCCTGGGCAAGGGCGCGAATCGAGGGCTCATCGCCCACCAGGAAATGCCATCCTTGCTTCGAGCCGGGCCGCCCATACAGCCCCACATAGACGGCTTTCTTGCCCATAGCCATCTCCGGAGTTTCGGTGGGATCAATACTTACCGTCACCACTTCGTATTGTTCGCCGATGTTGAACTTCACGTCGCGCAGCGCGTTCAAAAGGCCGTTTTCCGCCATCGTGCACAACATCGGGCAAGTGTAATAAACCAGCGAAAGGATCACGGGCTTCTTGCCGAAATAAGAGCCTAAGGTTACGGACTGGCCGGTTTCATCGCGAAACCTCAAACCCAGCGGCACTTGGTTGTTCAAGCGCTGGTCTATTCCCACGCCGCGCAACTGCGGAGGCGTAATCGCAGCGTTGTCCTGCGCCGCCGCCCCCACTGCCAAGGTGAAGAGAAAAAGGCTGAGTCGGCCCGCCACTCCTATGCGGCGAAAGATATCCCGCAGACCAGTCGGCGCATTGAACCGCTGCGGCTCACACCTGACGGCGAATTGCATATTCACAGTTTCCCCTCAGCGCCCACATGAGTAGGCGTAGGCTGATGATTCGCCGGTAGAGCCGCAGGCCGGGGCGCTATCGCCTGGCCAACCTCCGCCGGGGAACTGGCACGAACCGGGTACCCTTTTTGCAGTAGCAGATCTATCGCGCGGTCAACGGGAATCCTTACAAAGCCGCCCTGAGAGTCCACCCACCCGTAACCCTGCAAAGTCTTTTCCTGGCCGTCGCGGTAGCTCTTCAAGTCGAGTGGCGCCGTGGTTTGCAGGCGCGGCTCGGGTGGCACTGTACGGGCGTCCTCAAAGGGTGAAGCTGGTGGCCCCAGGGGCTGGTGCCGGACAAAGAAGTGAAATACGGCGGCGCTTCCCAGCACACCCAACACGATCAATGCCACCACTCCCCCGGCAAAGGCAAACAGCCGACCCGCGCTCACATCGGAGTCTTCGTAGCCGCGCCCGGGATGTTCCGGTCCTTTAACAGGTTCAGACATGTAGCACGCTTTCCCTTGTTGCTTGCCACTGACCACTCGCCACTAACACTCCCTTTACGGGTTCATGCATGTTGCAATAATTCCTTCAGGCGCGGATCGTTAAGCGGCAGCAACGGCCGTCCCTTCAATTGCGATGTGAACCGCCACAGCCACAATCCGCCCATCCCGAGAATCGCCAGCCAATCCGTCAGATGGAATTCCGGTCCCGCGTGCTCATAAGCCGGCACCGTTAGCCAAAAGATATCCACCAGGCTCATGACAATCAGGCCCGCGGCCAACCAACGCAGAATCTCCGCGCGGCGTTTTGCAAAACGTGTGAGGAGCAGCAGGAAGGGCACCGCGAAGTGGAAAATGATCAATATCAATGCCACGGCGGTCCAACCTCCCCGCGCGCGCGTCATGTACCAGGGGATTTCCTCCCGCAGGTTTCCACCCCAGATAATTAAGAACTGCGAAAAGGAAAGGTACGCCCACAGCATGGTGAAGGTCAGAAGCAGATTGCCGTAGTCGTTCAGCAAATGGGGCTTGACCAGGCCGGAAAGCGATTTCTCCTTGGAGAGGAAAATCACGGTTACGGTCAGCATCGACATCGCCGCCAATGCCTGGCTCACCATGAAAATCATGCCGTAGATGGTGGAAGTCCAATGCGGTTCAAGCGACATCACCCAATCGATGGAAGCAAAGGTGACGGTCAATCCATAGATCACCAGGCCGGGTCCGCACAGGCTCTGTATACGGTTGGTCAGCTCCGCGTCGCCCGTCTCATCCTGCTGCCGCGACCACTTGTTCAGGAGGTAGGTGAGCAAGAGCCATGCGGAAAAGTAAATCACCGTTCGCAAAACGAAAAATGGCACATTCAGATAGAAATGCTTGTACTGCAGCAAGGCATCGGCCTGAACTTTACTGGGATCAGCCCAATTATAAAGTACCGGCAGTCGGAAGAGAATGGGTAGCACCAGCACCGCCATAAGGAAGAAGGTCTTCGTCCCCGATTCGAGCGGGCGGCGCAGGGGGAATCCCCATGTGCCCCCGATCAGATAATGAAGCATCAAGATGGCGGTACAACCCAACGGCAACCCAATCCAGAAGACGAAGGCCAGAAGGTACGAACGGAAAAACTGTGTGGGGTCGCGAAAACCCAGGGCCGCGCAAAGCACCAGCGCCGCCAATCCTCCCGCCAGCGCGGGCTTTTCCAGGCGTTCGATTCCAGGTATGGAGGTTTCAGCCGTGTTCATTTTGCTCCACTTGTCAGTTGCTGCCGCTGTTCTGGCGGCATGTCATCGAGCGTGGCGTGCTGGCTCAGTTGCAGGGCGCGGATGTACGCCACGATCGCCCAGCGATCTTCCGGCGGGACTCTGCCCGCATAGCTATACATGGCGCCGTAACCCTCCGTCATAACCTCGAAGAAATGTCCAGCCGGCGCCTGGCGCAGGCGGTCAATGTGGTAAGAGGGCGGAGGCGGAAATCCGCGCTGCACGATCATCCCCTTGCCGCTACCCGTATAATCGTGGCACGGCGAACAATAGATGTTGAACCGGGCGCGCCCGCGCTCCAGCACTTGCCGCGTGACCGGAAAGGGAAACTGGTCAGCCACCGCACCGTTCACCCGGCCCGTGTAGAGCAGCTCGTCAGTGCGCATCTGTCCACGCGCCACGGTGTCAGGAATCTCGGGGCGGTCGGCGCGTCCGTCTTGGAAAAACTTGCTGCCATCGTCGGGCTTCAGCCTCGGCTGCACGTGCATGTCTACGCGGCAACCCCAAGCGCACACCGCGGCCAGAGCCACAAGCGCCCAATGCGCACCCACCTGACGGGTTCGATTTTTCCGACCTCTAAACCTCAATATCCGATACCTCACGGGGCTTCAAGCTTTGTAAGAACTCGCGCGTCTTCTGTGCGTCGAATTTCGCATCTCGCGCCTTAATGCAGAGGAAGAATTTATTGCGCGTGGCCAACTCGAAGCGCGGCGCGTTAAACACCGGGTGGTACGGCGTCGGCAACCCGTTCAGCGCCAACATCCCAAAGACCGTTGCCAGCCCCGCGCACAGGATGGTCAACTCAAAGGTGATGGGGATGAAAGACGGCCAACTGTTGTACGGCTTTCCGCCAATATTCAGTGGATAACCAATCACATTAGGCCACCATTGGAGAAAGAACCCGCCGGAGCAGCCAATCAACCCGCCGATCAAACAGATCAGGGGCACACGTGTTTTGTGAAAGCCAATGGCCTCCGCCAACCCTTCCACCGGGAAGGGAGTAAAAGCGTCCATCTGGCGGTAGCCCTCCGCGTAGGTGCTCTGGGCGGCGCTCAGCAGATCGTCCACCGTGTTGAATTCGGCGATTAAGCCGTAGAGCGGATGTCTTTTCATCGGTGCATGATGGAGGGGCGATCCCTCTATCTTCCCTACCCCTCTTTCTCCTTCAAATCATGCGCCAGCCCGCGCATCTCAAAGATCGAGATCATGGGCAGATAGCGGATGAACAGCAAGAACAGCGTGAAAAACAATCCGATTGAACCAAAAAACGTCATCCAATCCCAGCGGGTCGGGTAATACATCCCCCACGACGAGGGCAGATAATCCCGGTGCAGGCTGGTCACCACAATGATGAAGCGCTCGAGCCACATGCCCGTCTGGACGACCAAGGAGATGACAAACAGCGCGGCCGCGTTCCGCCGAATTTTGGAGGACCACAAGGTGCCGAGCGGAATCACGATATTGCAGAGGATCAGGATCCAATAAACGCGAGCGTATGGGCCGGTCATCCGGTTCATCATCATGTAACGGTCGTATGTATTCCCGCTGTAAAACGCCATGAAGGTTTCCATCATGTAGCCGTAAGCCACGATTAGGCCGGTGGCCATCAGGATCTTCGCCATGTTGTCGAGGTGGCGGACCGTAACGAAGTCCTCCAAGCCGTAAAACTTGCGCAGCGGGATGGCCAGGGTCAAAACCATGGCGAAGCCGGAATAGATGGCGCCGGCCACGAAGTAAGGTGGAAATATCGTGCTGTGCCACCCCGGAACGATCGCCACGGTGAAGTCGAAACTCACCACCGTGTGCACGGAAATCACCAGGGGCGTGGCGAGTCCCGCGAGCAGCAAGTAAGCCATTTCATAGCGATGCCAGTGCATCGCCGACCCGCGCCAACCCATAGCCAGGAACCCGTAAACCTTGCGTGGCAGGCGGTCCTTGGTGCGATCGCGCAGCGTGGCCAGATCGGGGATCAAGCCTACAAACCAGAACAGCAGCGAAATGGTGGCGTAGGTTGAAACCGCAAAGACGTCCCACACCAACGGGCTGCGGAACTGCGGCCAAGTTCCCATGGTGTCAGGGTAGGGAAACAACCAGAAGAACAACCACGGCCGGCCCATGTGCAGCAGAGGAAACATACCGGCGCAAGCCACGGCAAAAAGCGTCATGGCCTCGGCGAAACGATTGATGGATTGCCGCCAGGCCTGGCGCATCAACAATAAGAAAGCAGAGATCAGCGTGCCCGCGTGCCCGATTCCGACCCACCACACAAAGTTGACGATGGCGAATGCCCAGCCGATGGGGATATTGATTCCCCAAATCCCCACGCCAACCATCAGCAGGTAGCCAATGGCCACATTCAAAATCATGAAGAGGGTAAAGGCGAGGGCAAACCCAAACCACCACCCCCGCTTGGTCTTTTGCAGGAGGACGATAGAGCTGATCTTGTCGGTAATCGAGGCGTAGGTGTGCCCCGGGGCGAGAACCGGAGCGCTCGCATTTACCGCCGGCGCGTTTTCCAATCCGTCCGAACCCACTACTTACTCCTTGATCTCCGGGTTGGGATTCCGTAGCTTGGCCAGATACGTGGTGCGCGGCCGCGTGTTCAATTCCGTCAAGAGTCCGTAATTCCGCGTTTGCGCCTTCAGCTTCGCCACGCGGCTGTTCGAGTCGTTGATGTTGCCGAATACAATCGCCTGGGCCGGGCAGGTCTGCTGGCACGCGGTCAGGATTTCTCCGTCCTTCAACTCACGGTCTTCCTTCTCCGCCGCGATTTTGACCCTGTTGATACGCTGGATGCAGTAAGTGCACTTTTCCATCACGCCCCGGCTGCGCACGGTCACATCCGGGTTGCGCAGCGGCTCCAGGCTGGGCGTGGTCCAGTCGGAGAAGAGTTCGAAATTGAAGCGCCGGACTTTATAAGGACAATTGTTGGAACAGTAGCGCGTGCCGACGCAGCGGTTGTAAATCATCTCGTTCAGCCCCTCGGGGCTGTGCACAGTGGCTCCCACCGGGCAAACGTATTCGCACGGCGCGTTCTCGCAATGCATGCAAGGGACTGCCTGGTTGTAAACCTGGGGGTTCGCCAGGCCTCCCTGGAAGTATGTGTCCACGCGAATCCAGTGCATTTCCCGGCCGCGCGAGACCTGGTCTTTTCCCACCACCGGAATATTGTTCTCCGACTGGCACGCCACCACACAGGCATTACATCCAATACAACTATTTAAGTCGATGGACATGCCCCAGGAGTTTCCGTTGTACGGGTACGCGGGATAAATGGAAGGCCCGTTTTCCTCGTCTTCCTCGCGGCCCAAGGTGGGGTCCTGGCGGAATTCCTCCAGTGTCGCGCCGCGCACCAGCTTGCGTTGTAGAGCTGCCACGCTCTCCTCTTCGCGCTCTTCGCCTTCCTTGCCCATGATGTGGTGATGCTGCGTGGTGACAAGCTGGTAAGTCTTCCCCGTTTTCTGGACCTCGGCGCTGCCAATCCAGGTGTTCTCCGTAGTCGACAGCAGGTAGGCGTTGAAGCCCCGGCCGTTGCCCACGTGGCCGGCCTTGCGCCGTCCATAGCCGAGATGCAGCGTAAGGGAATCATCAGCGTGGCCCGGCGTAATCCAGATAGGCGCATCGACGGCTTGCCCGTGCCCGCTCAATTTCACCACATCGCCGTTGGTCACACCCAACTTCCGGGCGCTCGCGGGGCTGACCAGCGCGGCGTTGTCCCAAGTCAACTTGGTGAGAGGCTTGGGCACTTCCTGCAACCAGCCATTGTTGGAGAAACTGCCGTCGCCAATCGAGGGGTCAGGGCGCAATACGATTTCGATCCCGGCTGGGTTCGCCGTACCGGTTATTGCCGCCGCGGCGGCAAGCGACGGGCTGGGCTTGGCCGGCTTGGGACCGAAGGCCGAATCCGCGATCACACCGTTATTCAGCGAGGTTTGCCAGAACTGTTCGAAATCGGCTCCCGGCCGCTGCCGCTGCCAATAGCCGCGGACAACCTCATGCCCGGTCGTCCCCGGTTGCCCTGCCAGCACCGCCAGGATTTCATACGCCGACTTGCCGTCGTACAACGGCGCAATAAGCGGCTGGATAATACTAAGAGATCCGTCGTAGGCGCGCGCATCCCCCCATGCTTCCAGGAAGTGAGCCTCCGGAATGTGCCAATGGCAGAGTTCGGCGGTTTCGTCCTCGTAAAGGCTGAGGTGAATTCGCATTCTTACCTTGAGAAGGTTGGCGCCGAAATGCAAATCCGCAGGGGAGTTGTAGACCGGATTCACCCCCAGCATGAGGAGCGTGTCAACCTGTCCCCCCTGCATGTCGGCCACCAACTCCTTGAGCGACGTCAAGGCGTTCACTGGGTTTGCTTCCACCGGGCCGGTATAGTCCATGGTCTTGCCCACGTTGCCCAAGGCGTCGTTCATGGCGTGGGCCAAGGCGTGGACGGCGGGCGGCTGCTGCTCGCCGGCAATCACGATGCACGCGCCGCGATGCTTTTCCAGGTCGCGAACGAGAGCGGGGATCCACGCGGCCGGGACGTGGGCGGGGGCGGCATTTCCACTTTTGACTCCCAACCCGTCCGCCAAGGCGCGGGCAAAGGCCTCCACGTCGCCCGCGCGTAGCGGCAGGCGGTGATCCGCCATCGCTCCCGTGACGGTCGGGGTGCTTTCCACCACGTAGAGGCGGTTCATCGTGGACTCGGGGCCGGTGACGCGCCGCTTGTCCGCGAAATCGTGCGCATACCGGACCGCACCCGGTCCGGCGCTGAGGAAATCCGCGTCCAGTGAGACGATCACGTCTGCCCGATCGAAGTGGTAAACGGTGTTAACGTACTCGCCGAAGGCCAGCTTGGCGCCTTCGCGGACCGAGTCGCGGCTGCACGGCTCATACTGATGCCACTTCGCCCCCGGGAACTGAGCCAGCACTGAGCTGATTTGGTCCGCCAGCGAGGGAGAAGTCACCATGCCCGTCAGAATGCGCAGCCCCGCACCCCTGCGGGTGAGGAGTTCGGCGCGATTCTGGTCCATCGAGGTGAGGAATGTGCTCCAGTCCCCAATGCGGCCACGGTATATCGCCACTTGGGCGCGATCCGGATCGTAAAGGGTCAGCACGGAAGCTTGCGCCGTCACATTGGCGGCTCCCAGGCTGGCGGGGTGGCTGGGATTTCCTTCCACCTTTGTCGGCCTGCCCATGTGGCTTTCCACCAGCAAACCGGTGGCATATCCCGCCAAGGGCATGGCGGTGGCATAGAAGAGGGGTTTGCCGGGGACAAAATCCTCCGGCTGCTGCTGCGCGTAGGGAACGATTTTTTCGGTGGGCAGCTTGGTGCAGCCCGTCAGGCCCGCCAGGGCCGCGGACGCCGCCATCAGCTTCAGTGCGCTGCGGCGGCTGACGCCCTTCGCCTCCGCGCGCGGGTCGTGCGGGAACTCGCACTCCAGGAAGTCGCGATACTCCGGCGTCCCCGCCAATTCATCCAGGCCGCGCCAGACGCGCTTTTCCTGCGATTGTTCCAGCTTCGCCTGGATTTGCACGAGGTCGAGGGCGTTCCCGCTTTTGGGATTACGGATCATAATGAAAAACTCGCAGCCTACAGCTAACAGCTTACAGCCGACAGCTAACAGTTGTGGGGCCGGGCTTTAGCCCGGCAGGTGCCGGCCTAAAGGCCGGCGCTACAAACAAACGCATTTTACGAACGCTACAGCCCGCAGTTACTGTGAGCTGTCGGCTGTGAGCTGTCAGCCCCCCTAACGGTGACACGTATAGCAATCCGTTATTTGTTTCGGCTCCTTGATTTTGTATTCCTTCACCAGTTGCCGGCCCAAAGCAAGCTGGTCGGGCGGTTCCACGTAGTCAGCTTTGAAAACGTCTTCGCGGCGGCGCACGTGGCGCTCCGGGTGGTTATGGCAATCGATGCACCAGCGCATGTAGAGCGTATTGGCGCGATAGGTCAGAGGCATCTCGCCAATCGGGCCGTGGCAGGTGGTGCAGCCTATCCCTTTGCTCACATGAATGCTGTGGTCGAAGTAGACAAAATCCGGTACGGCGTTGACGCGGGTCCATTCCAGCGACTTGTCCGTGGCGTAACTTGTTCGCACCGGCTCCAGCATGGAACTGTTCAGCCACAATTTAGAGTGGCAACTCATGCAGATTTGCGTAGTGGGAACACCCGCGTAGGAAGATTTCTCCACCGACGTGTGGCAGTAACGGCAATCGATGCCATCGTCCGTAACGTGATGCTTGTGGCTGAAGGGAACCGGTTGCTGCCGGGCCTCATTAACATCGGTATAGTAGGCAGATTGGTTGACGGCAAAAATGAGATACCCCAGCCCTCCCAGGATGAAGACCGCGCCGTAGATCGTCACCTTGGAGATCGTGTTTGTGCTGCGATGGAAGATTTGCGCCATCGAACGATATTGCCTTACGCCCCGTTACGAAATCTCACCCCGGCCCCTGTCATTGCGCCGGTCCCGCTTGCTACGGGATCTCACTACCCCGAAAATGCGATTTCAGATGTTTTCAGCCCTGCATCATTTCCCCAGGCAGTCGATCTAACCCAGGGTCGTGCCGTACTTTACACCCGTCTCTTACCGACCACCCCGTCGCGGCAGTTCACCGGACTATGCACGCCTGAAGCCCCTGGGAACGAACAGTGGGGAGTGGAAGAGATCTGAACCTTTGGCATCACCAGCCGAAGGAATATTTTTGCCCAAGGCAATATTCTGGGACCTATGCACGAAGGGGGTCCTAGAGATTTCTGGTTCATCACCATCTTCACCTTGCATAGAATGTGCCCCAGAAGTAACGGATTATATTTTGCGCGGGATTTGTTTGTCAAAAGAAAATCGCGAGACCACTGTTGACGCGGCTCGCAGCACCTCGCAATCTGATGCACGTCAACTTTGTCTCGCAATGCGATGTTTTTTGATCACGCCATCTGGCACCTGACCTCAATACTGTTCACATAAGAGGTTGGAGGAAAATATTCATCCATCTGTTCCCGAGAGGCCTCCTCACCCCCGCTACTTGCAAGCGGTAATGAATCGCAGCGTTTTCATGGGAAGCATGGCGGCAGGAGTGACAGCGGCTCAGATCTTGAAGATGACTCCCCCTAAGTTGCCGCGTTCTCGGCTAACCGCCGCTGCCGATCCCAGAATCGTCCCGGTCGGGATAAAACACACCCTCTGACGACGTACGGTTGCGAAGAAAAGGGTCTAACAATATACTCGGCCCCTCGGAGTGGATTCAATTTCGCAAATGGAGGTCTCGGCCCATGGGGAAAATATCACGAAGGACACTGCTTAGCGTCTCGTCTGGTTTCGTGGGAGCCGCAGCGGCGGCTTCTGCGCAGCCCCGGGAACCCGCGCGCACGGAGGATTTGCCTGCCGCGCCTTCCGCCCCGGACGATCTACCGGAGGTGCACCGGAAGAAGAAACTCAAAGTGGTCTTTGTGGGAGCACATACGGACGATTGGACAGACTGCGGTGGAACCCTCGCCCGCTACACCGCCCTGGGACACGAAGTGCTTATCATTTCTTGCACCCCCGGCGACTCGGTCTCGATGGCGGATGTGGCCCATATGCCCCTGGATGACCTCGCCACCGCGAGGCGCAACCAAGCCGCCAAAGGAGCGGAGATGATTGGGGCGCGTATTGTGTTCTTGAAAGAGAAGGATCTGTGGATGCGGGTTGATCCCACCACCTACCAGGATTTCAATAAGCTTTTGATGGCGGAGAAGCCAGACGTGGTATTCGCATTGTGGTTGCTGGAGTTTCATCCCGATCACCGGGCGGCCGGCAACCTTGCTTACAACGCATGGCTGCAAAGCGGGATGAGTTTTGGGTTTTACCTCTGCGAGACTCCCGGCGGCACCGAGATGCAACCGCAACAGTTTATCCCCAACCACTATGTTGATGTCGAACACGTTAAGGATCTCAAACGCGAATCCTTCCTTGCTAACGCCTTCATCAAGGATTCGTGGCCGGAGAGCGAAATCTGGGCGAAATTCCGTGGAATGGAGTACGGTTGCAAATCCGCTGAAGCTTTTGTGCGCGTCCACACCGTGGCCACCATGCCGGAACGAAACCTGTATCCAAATTGGTGGTATTGGGGAGGATTGAAACTGGTGCGGGAATGACGAAGCCTTCGGACGGGGTTAAAATCGGCATCGAACTCCTACTGCGGCCGAAACGGGCGATTTCAAGGCGGAATCTCAATAATCACGATTATAGGGAACACTCACTACCCTGGGAACACCCTAGGGGGGGATGCTATCTTGGCGGGTGTACCCCTAACCGCGCGGGCGGGGGTGGATCGAAGAGGAGAATTCTATGAGTGGCATAAACCGGCGAGACATGATGAAAATCGCCGCGAGCGCGCTGGGAGTAGGACTGGTCCCTCCCCGGCAAGTTTCCGGTAGCATGTTGGATCAAGTTCCGATACGCCAGAGGCAGAAAGCGCGATTTCACCGCAAAGTGATTGTGGGGGGCGGCGGGATTGGCGGCCTTTGTTGCGCCTATGAGCTCATGATGCGCGGGCATGAGGTAGTGCTGCTGGAGGCGTCCAGCCACACGGGCGGGCACGTCAAGACCTTGCACGACCCGTTCGCAGACAACCTTTACGCCGATGTCGGCGCTGAGCACTTCACCAAGCCGGGGTATGATCTCTACTGGGGGTACCTGCGAGAGTTCAACTTGACGCCGCTCTATTATCCGCATCACGAGCACGAGATCCGCTTCATCAAGGGAAACCGCTATACCGATGAGGATCTTGCCAACCCCAAAATCCTCGCCGGCTTCGGTTTCAATCAAAGAGAGATCGCTTACCTTCGCGAGCACCCCTGGTGGGATTTCCCTTCTCTCTATCTGGATCCCTACCTCGACAGTTTCCCCAATGAATACAAGCCTTTCGAGGCTGGCCTCAACAACCTGGATGATGTCACATTTAATGAGGTATTGAAAAAGGATGGCGCCTCGGCGGCGGCGGTCGAGTTCATCGGGAGTGGAGGGTCGGCGCTCCACGAGATCTGGCACGCCGCCATCCTCAAGAAGCGCGGGGTTCCGCTTGTTCCCCCAATCGTTTACCGGCTGAAAGGTGGCAACCAGGTTCTGCCCGACACCTTCGCCAAGAAACTCGGAGAGCGCATCCACCTGAACGCTCCCGTCACGGGGATCGAACATGGCGCAAGCGGCGTGCGAGTGATCTATCGAGAATTCGAACAGCCCAGGAAAATGGACGCGGACTTCCTGGTTTGCTCCATGAATGCCGTCATCTTGCGCAGGATTCCCGTCGCGCCTGACTGGCCTGAATCCAAGACCTATGCCCTCAACAACGTCGCTTACGACATGTACTCGCGCGTTGCCATCCAAACGCGGTCGGCCTTCTGGGAGCCTGACAAGATCAGTCCGAATTGGTCGGGTGCCGATCCCAACCTGGCGAGCCTGTGGCGCATGGCGGAGGAAGTCGATACGCCCCGCGCCATCCTGGTTGCGACCGCCATGAACAGCGCAACCGCCAAGGATTCCGTTGAGGCCTTTCGCCGAGTCTATTGGGGTAAATCCGAAGATATCGAACAGGCCGTAATACAAAGGTGGGCAGATGACCCCTGGTCGATGGCGTGTGAAACCGTAACCTACCGGGTGGGCGACCTTAAGAGAATGTGGCCGTCCCTTATGGAGCCTGTCGGGCGCGTCCATTTTGCCGGCGCCTACACGGATAACCTCAATTGGGGCCAGGAAGCTGCCACCCGTTCCGCCAATCGGGTGGCGGATGCCATCGACGCCGCCTGACCGTCCGGTGAGCCGTTATACCCCGGCGCGGGCAAGAACACTTGCCTCCCGGGACGAGATTATCTTGCCTCCAAGTCTAGTCCGGACATCTCACCAGTGGTTTGTCACGTGACTGATTCACGCCATGACCGGGGGGCAGGCTCCCATGCACTTTCTTTAAACCTCCTCCGGCACCGTGTACGGGGCACGGTAACCCCGGTCGGCGTCGCGAAGCAGCCCGTCCGCTTCCGGGTCGCCGATGACTTGTTCGGTTTGGGGATTGAAATTCAAAGTCCGGCCCAAGCGATAGGAAGCATTGGCAAGCTGCATCAGCCCCATGGAAATGTAGGCTTCCTCGATGGGGGCATTCAGGTTCTCCTTTTTCCGGCTTACCACGCAGTCGATAAAGTTCGCGTAATGGGCGAGTTCCGACCCGGCATGAACCGTCGGTTGGGGCTCCTGATCGGCGCCGAGCCACACCCCGTAGGTATCGGCATCCTCATCGCCCGTGGCGAAATAGCCCTTCGAGCCGTAGAAAACGTTACCAATGGTGTTGTGGCCGCCCGCCAGGGGGCCGAGCGCCGGGAGTCCGGGCTTGCGCTTGGATTCCGGAGTTCCCATTTCCGGGGTTCCAATTTCCGCTTCATGGTTGCTGATCCAGTGCCGAGTCTCGAATGTCAACATTTTGCGCTTGCCGTCCGGCAGGTCGAACTGAAAGGCACAACTCAGGTCGTTGGGAGTTTCCTGATCATCATCGAACATAAAATGGCCACCAATGGCGCTCACCTTGTTGGGAAATCCCACCCCCAGCCCCCAGCGCGCGACATCCATCTGATGGGTGCCTTGATTTCCCATATCACCGTTTCCATAAGCCCAAAACCAGTGCCAATTGTAGTGAAAACGATTGCGCGTGAAATCGTGCAGCGGCGCCGGGCCGGTCCAGAGATCGTAATTCACTCCCGCCGGAACCGGCTGCACCGGGGTATGGCCGATGGTGTTGCGCCACTTGTAGCAAAGCCCGCGCGCCATGTAGATGTCGCCGATCAGCCCTTCATGGATTTTCTGGATGCCCTCGCGCACCGCCGTGGCCGAGCGGATTTGCGTGCCATGCTGGACCATGCGGCCGTACTTTTGCGCGGCGGCTACGAACTGCTTGCCTTCCCACAGATTGTGCGAGCAGGGCTTCTCCACATACACGTCCTTGCCCGCCTGGCAGGCCCAGATTCCCATCAAGGAATGCCAGTGATTCGGCGTGGCAATGGAAATGGCATCGATCGACTTGTCATCCAAAAGCTTGCGCACATCCACGAAGGTCGCGGGCTTGGGGATGCCATGTTTCACCATTGCCCCCACGCGCTCCTGCAAGATATTCTCATCAACGTCGCACACCGCGGCGATCTCGACGTTCTTAAGCTGCGCATAGTTATGGACGTGGTCCATGCCGCGTCCATGTACTCCGCAAATCGCCACCCGCACGCGATCGTTCGCCCCGAATACCCGTTCCGGCCGGGTGAGGAAAGCCACGCCGCTTGCGGCCGCGAGGCCAGCGGCGCTGCTCACACCGGTTTTCAAGAAACTCCTGCGGTCTATTTGCAGATCATTCGACATAAGAAATTATTCCTCCCTGAAGACTGCGTTATGTAGCGCCGGGCTTTAGCCCGGCATGTGCCGACCTAAAGGTCAGCGCTACACGTATTGCGGATTGGCGTTATTTAGCGTTCATGCGCTGCATATTCCTGGTAGGCCTCGGCGACCTGGGCTTGCCGGTAGTCTCCGTGGTGGATGAACACGCGATAACGAAACTTCAACTCCTTGCCTTGTTGAATTGTCCAGCTCCCGTCTTTCTCCGGGTCCTTATAGTACTCTCTCCAGGCGAAGGGATTCGCGGCAAGCAGGCCATAACCGCGCGCGTGCCAGTAAGTGGGATGGCGGAAACTCCGCGGACTGTCAAACACGGCGACGCCAAGTTCTTCTCCCGCGACCGTGCCGTCATAGTCAACCCAATCCGCGCGCTTTCCCCAGATCGCTTTCTCCCCCTCCGCGCCCGCCGAGTTTACCATATGCCCGGGAGGTGAGTTCAGTTCTTTGGCCAAGCGGAGGGCGAAAGTTCCTTCCTTGGTGTCTCCCAGAGTTAGGTCCGACCCATGATTAGCTACGAGGGCGATCTCACAATCAATCCACCGGGTGGTGGGGTCGCCTCCGAAGACGAAGGCTTGGATCTCGTCCGCGATCACCCTGCCGCGGGGGTCCGCCAGTTCGAAATCGGCTCGCAGCATGCCGGAATCGGGGCCGCCCCGAATCTCTTCCAGCTTGCGAAAGGTCGCGCTGCCGAAAACCGTGTCATCGCTATATTGTGGAAATGCCGCCTCGCCCCAGAAGTCAATGCCATCGATGTTTCCATGGCCAAAAAACATGGGTCGCTGATGAGCCTCCAGGCTTGGGTCCTTTAAATGCTCTGGGGGGATGGTGTTGCCGTTGGGAAAGTCCCGCGTCAAGATTGTACCTTGCGCGCTTCGCAGGGGTTGAAAGTAGGGCTTGGCAACGTCCGAGGAGAAGTAGTATGTCGTGAAGACCTGCCCCCCAATGAGGATATCAACGCGATCGCCTTTCCGAAGGAGTTCGACCGCATCTCCGGCGGGAAGCACCGCGGCGGCGAATAACATTACACTCATCACCGCCAACCCAATTCCAGTCTTGCAATGGATCATGAATGCACCTCCCGATACACCCGGCGAAATCTGCCACTGGCGCCTGATGGCCTTAATAAGCACGCTTCCTTATGTCTCCCGGAAGGGCGGGGCTTTACAGGCTGCGGAAAAATCCTCCCGTGCTGTTATCCTGAATCTGCTGCTATCGGCCGCCCCCCGGTGTCTGACGTGATGCACGCCGAAAGCATGCTCGAGGCTAACGGCAATGCCCCGCTCGTCATAGTCGGCGTAACCCCGCCCAGTGCGCAGCCAAAATCGCGTAAGCGCGCAAAGGATGGCCTTGGTAGGTTCGAGGGCTGCCGCGCTGGCCACCGAGGACGGTTCCCCCCGCGCGCCACCTCGGAGGGAGTAGACAGATTCCCTCCACTCCGCTTTCCTGCCCGCTTGGCGAACAGGTTTATCCGACTTATCCATTCGGAAAGGCTTTCGTCCTTGCTCGCTTTCCGCCAATTTCAGGGTATTTCCGTTGATCGGGAATTTCCGCTTCAATTTCCCGTCAGACCTGTAACATACGCCCAGCCGCTTCTGAATGCAACGTCCGGTCGAGTTTTCAGTCGTGGGGACTTCCAGGGACTGCGGAAGGATCGGATTTACACAACGAAGAATCCCATTCGAGAGTTTTAAGGAATTAATGGTTATTTATGTATTTCTATTGTAACTACGTAACTATAACTTTAACAAGAAGCAAAAAGGAGCACAGAATAATCGGGCACCGGTAGGTCCTTGTGATAGAGTACCTCCCATTCCGCTGATGAGGTGAGAATCTCCAATGGGGGCAAAATTGAAATGAAGTTGGGCATAAGCTCGTATACATACCCATGGGCCATCGGCCTGCCTGACAACATACCCGCCCACCCCCTCACACCGCTACAACTGCTGGAGAAAGCCCGGGAACTTGGCGTGGGCATCGTCCAATTCGGGCCCAATATGCCCCTGGACAAACTCCCCCAGAAACAACTGGACGAGGTGGTGGAGCATTCGAGCTGGTGGGAAATTGACCTGGAAATGGGAACGGTAGGAATCGAGCCCGAGCGCCTGAGGGAGGAAATACGGTTCGCAAAACGAATCGGCGCCATACTTCTAAAAACCAGGCTGGACCGCCCTGATGGGCGTAATCCGATGCGGACCGAGATTTCGAACTGCTTGCGTGCCGTCTTGAGTGAGTTGGCGGAGGGGGAAATTCGCCTGGCGATCGATAACAGCCGCATCCCGGCGCTTGAGCTCAACGAACTACTCGAATCTCTCCACAGCCCCTGCCTGGGAGCGGGCCTCGACACGGCGAATCCTCTGACAATTCCCGAGGGATGGCAAATCGCCGTTCGGGTGTTAGGCCATCGCACCTTGAGTCTTCAGATTAAGGACTTTGTGGTGCAACCGGCAGCCGACGGAATGGGCTTCTCGGTCAAAGGCTGCCCTGTGGGTAAGGGCCAGCTCAGTATTCCCTGGCTTATGGAGGCATTTGCAAGCCTTCGAGTTACCCCCTCCGCCATCGTGGAATCATGGACGCCGAAGCAGGAAACCCTACAGGAAACCATCGCGCTTGAGGATCAGTGGGCAAAGCAGGGAGTGACGTACCTCCGGGGCTTCATACCGGACTAGTGCCGTTCCACCTTGCACCCGCCAGATTTTATCCCGAGCTGCAATTGTGATATCTAGGCATGTGGTTTCAATCTGGCCTTAGCTCGGAGTTTATTGTGTCCCAAGCTGAAATCGGAAGGTCCTGAGTAAAGGAATGTCCTGCCACGATTAGAGATTTCTAATTGCAACACTTTGAAAGATGTTATTGATCCTGCCGTGCCGAAATCCTTCTCTCGTCCTTCTCTCGTCATGTTGCGCCCGGATGATAATGTCCCCATCTGGCCCGGGTAGAAATGTCCCCTAAACTGACGGTCTCCGAAGGAGGCCGAATTGAAGAGGACAGGGATGAGTGAACGGGAACTGAAGCGGGC
>JBEKQO010000100.1:0-22468 GCA_049519635.1 Terriglobia bacterium | reverse complement strand
TTGCTGACTTTGAAAATCGCAGATCACTCGATCATAAGAGCAGTGACACGTAACGAGTAATCAGGGACAAGTCCGAAGAGGGACCAGTCCTAAGGCGGAACAGCGAGCCGTGCCGACAGCCATAACCCCGCGTGACACACTTCCCCGTATCGGCTATCGGCAGAATCAGGTGAGAGGATGAACCGAATGGCGACCTACGAAAATCGCAAATCACCCAATCACGTGAGCAGTGAAACGTGACGAGGAATCAGGGACAAGTGCGAAGGCGGAGCAGCAGGCTGAGCCGACAGCCAAAACCCCGCGTGACACACTCCCCCGTATCGGCTATCGGCAGTGTCAGGCGACAAGATGAATCAGCTTGCTGACTTTGAAAATCGCAAATCACCCGATCATAAGAGCAGTGACACGTGACGAGTAATCAGGAACAAGTCCGAAGAGGGACCAGTCCTAAGGCGGAACACCGAGCTGAGCCGACAGCCAAGACCCCGCGTGACACACTTCCCCATAGCGGCTATCGGCAGTGTCAGATGAGAAGATGAACCAATTTTCTGGCTCCGAAAATCGCAAATCACCCAATCACGTGAGCTGTGAAACGTGACGAGTAATCAGGGACAAGTGCGAAGAGGGACCAGTCCTAAGGCGGAGGAGCGGGCTGAGCCGACAGCCAAAACCCCGCGTGACACACTGCCCCGTATCGGTTATCGGCAGTGTCAGGTGGGAAGATGAACCAATTTTCTGGCTCCGAAAATCGCAAATCACCCAAATCTTCCGATCACCCGGTCTCCCGTGCGGGGGCGCGGATTTTGAGTATTTACATTCCGCAAGACAGAGGACTTCATTCCGTGTCCGAGTTTGGGTTAATCTAATAGCTCAAATTTTGGAGAGGGGGGCTGGTTATGATAACCGAATTGAAGGATAAGGTCGCCGTGGTCACTGGCGGGTCGCGCGGGATCGGCTTCAGCATCACGCAGGCATTGCTGGCGGAAGGCGCGAAGGTTTTCATTTGCGGGCGGGATCCGAATTCATTGCTGGCGGCTTTGGAAAAGCTGCGCAGCGCATCCCCGGCCAATGTCGATGGCTCGGCGGCAGACGTCCGCAGCTACGAAGATTGCCGCAAGCTGGTTCGGGCGGCGGCGGAACGGTTCGGCGGCCTCGACATCCTGGTTAACAACGCCGGAGTGGGCGCCTTCAAACCCGTCGACCAGCTCAGTGTGGAAGAGTGGGACATGACGATTCAGACGAACCTTTCCGGCGTGTTCTATTGCTGCCGCGAAGCTATTCCCCTGATGCGCAAACGCGGCGGCGGGTACATCTTCAACATTTCAAGCCTCGCGGGCGTCAATCCCATGGCCACCGGCTCCGCTTACAACGCCTCCAAGTTCGGCCTGAACGGCTTTAGTGAGGCCATGATGCAGGACGTCCGCTACGACGGCATTCGCGTCAGCTACTTGATGCCGGGCAGCGTGGATACGGATTTTGCCGCCGCCCCAGGCTCGAAGCCTCGCGAAAGTTGGAAGCTGACCGGCGAAGATGTCGCCAAAGCGGTGATCGATCTGTACAAATTTCCCCGCACGGTTTTGGCCAGTCGTATTGAGATGCGACCGTCACAACCACCCCGGAAGAAATAGCGAGCCCCATTGCCAGTCCATCAAGCTCGTTCGGTAGACAGTGAGGTTGAACCTTGCCGTGGCCGTGGCCCAGCGACAACGTTTCGCCTTCCTGGGCTCTTTGCGCGCCGCCAATGGTAAGGGTTTTGCGACTGCAACAGAAGTCGGCCTGTCTCAGTTTCCAGCCTCCTGCCCCATCAAATGGTCTAAAGATCTCATCGCAAGGGGCCGATGGGAGAGTGGAATGACCTTGGAGAGTTTGGGTGAAAGCTTCGGTTTGGGCTGTGCTGCGGGGCTTTGCACCACCCCCGCGGCCGGGGGCGGTAGATTCATAAAGAATGACGGCAGGGGCGTCAAAGACCGCGACGCAAATCCGACATGTCACACGGACTCAACGAGGCTTGTTGAATATTGTTCGAGGAGGCGATTATGGCTACCGCGACCGCGCTGCTTTTCCCCTGGAGTGACACATTTAGCGTCAAAATTGGCATTATCGATATGCAGCACAAGAACTTGGTGAATATCGTCAATGATTTACACCAAGCCATGGTTGCTGGGCATGGCAAGGAGCAGCTCGGCAAAATTCTCACCAACCTGGTTAAATACACACAGGCTCACTTCAAGACGGAAGAAAGCATCATGGAGTCGCACCAATATCCAGAATACGGTCATCACAAATCCGAGCATGACCGCTTGACTAAGACGGTCCTGGAATTTCAGGAAAAGTTTCAGAGGAACGAAGTTGGACTGACGATTGACGTGATGGATTTCTTGAAGGACTGGCTGTGCAAGCACATTCTGGAATCTGATAAGAGGTACGGCCCGTTCCTGAACGCCAAGGGAGTGCGCTAGCCCGTCCCTGATTCCTCAGATGGCTACCGCGGAGGAATTTCGACCCGCCACCAATGAAAGCCGGGTGGTATGGCGGGCCACCAAGAGTCCAAACATTCGGCGCGCATTATTGACCGAATTAAGTTCCCAGCAATCCTGCCGATGGGGAATGGAAGACCTCGGCTAAGCACTCTTCGGAGGATGGGATCAGCCATGGGAGCCCTACAAGAGGATCTTTTTCCCTGGAGCGAGAAGTATCACGTTGGCATCACCTTTGCCGATGTGCAACACAAACAGCTTGTGGACATCATCAACCGGCTCCACCGAGCCTTGGTGGATGGCAAAGGTAGAAGGGTGATCGGTGGGACTTTGGATGAGCTCATCCGTTACACCCAGGCCCACTTTGCCGCGGAGGAGAAGGTATTGGAAAGCTGTGGGTACCCGGAATTCGTTGCGCACCACTGGGAACACGAACGCTTAGCCTATGCCGTGCTTGAGTTCTATCAAAAGCTCATGAGCAACGACACGGGCTTGACCGCCCACGCTGTGGATTTCCTCAAGGAGTGGCTAGGAGAGGAAATCCTGGATGTCGACATGAAGTTTGCGCCATTCCTGAAGGGTCATGGTGTGCCTTAAGGATTGAGGGATAGCCGCGGCGGGATTTTCGTACTGATCAAACCGGATTGCCGGGGCGAGATCAGCTCGCCCCTGGAGTTTGGCCTTTGACTCGATACAGAACATTCCCACTTCCCTATGTTGTAATTTGGCCGGCTTG
Source organism: Terriglobia bacterium (assembly GCA_049519635.1). Taxonomy (GTDB): domain Bacteria; phylum Acidobacteriota; class Terriglobia; order UBA7540; family UBA7540; genus Bog-366. Next base: position 19,255 of record JBEKQO010000100.1, on the reverse strand, counting down.
GTGATGTCCAATCGTTAGACCGGATCTCTCACCGCGGGTTTAGAAGGGTGGGGCTTTACAGGCTGCGGAAAAACGCCCCACGGTGGATAACCACCCCGGCGCCCAAGGCGCCACCCCTCCTGAATCAGGAGGGGAGCTATTTAGGAACTCCCCTCCTCAGATGAGGAGGGGTGGCGCGCCGAGCGCCGGGGCGGTGCTGACAAGGGAACAAAGAGGTAGCGTTGATCGTGACATTGCCGACGAGTTTTTCCGCAGCCTGTTTAGCCCCGCCCTTCCGGCAGCCCAATCCAAGTGTGGTGAGAAATGCTAGTTAGACTAGACAATGAGGCCCAAATAGTTCAAAGTGATTTTGTTCTGACAACCTTGGGTTAGCGCTGACCCACAATAATGACCTAAACGCGCGAGATGAAGGTGACGGAGAGACAGCCGGCGAAGACGCTATCTGTCTCAGCCGGCCGTCCTTCCACAGCAAGACATGCGACGCACGCCACCGCATCGCAAGCGGAGCTGCCACTTTCGGCTAGCTATATATTTTCAACTTTTCAACACCTACCGGACCTGTCCCGGCATTGACGAGTTTCAGGGTGTGCGTTTCATTCGGCAATCCATTGGTTTGAAATACACAAACACCGGAGAGTGCGGGAAAGTTTCTCAGCGCAAGATTCACTTTTCCCTGGGACTTTCCGTCGAGGAAGACTTCTGCCTCACCGAACCCCTCGGATTTCTGTGCGAGGCAGGCGACTCCCGTTCCTTTGAAAGTCACCGTCAGTGTGTCTCCTCGTTTTGTGCTCACCCGGACCTGGCTGTCGCCATGCTTTGGATCGGGGAGCTTTGCCCAATTTCCTCCCCATTCTATTCGAGGACTGTCCAGGGTTAGCTCTTCATGGGGAGGCAATCCTTCTGTTCGCAGCACGACGGGTATGGTCCATGCTTTATAAATTGCTGCCGGCACATCCTCAAACGGACATCCGGAAGTAAACATGAAAATACGAACCTCCGAACCTTTCTGTTCCTGAAATTTCGCGCAAAGTGCCGGCCCATACATGTGGCTGCCGGAGGCGAGGAACTTGTCACTGATGGAGCGGATAAGCGACCAAGGGCCCCACGGATGTTCCGCCTGATAGAAGTCATAACGCATTTCCTTCGGCTCGAACCACCTGGTTAGAGTCTCCGGGTTGTACCAGGAAATGAGGAGGTAGATTCCGAGAGGGGGCACGTAGCATATAGGGGTCTGTCCACATCTGGCAGGAGCTTTCAGAAGGGGTGCTGCCGAGTCAACTTTTGCCGACCAATTTTTCGAATCTGCCCCGTCTCCCCCCGTAAAATACTCCCAGTCCGCCGCATTCAGTTTCGGTAATAATTTCCGCGAAACTCGACCAAGAGTTAAAGTGTCTCCATCGTTCCAGAAACCATTGGTTGAGACGGCATAGACGAAGTCCATCGCGCCATCCTGCCCGACGTTCCCCTCATTCTTTCCATAATGGACAAAGAAGGGTGCGCCAAACCGTGGACCTTCCCACATCGGCTTTGCATAGTTGGCGCCCGCAGGCCTCGACCAGGTGTGGCCACGATCGAGCGACTTGATGAGGCTGGAGTTGAACGCCGTCTGGCGCATCAACAGATCCTTGCTTTCGCTTCCATAAACGTTCCTCGATACGAACGCATAAAAGACGCCATCGATACACTCCTGGCCGCAGGCTTTCCACGCGGCGTTGTCCTTCCCATGCTGGCCGGCAGGGCCATACTCGGTCATCGGATTGATCTGAGTGCCGTTGAGCATGGCGATGCTTTCGCCGTCAAACCGGTTGAAAGCCAGGTTCTGCGGTGTCTTTCCGAAGCCTCGCCCATCGCAATTGAAAGCATAGAGGCAATCGTCGTCTGCCCAGAACGGATCCCACGTGTCACCATTCGAATCGTCCCACTTGTGGATGTTTTGGAGATCCAAATCCAGTTCGACAACGCGCTTCGCTGCATTGACTTTCGGCGTCAGCCCCGAGGGGAAGTGTCCAAGTGCGTCTTTTCCGAACAGGCCTGCCGCTGCCAACCTTCCCGCGCGCTGGAGGAAAGACCGGCGATTGGCTTCCTGCGTTAGCATCTGTCTGATCGTCATCATAAGTTGGCGTGCCTCGGGTTCCTCTTCTGCCCTCTAGTCGAGTGGTACCTCCTTGAGTACGTCGTCCCAATGGCCAAGGGTCAACTCCCAACGCCGCTTTTCCTGCCGCTTGTGCTCCTCCTGGTCGGGATAAAGCTCGCGCTTGATTTGCGGGTCGCGAACATGGGCTTCCTCTAACGCCGCCCAATCGCGCCAAACCATGACGATTTTGTAATCCCACGCAGGCGTCTCCGCGTGGAAGCGCCGCTCATAGAGCTTTTCGCTCTTGAGGATTCCCTCTTTGATAAGTTGTTCGAGAATCGGATTGTGATTCTTCTTGTAGAGCGCCAGCCATTCGGCGCCGGCGGCCGGCGCCAGCTTATAGTAATACTCGATCACAATCTGAGTTCCGCCTTGCTCGATTTCTTTGGGTGGCATCGTATCTCCTCTTTTTGAAGGTCTCGCGACTCACTTCTTGTTGACTCGGTGACTTGCGCGCGCCCGCGGTCGTATTGTATTCCCATTCCCTCCAACTCTAGGAGCAGAATGAATGGGTCGCCCTTCCTTGACGTGACGGGCAAATCCATCGCTGTGTCCTTCTGGCTTGCGTCACACCGGGCTATTCATGATTGGCCCGCCGTTGCAGCGTCACGCTGTCCAGCGCCCCGAGCGCAGCGCCGCAATCCATTCTCGACAGAGTTTTGCCTCCTGGCGCAATTCTGCCGCGAGAGGCACTTCTGATTTCTCTGCCTTCTGCTTGCACTCAGCCGCCTTCTTCTCAAGCTCCGCGATCGTCGCATCTGGCGGAACGAAGTGGCTGCGCACCGGCCTCAGTTCCCTGACTCCGAACGGTGGTGGATATTGGTTCGCCTTGGGCTTGTCTTCCACAGGTTGTTGTCCACCCGACAGTATGACGCGATGATCCGATGACTCAATTCACCGGCGTAATTCCACGACGTCCTTATCCTCGAGCACATGATCGCGGTTCACCATCTGGCCCTCGAATCGTCCCTCTCTCCACAGCCGGGCATACTTGAGCTGGGCCAAAAAATCCTGGTGGACGTGGGCAGCAAGGTCGACCAGGTGCGAGCCTCGCTTGAGGATATACGGCGCAGTGCGCTCCAATTTCTTTCCCGGCGCTTTGGTGTAGACGCGAATGACTTCCAACAACTCGAATACCGCCTGACGAAAGGGCTCCAGGGCCTCGCCGGTCTCCGCGGATACTCGGGTCAAGGCGAACCGCGCCCCGTACAGGTTACGCAGAATCTCAAAATCCTCCGGGGCGCCGCTCGCGTCAATCTTGTTGGCCACCAGCAGCGTGCGCTTGCGAAGCCAACCGGGCGTGTTCAGTAATTCGGCCTGGTCAAGTTGCACCTTGGCGTTCGCGACCTGGCCGAGCGTGGTCTCAAGATCCTCCAGCAAGTCGGGGTCGCTCAGGTCAACCACCAGCAAGGCGGCGTCGGCGTTACGGATGATCTGGTAGAGCCACGACTCGGGGAAATCCGGATGCACCGGAGGTAAATCCACAAGTTGGATTTGCACGTCTTCAAACGGCATCATTCCCGGCAGCGGCACGCGCGTGGTGAAAGGAAAGTCGGCCACTTCCGGCATCGCATGGGTAAGCCGCCGCACCAGCAGCGACTTGCCGCTGTTGGGCGGCCCCACCAGCGCCACTTGCCCGGCCCCTTCCTTCTCGACGCGATGAATGATGCCGATGCGGCTGGCCGGCCGGCGGTCCTGCTCCGCGCGCAGCTTGGAGAGCCGCCGCTTCAGGTCCGCTTGCATCTTCTCCGTACCCTTGTGCCGCGGAATCGTGGCCATCATTTCTTCTATGGCCGCGATTTTCTCCGCCGTCGTTTTAGCGCTCTTGAAGCGTCTCTCCGCTTCTAAATAGTCGGGTGTGAGGTTCGCAGGCATGGCGATCCGCCGCGCGGGCGGCCCCTTCTGTGCGCCGAACTGCGGCTTTGAATCCAGCGGGCAACGTGATCGCCGCTATCGCGCCGGGCATTTACTTATGCCAACATTCCGGCTCGGCGTGAAGATCGCTCACCGGTGCTTCTTGTCCCAAAAGCCCCATTCTTGACATGACATTTTGTCAGACGGCGGCTTGTTTTCATGTATATAGTCGGGCCATCCTTCATTTTTAACATCTTTTTGGATCGCTGCCTCTCCCCTGACCTTCTGCACGCTAACTCCCCTATTTTCAATGGATTGACTTTTCGTGTCCCCTCAGCCAATTCCCGATTTTCCACTAACCCCATTTTTTTCATAGACATAATCGTTTTACGCCGGCTTCCGTCAATTACCGCTGCCCCGGGGGACGGTTATCATGAAGACACCACACTTGGCGTATGCTGGAATCCTCCCTCTTTGCCTGATCTGCGATCTTTCGTTTTGGGGAGCCATCAGCGCGCCGAGGGTGCCGGGTGATCGAGCGCTACCGCCATCCGGCAGGAACTTGCCGGTGCCGGCCTCAGTCATCATTATAGCACCGCCATTTCGCCTGTCAACAACAAACCGAGGCTACATCGTAAAATTCATGGCGCAGGATAAAATGCCGGAATCTACCCCTTCCGGGAGGAGAAAAGCCTGTCGAAGGGTGTCTACCCCGGATTTCGCGCCACAGTTTTGGAAGGGCGGGGCTTTACAGGCTGCGGAAAAACCCTACAATGATGTCATCCTGAGTGGGGATGGGCCTTTTCGGCCCACCCATAGTTATGAACATCGCGACGCCAGCCGTTACTGAAAATAAATGGGTTAGCGCGCGTTGCTCGACGGAGCCCGTTCGCTGTCATTCTGAGCATCGACAGCCTTTCGGCTGCCCATGCTAGCCAGAAACTCGGGCCGAGGAAGGGTAGCGCGGACCTGTTTTTTGGGTCCGCGGCTTTTCCTTGCCCATCGGGGACGAGCCGCGGACCTATAAAAACAGGTCCGCGCTACGCCTGCTGAATTCCAAGGACTTACGCGTCGAGTTTCTGCAGAGCATAGCGAAGAATCTCGCTCTGCCGCTCAGGGTAAGCTACGCGAAGGATCTCGGTCTGAGCATTTTCAAGGCAATGCGAGATTCTTCGTCGCCGCTGCTCCTCAGAATGACAGGGCTTTCGAGTTTTTCCGCAGCCTGTAAAGCCCCGCCCCTCCGGGGTAGTGACTCATTTTGAATTTTCCGAACAAATAGTATGCATCGGCCCGGAGAGATGCGCAACGATCCCGGCAAGCGGAACCACGGCGTCACAGTCCCGACAGAGGAGCGCAACCCGCACAGTTTTTCCGTGTGGTCCTTGAGGACAATTTTCAAGGTCGTCCCTTCCAAACCAAACCAGTCCACACTCTCGGCACTGAAAAAATCCACTAATTTTGGCGTCCTCAGTTAGATGTTTGGGCGAAAACAATTCCAGCATATCTATAATTCCTCCTTCAGGCCGCGCGCTTCTTGTACGGTCCGCGCGGTTTGGATACCGGCTCTGGCAAGAGCACCGCGATTTCTTCAATGTTCCACACGTGATCGCTTACCCCTGCCTCCATTGCCGGTGTCACCCTCAGTGTACCGTGAACCTTGGCGAAGTTGTAGTGCATGAAGTATAGCGCCACCATGTACGCGTGATTTTCTACTTTCTTGCTGAATCCGTTCGTCAGGCGAGTGAACCTCCGCATTCCCATTCTCATACTAAGGTTCTGGCGCTCGACATAACTTGTCGAAACGTGGGATTGGTCTGGCGTTCCCATGATGACCTTGCGCCCCACTCCAACGCACTTTGCTGGGCTGTACCGGACCTCTTCTTGGCTGGATGCGTACAGTTTTGACAGCATCGCGTAGTCGATCTCGCTCCCGAAAGAACCTTCGACGGCATCGAGATAAACCCGCAATCCATCCGTGGTAAGTTGAATTCTGCTGGCGAGACGACCCGCAAGATCGTCAATGAACATGCGGGCGCTCCGAAGGTCACGGTTTCCCACCATGAAAGATGGAACCACCTTTGTTTGTGCATCAATGGCGACCCACGTCCACACGTCTCCGAAGCCGAATTGCCCTTTCATAGTGGCGGGGACGTTCTTTTGTTTGACATACACAAAAGACCAGCATTCATCGCACTGGATGCGCTTACAGTTGAGGTTGACCAGTGTGCGGTCCTGATAGTCGGCGCACGCATTCCCGATATCTGGAAGGAAATTCAGAACCGTATTGAATGCTACGTCACACATACGAGATGTGGCCCTGAGAGAATTCCCCTCGACAAGGGAACTAATTATCTGGCATTTCTTCTGCGTTGTTAGCTTGTTCATGTCGCATATTGTGCCTGTTCGCTCACGCATTGTCAACAACTATATCTTGCGTTGTTTCATATAAGTACATATTCAAAACAAACTAGTATTGAATCCGCGATGATCTTGACAAGTACATATAGCTTTGTCGTGTCTCGACTAAAAGGATTTACCGACAGGGATAGTTACAACTGCCGCTTGACAAACTAATTGGTTGGGCGTACCGTAAGAAGTGTAGAGAGTGAGACCGGATTTGGGTTTGTATCTTGGCGGACACACGTCCCAAACCCGGCCTGGAAAGGCGGTGGGGTTTATGTCATGAGAAGCGGCCTTTGACAGGCCGAAGGGCCAGTGAAAGCTGGCCCTTAACACCCACACGCCTTTTTATTTTATAGCACATTTTGAGGGGGTTTTCAATGGTTGATTCACTCGAAGCTGAAAGGATCGTTTTGGAAAATTGGAAGAAGGAGCGCGCCGATTTGGACGAAGCGATTGCCACTCTGGAGAGAAGGATCGCTGGTCGCGCTGCGACTACCGCCAATCCCCTAGCAGCTTCCGGTAGTAATGTTTTGCCGGATACCTTCTTTCGAATGACAGTACCTGACGCTATTAAACAGTTCCTAAAGATGGTAGGTAGACCAGCGCGGGCGACAACAGACATCGTTGATGCATTGAATAAAGGGGGGCTGAATGTTGCTTACCCGACCGTGTATACCTCTTTAGGAAGGCTGAAGGATAAAGGTGAAGTCGTGAAAGCGGGAGAAAATTGGGGTCTGGATTCCTGGTATCCTCCAGCCACCCAACGAATAAAGATAAACACGATCTTCGGAGGTGTCAGCGAACCGGAAGCAACTCTTGAGACTGAAGAACCTTCTGTAGAGCTTCTCACCGATGAAAATCTGCCAGTCGAAGAACAAAGTCAATCTCCGAAGCAAGAAAAGCAGCCAAGTCGAAAGGATCTCGTCGCCGAATTTCTAAAAACACACGGCCCTTCGACACGTGCCGAGATCATGGCTGCGACAGGTATCGGCGCAAGTACCTATGCTTTTTGCATGAAAGACGGTAAACGATTCGTCAAAGGTGAAGATGGGAAGTGGCGGAATGTGGAGTGAGGACACAATATGAATCTAGCGTCAGAGGTTGCAGCAGCGGTAGAAATGGGCAGGGAATCCGGTTGGGATGATCTGAGAATCCTAAAGTCAATTCTATCTGGGGAGTTCGGCGGAAACCATAGGCGGGAAATGGTAGTTTTCTGGGGAGATGCGATCGGCGTCGAACCTAAAGAGGCTTTGCGCAGAGCGCGTGCGGCTGGCTTGATTCCGACGACCCAGCCCCCCAAGTCCTTGCGCGAGGGAACGCTTCAGCGTAGAATTCTGGAAATCGCTCCTGAATGAATTTCATTGTATTCGGAGATGCACACAATTTCTTGGTTCTCTTGATCCTCTCCGATTTACTTAGAGTTTTCCATTCTGACGTGATTTCACGAACAAAATCCTCCATCGCCATAGCCGCTTCCCTCCAGATCGAGTCCATCACCTTGCATTAAGCTGAGTATATCATTAGATGGGCGCCCCAGCAAGCGGCTTGGGCGCCCATCTAGTCCTAGCCGCTTTCCGAGCACTCTCCCGCTTTTCTTCCGCAGACATCTTATCGGCCCGTGCCCTTCCTCCCTTAATTCCTCCGAGTCTCCCAAGAGCTACCGCTGATGGATTCTTTTTCCTGGGCGGTGACGTCTCGCCAGTGAGTAATCGTCCGATCTCATTGGCACGTTCGTTCGTATCGCGTGAGAGCTTCTTGGGGGTTATCATGCCTCCATTATGGCACGCGACTTTCAGGTGTCTAGAGAAAATTAACGCGGTAGAATTTCAAAATGAGTCAGTACCCCCTCCGGCAGCCCCTAAGAGGCTCCAAGGCAGGCCGAGAAATCCGGCCTAACTGTCTGAAACCGCTCCCGCACTCCAGCCTGCTGCGCGGGGTATAATGCTCGGCGAGTAAGGCCGGGCGACGGCAGCGGCGTGCCCCATCCCGATTTACGTAGTGCGGTTGGCGCCAGGGGATTGGGCATGCGAAAAGCCCAAGGTCCGGGGTTCCGTCAAAGTCGCGGGCGCCGGATACCTCCGTGGCCATGAATGCATCACCCGCGAAGAAGCCCCTCACCCGCCTTGCGGTCCCCCCCATAGGCGCTAGAATAATCCACGCGACGATTCGCCGCCTTCCTTCCCGCGAAGCGGGACACCGTGAGTAGCCGTAGGTGAAACCTACGGAAACCGGAGGCGAGAAAGGAATTCGGCCCTGAAGGGGCCGACCTTTCCCACGGTCAACCCCGTCGGGGTTGAAGGGGCCATTGGGTTCCGCGAGCCGCAGGTTAAAACCTGCGGCTACCCACGGTTGGCCCCTTCGGGGCCGGACGGGAAATTGCTTAGTCTAGCGCCTATGGCGGTCCCCACTCTCCCCACGGGAGAGGGTGCCCGACGGAGGAGGGCAGGGGAGGGGTCCCTTCGAAGCCCATTAGACTTTGAAGGCGCCCTGGCCCAAAGTCAGCACTACGGTAATCGAGGCCGCTATGGTGCGCTACGAATACGAATTCAACTGGGAGGCCCGAGTCATGCGGCCACGATACGTCCTGTCAATTCTTATCCTGTTTTTGACTTTCCTTAGCCGGGCGGGTTGGCCGCAGGCACGCGACCCACAACTGACTTCGAGCTTTCCCTTGTCGGCCCCGGCGGAAGGCCTACCGGTTAAAATCAATCCCAGTGGGGAGACCATCCTTCCCAACGGGCGGCTGATTACGCCGCTCGGCAGACAGGTCAAAGTTGCGCCGCATCCTTACGGCTTGGTACTCAGCCCGGACGGCAAGACGCTGGTCACTGTCAACAGTGGCACGAAGCCGTTTTCAGTCTCGATCCTCGCGGGGCTCGATAGCCCGCAGCCCCAGGTGGCGCAAATTCCTCCCGGCTTTGATTCCTCCGATGCCGATCCTGAAAGCGTCTTTTTGGGCGCCGCCATTGCGCCGGACAATCGCACCCTCTACATCTCCGAAGGCGACAACGGGAAGATTGGGATTTTCGACCTGGTGACGCACCGGCGGCTTGACGCGCTCAGCCTGGACGGGACATATCTCGGCGCGACATACAAGAACAGCCTGACCGGCTCCATCCTGCTCACTCGTGATGGCAACTACCTGCTGGCGCTCGACCTCGCGCATTTTCGGCTGGTCGTCCTGGATACTACCTCAAAGCAGATTCTCTCCAGTGTTCCGGTGGGGCGAATGCCATTCGGATTGGCGCTTTCCCCGGATGGAAAGCGCGCCTACGTTTCCAACGTGGGGATGTTCCAGTACTCGCTGGTGCCTGGGTACGATCCCAAAAAAACCCGGACGACAGGTCTGGAGTTCCCGGCGTTCGGTTTCCCCTCGCCTGCGGCGGCCCAGGGTGCGACGGTTGAGGGCAAGCAGATTCCTGGCCTGGGCGACCCCAACGTCCCCGATTCGAATTCGGTTTTCGTGATCGATATTCGCGAACCGGCGAAGCCCAACCTGCTGGCAAAAGTCCGGACCGGGATTCCCGTGGGCGATAAATCTGTCGGCGGATCGAGTCCTGGGGACGTGGTGGCGGGGAAGAAGGAAGTGTTTGTGTCCAACTCCGCCCAGGACAGCATCACTATCCTCGATGCTCGCACGAGTCAGGTGAAGAAAACGGTGGTGCTTGAACCGGCGGAATCCGTCAAAGACTTGCGGGGAGTGCTGCCCTTCGGCATGGCGCTTAGCCCGGATGAAAAGCGGCTGTACATAGCGTGCTCCGGCATCAACGCCATTGCCGTGTTGGACGCCCACAGCGAGAAAGTTCTGGGTTATATCCCGACGGCGTGGTTCCCGGCCCGTGTGGCCGTCAGCGCCGACAATCGAACTCTATATGTTGCGAACGCCAAAGGATTCGGTGCCGGACCGAACGCCGGCCCTAATTTTCAGGAGGGGCCGGAGGGAACTTACATCGGGGACATTACGAAGGGGATCGTTTCGATTATCCCCCCCGGTGCGCGAGATCAGTTGGAAGACCAAACCGTTCGCGTGATGCGGAACAACGGCTTTCTGCCGCCTTCCATTTCAACCATGGTGCAGTACAGGAATTATATGAATGTCCTTCGGGATGAAGCCAGGTACGGTGATAAATACTTTGGATGCCAGAGAAGACACCTTCTGAAATTTTCCTGCATCGATGCCGCACCGGCGCCACCGCCCTCGATTGTGGCGGAGAGAATTCGGCACGTCGTCTTCATCGTGAAAGAGAATCGCACTTTCGACGAAGTTTTCGGCGACCTGCATTCGCCGGGCGCAGAGTTTGCGGGCGAACCGTCGCTTGCCCGCTGGGGCGAGACCGCACAAGTTAAGGAAAAGGACGAGCCCACGGTGGAAGATGGCCATGTCACGCCCAATCATCACGCCTTGGCGCGGCGCTTCGGCATCAGTGACAACTACTACGTGGACTCGGACGTCTCCGTCGATGGGCATCACTGGCTGGTGGGGAATTATCCCAATGAAGTGCTGGAGACCGCATGGTCCGCGGCTTACGGCGGGCACTTCAGTTTCCAGGCTGACCCCGATGCGCCGGGCCGCCTCGCCATCGGGTCCACGCATCCCTTCCCCGAGACCTATCTCGAAGCCGGCTCGTTGTGGGAGCACCTGTTGCGCGGCCACATCAGCTTCCGCAACTACGGTGAGGGCCTTGAAGTCGCGGGAGAAGATGAAGGAATTGGCGACCAGCCCACAGGAGTTCGCGAGGCAACTAACATGCCCATGACGGAAGCGTTGTTTGAAAACACGTCGCGCGGTTACGCCACCTTTAACACCAACATCTCGGATCAGTACCGGTATGGCCAGTTTGAGCGCGAATTCCAGATTCGTTATGCCAGCGGGAAGGAACCGCTGCCGCAATTCATCTTTATCTGGCTGCCCAACGATCACACGGCAGACCCGCGGCCCGAAGACGGGTACGCGTATCGCGCCTCTTACGTCGCGGACAACGATCTGGCGCTGGGCAAACTGGTGCAACTGTTTTCGCACAGCCCGTTTTGGAAGGACCTGGCGATTTTTGTGACGGAGGATGACGCGCAGAGCGGGCGCGACCACGTGGACGCGCATCGCAGCGTGTTGATGGTCATCAGTCCCTACGCGCGCCGCGACTATGTTTCACACTCCCATACCAGCATGGCCAGCATTCTGAAGACTTTTGATTTGACCCTGCATCTAGGCTTTCTCAATCAGTACGACGCAGCCGCCACCGACCTCACAGATTTCTTCACCGATCAGCCCGATTTCACGTCATACGACGCGCTGCCCAGCGATGTGCGCATTTTCGATCCTGCCAAGGTGCGTGAGCCGGGATTGGACTTGAAGGCGCACCACGGCACGCCGCTTGACGACCCCGCCACGATCCGCCGCGACCTGCGCGAGAACGACCACGATTGACGTTGCGGGCTGTCATGAATGCAGCCCCAAAACTAAGAATCCGTTTTCCGTCGCCCCCTGGGGGGAGAGGGATGGGGATCAAAGAATGGGTCTAGCCCGCACTTCTCACCACGTTTGGACGATGCTGGAAGGGCGGGGCTAAACAGGCTGCGGAAAAACGCTTAAGTGCTGTCATCCTGAGCGCAGCGAAGGATCTCGCTCTGAGTGTTTTCAAGGCAACGCGAGATTCTTCGTCGCCGGGGGCTCCTCAGAATGACAGTGCCAACGGGTTTTTCCGCAGCCTGTAAAGCCGCGCCCTTCCAGGGTCGTGGTGAGAAATCCGGCCTAAGAAGGTTGAAGTGTGCGCCGGGGAGAAGCCAAGAGCCAGAATTCAGAATATAAGATCCGCTCTGCGAATCTCACCTCGTGGTTTCAGCGCAGGCGGCGCGGAGGGCGGGGGCGTTTTCGTTTATGGCTTGCCAGGCTTGGGCGCGCGAAGTGGTCCAGGAGCGCCAGTCGGGGTTTTGGGGGGGTGACCAACGCTTGAGCAACTCACTCGCCAGCGTGCAGCGGTCCTGCGGGTTCAGGGCCGGCAGGCCGGCAACCAGTTGCGGTACTGCGTCGGCGCTCAATCTCGATGCATAACGGGCGTCAAAGATTTGCCCGGCGCGGGCGCGCGCCAGGTTCGTGCGGGCTATCAAGGCGTCGGGGTTCAGCGCATGGAGCGCTGCAATCAGCAGGAAGCCCGCCACCATGGCTCCAAAGGCAAACCGTTCACGACGCCCGCATAGGACGGTAAGGCAGAACCAAACAAACACCACGGCGAGCCAGCCCATAAAGGCTGTCGGGTACAGGCGCTGCTCGCTCAGCCCATATTCCGCCTGGTACATCCGCATGCGCGCGAAGGCCGATGCCATGATGACGAAAAGCAGCGCGATCTGTATTCCCGCCAGCCACTGAAACAGGCGCCGCACGCGGGCGTCGTCAGGCCGCAACAGCCAGTGGACGAATAGCAAAAGGGGAAGAACCAGGGCGGCCACCGTGACGAGTTCAAAGAATCCGCGCCGGGCGTATTCTGCGTAAGTCAATCCGGTGGTGGCCTGCACCAGCGCCGAGCCGCCGAAAAAGTACCGCACCTGCACTGCCACGAAGGCCAGGAAAAGCAGATCGAGCAGGCCCAGCATCACTCCCGTTTCGATCGCCTCCAGGGAAATCGGGAGCAGGCGCTTCTGCGTGACCAGGTTCAGCTCCTTGCCAAAGAGCAAGCCGCGCAGGTACCCTCCGACGCAGTAAGCTATGAAAGCGATCACCACCACGTGGCTGGGAATCGCCCGCAGATAGCGGAGGACAAGGCTGCGGAAAACCGCGTCCGCTCCCATGAAAAGGCCCCCAAAAATCAGCAGAGGAGGAAGCGCCAAGGCCACGCCAAGCAGCACGGCCACCGTCTTTCGAAGCTGGTTCCCCCCGAAGGCGCTAGTCCATTCGCGATCCTTGAGGAGCAGGGGAAACATTCCCAAAGCCGCATTGAACCCCGCGAGCAGGCTGCCCCAAGCGTATTGCATTAAACTGGAAACGTACAGGCGTCCGCCCCGGGCCCGCAACATGGCGAGAGACAGGGCTGTGAGCAGCGCAAGCAAGTTCAGCGCCTTCAGTGCCGGCGATTCGTGCCAGAGGAAGGCCAGCGGGGAGAGCACGATCGGCAGCAGAAGCCACCACCCGCCTTGCGTAAAAGCCTGGCGCCGCGCACGCTCCAGGAAAAAGATGGCCGCCGCGAGGAGGCTGGCCCAAAGCGCGAAGTTCACCCCCCACGGAAAACTTCGCAGAAGCGCGTCGCCCAAAACTCCCAAGGTTAGTGCGGCTGCCAGGACTGATATTTCCAATTTCGCTGTGGCATTCACGGGTGGAACTCCTTTTAAACCACGGACGGGATTCGCCCAAAGCGGCGGCGGCGCGTGCCGAACTCCTGCATTGCGGCGTCGAGCTCGGCGGGGCCGAAGTCAGGCCACATGCAGGGAGTAAAATACAACTCTGCATAGGCAATCTCCCAGAGCGGGCAATTGCTCAGGCGCTGCTCGCCGCCGGTGCGGATTAGCAGGTCGACGTCGGGCGCGGGTTCGCCGGCAGGCTCCGTCTCCGCCAACAAGCGGGTGAACCCTTCGGCGGAGTCCTCGCTTATCTGTTGAAATCGCCGCGCGGCGTGGAGGATTGCCTCCCGGCCGGAATAATCGATGGCTAAACGGACGTGCATTTCCGCTGGCGCCCCGCTTGTGGTTTCAATCTTCACGATCGCATCGCGCAGGGAAACCGGCAAGCGGTCGCGCCGCCCGATAACTGTCACGCGGACGCCTTGCGCGGCGAGAGCCGGGCAATCCACACGGAAGAAACCTTCGAAAGTGCGCATCAGTTCCGAGATTTCACTTTCCGGCCGGCCCCAGTTGTCAGTCGAAAAGGTGAAGAGGGTCAGCACGCCAATGCCCCGCTCGAGGGCGGCTCCCACGGCGCGCCCGACCGCGGCGCGGCCGGCACGGTGACCTGCCGCGCGCGGCATTCCCCGAGCCTGCGCCCAGCGACCGCTGCCGTCCATAATGATCGCCACGTGAAGGCGCGAATTTTTCGCATTCATCCGATGATTTCCGTTGCCATTTGCCATCGTGTGCCCCCGCCGGAACTTCTTTAGATCGAATTACACATGGTGGAATTGGTGGGCCGGGCTTCACCGCCTGCGGAAAACCCTCCGCTACTGTCATTCTGAGGAGCCGTTGGCGACGAAGAATCTCGCACTGCCTTAAAAATGCTCGGAGCGAGATCCTTCGCGTAGTTTACCCTGAGCGGCAGAGCGAGATTCTTCGCTGCGGTCAGAATGACAGCGAACGGGCTCAGAATGACAGCACGGGACGGTTTTTCCGCAGCCTGTTCAGCCCCGCCGTCACAAGGCCTTCCCAATTCTTTCCATTTCCTGTCCCCTCTGAGCCTCGTGGTCCCCTCGCCCGCATCTCCGCTGGAATGCCGCAATGTACTTTGCAACGCAAAGCTTGCGGGCAAAAAATTTTCCCCTCCGCCGTCTAGCGCCCGCGCATGGAATGAATCAACGCTTCCATCTGATCCAGGTAACGTTCCAGCGCGTGCCGCCCAGCGGGGCTCAGGCGATACACCGTTTTGGGCAACCGGCCCTCAAAGTATTTCTCGCACACGAGGTATTTCGCGTCTTCCAGTTTGCGCGCATGGACGCTCAGGTTGCCGTCCGTGGTGGCGAGCAATTTCTTCAGGTCGTTGAAGCTGAGTGATTCATTCGCCGCCAAAGCGCTGACGATGCCCAAGCGCATACGCTCGTGAATCAGACGGTCGAGTTCCGCCGCGGCGGGCGCGGGCGCCTGCCCACTCTCCCTTTGGGCTACGCGGTCCGTTCTTCGTGTTTCCAGCAGGTGACGCCCGCTGAAGGGATAGGATCTAGCCACCGTACCTCCTCGCAATTATCGTTCCGAACAGAATGTGGAGTCCCCCAAACCCCGCAGCCATCACCGCGTTGGCCCAAGCGGCCGGGCAAAACAGCGCCGCAACACCTGCGAGCATGAAGCACAGCCCCATCACAGGGACTACGCGCACGGAGAGGGTTCCTGCCGATATCACTCCGACTCCGTAAAGAAGCAGCCAGACGCTGGGCAGCAGCCGGCCCAGATCCGTGCCGTAGATCGCCAAAGAGATGACCGCTCCCGCCAACAGGGGAGGAAAAAGGCTTAGAAGGAATTTGCGGCCGGGCTGGGTGAGGACGGGCGTGCCCACGCGCCGCGCTTTCCAATAAATGGCCAGGGCCCCCAAGGCAAAAGCGCACAGCGCCGCGGCAAGCCAGGTGATCAGCCAGGCCTGGGCGCTCGTGGGGCGGGGAGCAACGCAGGCGGTGGCGAGCGCCGTCAAGCCCATCGCCACGCCACCCAACCCCGGAACGGCCGTGAAGGAAGCAGCATTCTCCATGGTTTCGCGGATGAAGCGCAGATCCTCAATGGCATGCGCATGCAGCGGGGCGGGGCGAAGGCGACGAGAACGAACGGGTCCGGCACAAGGCATGAGCATCTGTATACCAGAAGGTCAAAGCTGCTGTCAAGTACTTTGCAGCGCAAAGTTGCGAGCCAGAGAAACTTTCCAGCGAGGGCGATTTCGGGCGGCTTGACCCTGCGGCCCTGACGCACTTATCATCGAGATCTGGATTCTTCCCGCTGAATACATTCTGAGAAATCCTGGAGGAAGAGTTGGATATAGACGCACTTTTGCAGCTTTCGCGACCTCGATTCACTCCATCCCTACACCGATCATTCACGCCGGCGGTCATTTTTAATCATAATTATTGTGATTTTATAAAAAACTCGGGACGTGGAGTTCCGCTCGTGATTGGGCTCGAGCGCGGGGACCAATCGCTCTCCGTCTACCGGACGCAGTGCTTGGACGAGGGCTCCGAGTCCGCCGCTTTAAACCTTCCCTATGCCGAGCGCTTGGTGAAGATGCTGCTTTGGCAAAGAGGTGGATGGCGCGTCATGGTCGGAGGGCCTCCAAGCGTGGGCGAGCATATCCGGCGCGTTTATTCGCAGGTAGGGCCGCGGGCCTTTGACGTGGAGTTCATGGCAAACATCTACGAGCACCCGTTCACGGTGGAAATCACCGAGGCCGATAAGGTCCCCGGGCCCAACGAGGGCGCCGTGCGCCTGGGCGGACATCTGGAAGGCTGCCGCATTGGATTTGACCTGGGCGCAAGCGATCGAAAAGTTGCCGCGGTCATGAATGGCGAACCCGTGTATACGGAAGAGGTGGTTTGGGATCCGCGCAATGCCGCCGACCCCCGCTACCATTTCGACCAAATCAACACCGCGCTGAAAACCGCGGCGCAGCACCTGCCGCGTGTCGACGCCGTGGGCGGCAGCGCCGCGGGCGTGTACATCAACAACCGGCCGCGGGCGGGCTCGCTGTACCGCGGCGTCCCCAAGCCGCTGTTTGACACCCAGATTCGCAACCTCTTTGTGGATTTGCAAAAGGCCTGGGGGGGAATTCCGTTTGCCGTCGTGAATGACGGGGAAGTGACGGCGTTGGCCGGCGCCCTGTCGCTGGATGACGGGGCGGTGCTGGGCATGGCGTTGGGCTCCAGCGAAGCGGGAGGCTACGTGACGCCCACGGGCGAGCTCACGACTTGGTTGAATGAACTGGCTTTCTGCCCGGTCGATTTTGACCCGCACGCTCCCGTGGATGAGTGGTCGGGCGACCAGGGGGTGGGGGCAAATTACCTTTCGCAGCAAGCGGTGTTCCGGCTGGCGCCGCTAGCGGGCATCACGCTTGACGCCAAGCTGGGTCCCGCCGAGAAGCTCAAGTCGGTGCAGGAATTGCTCCAGCGGGGCGATGAGCGCGCGCGGCAGATCTTTGAGACCATCGGCTGCTACGTGGGTTACGGCGTGGCGCATTACGCCGACTTCTACGAATTGCGGCATGTCCTGATCCTCGGCCGGGTCACCTCCGGCGATGGCGGCAACATTATCCTGGCACACGCCCAGGAAGTGCTCAAAAAGGAATTCCCGCCGCTCGCAGAGAAGGTCGCGCTGCACCTGCCCGATGAATCCACCCGCCGCGTGGGTCAAGCCGTGGCGGCCGCCAGCTTACCCGTGCGGGAATTGTAGGTAGAAGCCGGATTTGGACGTCGGACTTCCGGCCTGGGACTTTGGACATTCCTTTTCCCACCAAGTCCCTCCGGGAATACGCAGATCCCAAAAGCGGGGGGCTCTGTGCCAGCCAGGCTACGCTCGCTGTTGTGCCCACCGCAGAAGATCGGTGACCCGGATTTGCGCCGGCCACATCCTCATGGCGCGTACACGGCCGGCAAGAGGCGGCAAACCGGACGACGCGCCTGGGCAACACCGGCTATCATTAGAAACCGGGCAACTTAAAGGCTCCTGGCGGCAACTTTTTGCCACTTGGAGTTATTACGGGCACCTTGGGTACGCTGCTCACTGCGATCACGGCGTTGGCCTGCTTTGCGACATCGACCAGCCACCAGCTCAATTGGTTTTCTTTGATGGCGGGCGTCGGCGTCAACTTCGTCTTCGTGGACCCAGTTCTCTTGTAGACGCAGGTCTCCTTGATGTTGCTCGAGGCATGGATAAAGTAGCCTCCGTCCTTCATCATCATGTTCGCCTCGGTGGTATTTACCCAATCGGAGACGACAACGTGAAAGTCAACCTCGCCGCCCTTGGCTTTCAGCCCTCCGTTGCAGTGGTCGAAGCAGATCTCCATGCCGAATTCGAATCCACCAAGATCCTTCCTGCCGGCGGAGCATCCGGGCACGAAGGCTTGCGAGGTTGCGGTGGCTCCTTCCGTTTCCTTGAAATCCCAGTTCTTCAGGTAAGGGGTCCACCGCTTTCCGTCCAGGAACGGGTAGAGTTCGTTATAGGCCCGGTAACCCGTGGAGGCCACCTTGACGATCTGGGCGAGGTCCTTCAATCCGGGCACGTTCTTGCCACCCAGATTTCGACTGGCGTCCACCACATCCGCTTTCCGGCCAAGCTTATCCTTATCCATTTCGGCAGCCACCAACTGCGCCTGGAACTTCTGCAGGTTTTCGGGAGTATCGAGAAGCTGCTTCCAGAAAACCGTTCCGGGGAACATCAGAATATTCTTGTATGCAGTGCTGAGGCCCTCGAGCGCGCTCAGCACGGTTCCTTTCGTCGCCTCGTCCATGGCATGCCGCACCGTCGGTGCGGTGGGATCCGTGAACTGGTATTCCGGCGACACGAAGATTGCTTGAAAGGCATTGCCCTTCTCCAGATCCGCGGTTTTCGCCAGGCGCAAGTCATCGAGTTCTTTGATAGCGCCCCGCAGCCAAGCTATTACGTTTGTGTGATCCGATCCATAGTTAACAGACGAGCCAAACGAATAGCATCCGATTAGAAGTTTTCCCATGGCCTCGGTCCTCCCAGCCACCCTAAACAGCCGGATGGTAAACCAGAATTTTAGTTTTAAATTTGAGCCCGCTGGTAACATACACCCCAGTGCCTCTGAAGTCAACGCTCCGGCCCAACATACTCCGGCCCAAGCGGGGGGGCCTCCGCGTCGTCGCGGCTGAAAGTCCGCCAACCTTAATGGCGGATGACCCGTCCTTACCGTGGGCTTTTCTCACCCCCGATGCTCCGGCGGCAAACGCACGCCGTCAATCTGGATGAGGCGCAACGCTGAAAATAAGCCTTCAGTTCTTAGTTTCAGTTGTCAGGAACTACAGTCAGTATGCTCACAGCTTACAGCCGACAGCTCACAGCAAGTCCCGAACCCCGAGTCCCGAGTCACCAGTACCTGACACCCGGTACCAGGTCCCTAGTGTGGTGTCCCACGTAAGAATTGACAATAGGCGAGACCCCCTCACCCGGCCCGCCCCGGCTGGCGATTACGCCGGATGCGCGCCACCCTCTCCCCCAAAGGGGCGAGGGCAATAA
>JBEKQO010000099.1:0-36543 GCA_049519635.1 Terriglobia bacterium | reverse complement strand
CTGCCCAGGATGGGCAGAAACTCGGGCCGAGGAAGGGTAGCGCGGACCTGTTTTTTAGGTCCGCGGCTTTTCCTTGTCCATCGGGGACGTGCCGCGGACCTAAAAAACAGGTCCGCGCTACGCCTGCTCTGCCCGCCCCAGGTAAACTACGCGAAGGATCTCGCACCGAGTATCTTCAAGGCAGTGCGAGACTCTTCGTCGGTCGCCGCGGCGACCTCCTCAGAATGACAGTGCCGATGAGCTTTCCCGCAATCGGTGAAGACCCAGCCCTCCGGACAACCCCAAAAGCGTCCAAGCGTAATGAGCAATGCGGCTAAACTCCAACCTTGATGTCGGCGCCATCGACCTCGACAGGATAGGTGGCCACCTTGATGGAATCATTCCCAACTTTTTGGCCGGTGCACACGTTGTATTCCCACATGTGCCAGGGACAACTTATCACTTCTCCCTCCAGAATGCCTTCGCCCAGAGGGCCGCCCTGATGGAGGCAGGTATTATTAGTGGCGTAAATCTTTCCTCCGACGTTGTAGAGAGCGATGTCAACGCCGTTCACGGCCACCGTCATTGCCGCTCCCGGCTTCAAGTCTGAAGTGCTTGCCACCTTCACAAAGTTAGGCATCTACGCCTCCTCGATCCTCGATGAGGAATGCCAGGCATTTTAGATTTCGGATTTTAGATTTTGGATGGAAGCAGGAAAACAGAAAGGCGCCCCTCTCAATCCAAAATCTAAAATCCAAAATGAAAAGGCCGGGTCAGCCAATCTGAACAAACTCCGGGGTCCCCGCCTTGCCGATGCGGATGGACTTCTTGAAGTCCTCAATCATGCCCTGGTCCAGACGAACTTCAGTAGGCCGCTTCCCCAGCGTCATGCCGTCGATCTTCTCCTGCAGCTTCAGCAGCGCATAAAAGAGGTTTTCCGGGCGCGGCGGGCAGCCCACCACATAGACATCCACGGGCACGATTTTGTCCACGCCCTGCAACACGGCATAGGTATTAAACGGCCCGCCCACACTGGAGCAGGCTCCCATGGAGATGCACCACTTGGGGTCCGGCATCTGTTCCCAGATGCGCTTGACCACCGGCGACATCTTCAGCGTCACGGTGCCGGCCACAATCATCAGGTCGGCCTGACGAGGGCTGGGGCGAAAGACCTCGGCGCCGAAGCGCGCCATGTCAAACCGTGACGTGGTGGAGGCGATCATCTCAATCGCGCAGCACGCCAAGCCGAATGTCAGCGGCCAGAGGGAAGACTTGCGCGCCCAATTGAAAACATAATCCACGGAGGTAATGATAAAGTTCTGCTCGTAGCGGTTCTCGATGAATCCCATGCGTCAGCCTCTTATTTCCGCGATGCCCGACAGTCTGGTTGCAGGCCCTGCGACAGGGACCTATTATACCCTGACGCCGACGATGGTTCGAAATATTTCCCGGCCGGGTAGTGGTCTCATTTCCTGGGGCACGGCCATCTTGGCCATGACGGTTTACGAGCGGGACGCCCGCGCCGCTTCCAAATGACACCACTACCCCGGGCAGGGTCTTGCCCTAACGCGGCGGAGTGAATGCCAGGAAGAGGGCCGGACCTTCCGGTTCGCCCTCTCCCGAAGGGAGAGGAGGAACCGCAAGGCGGGGGGTGACGGGGTTTTTTTTGGGGGACAGATGGATGAAAAATGTCCTCCGACCTCTCATGTGGACAGCATCGGGATAGTCACTTGCCATCTGAAACCCAGCCGTGCGGCTATATCCCACCTTTTCATCAACTTATCGGGGTAGCGCCAACTGCGCGGAAAACTCCCTAATGCAAGCCGTTTATTTTCTGCAAGTTATCGGCCTAGTGGGGGGCTGGGGGGGATTTTCCCTGAATTCGGGGGTCTAAAGTCAAGCTATCTCTCGCGTTTTCAATAACTCATCGGCATTTTTAGGTAACTCATTTGTTTTCATAAACTCATCGGGCAGATCAGATTATACGAATTCACGCTGCTTTGTTTTCAATAGCATTCCGGCTTCGAACGTACGGTTTTTTTATTTTGCGTGGCCAGTTCCCCGCTTTCGCTCCTGATCAGCCTAACATCCTCATTTTCAGTCACTTGATGTTTTACGCCCGCCATTAAAATTCTCCCAATTATTCGCTAACTATATTTATTTTTATAACCTTATCGGCTTCGGGAGGAGCTTTTCCCAGTTTCCGCCTCGGGGAGCATCAACTCTAACCCCCAAAGTGAGGCCCGGTCCTAGCTCCGGTGTTTGGCCTCGCTCAATGCCCACACCCATTTCCCGATTTCCAGCCCCCGCGGATTTCCGGGCGTTGAGGAGGTTGGCCGGGAGGCCGACAGGAGTTACAGGGGGAAAGTTATCGAGTGAAATAGCCACACCTACGTTCGAACACCTTTACAGTATATACCCTATCGGCGCTACTGCCAAGGGGAAAACAAGGGATCGAGCCTATTTCGCAGGGCTAAACAGGCTGCGGAAAAACGCGTTGGTGCTGTCATTATCAAGCCACCCCTTTATCCCCTAGTCAGGACCACCGCTGGACACCTGTTCAGCACCACCCCGGCGCTCGGCGCGCCACCCCTCCTGAATCAGGAGGGGAGTTGCCTAAAATGCTCCCCTCTTCAGATGAGGAGGGGGGACGCGCTGTCCCCCAGCGGGAAAGTGGAACACCTGCCGCTCGCCGCCGCGCCGTCGTCAAAAATCTATTGCGATGTCATTTCGCCACGGACGCGCGCGGCGCCGGCCTTGTCTCCGGCCGCTTCCAGCGCCGCCGCCTCTGCCACGAAGGCCTGGGCATAGCCGGGATCTACCTCGCGCGCCGCGTGGAATTGTTCCGCCGCCTGTGCCGGCTTGCCTAGTTTCATCCAGCATGTACCCAGGAAAAATCGCGCCCCCATATCCAGCGGGTTCGCCCGGACCGCTTGTTGAAAATATTCCGCGGCGCGGGCGTAGTCACCGCGGGGAAAATAGACGGAACCAAGAACGTCGTAAGCCGCACTATAACGAGGCGTAAGGTCAATCGCCTTCTGGAAATACGTTATGGCTTCATCCATATGTCCCTGCACTGCGGCGATCTCGCCAAGCCCAATGAAGCAGTCGTAGGTAACACTGGGGAGCTCGATGAACGCCGTATGGTTAAGCATGATCGCCGTTTTGTACTCCTGCGTTGCGCCGGCAGGATCATAGTAGCGATATTGCAGGTCCAGCGCGCGGTGGACGTGCACCAGGGCGGTCTTGGGAGCCACCTGGTAGGAATAGTTCCACAGCGTATCGTTGTCGCGCCAGCGCGGCACGGCACGCAAATCCTGGACGCTGAAGAGGACCAGGGAAAGGCCCAAGGCGGGAACCAGAACGCGGGCGGGATGGCGGTCAGGGAACCGCGCGGGCAGCGTATGGAGGGCGAAAGACGCCACCGCCAGGCACAATCCCATCGAAGGTAAGTAGGAAAACCGCTCGGCCAGCAGCGGGTAGCTGAGCTGCCGCACATCGAGAGAGGGAATTAGAGTTACCGGCCACCACAAAATGAGGAAGCACAAGGCAGGGTCGCGTTTGCGCAGGAGGATGGCCAGTCCGATCACGAGCAGCGTGACCCAGGGCCAAGGCGATCGCAGGCTTGCGCCCAAATCGAAGTCCCGGAAATCATTCAAGTCGGTAGGCCAAAAGAAGAGTTTGGTGTGCTGGCCCAGCAGGCCGACCGCCGCCATGGCAACTCGCGGCGAGATCTTCCAAAGATGCGGAGCGTGCGACACATGCCCCAGGACGATAAGCCGGATCCCAATGTAACCGGCCGCCGCCGCCGCATACGGCAGCCAGCGAAGGCCCTTGCGCCACCAGGCTTCCGGGCTCGCGATAACCAGCCAATACGCGGCAAGCAGCAGCGGCATGCTGATGGCCATTTCCTTGAAAAAAAGCGCGAGGAAATAAACCAATGCCCCTAGGAGATGCCACGCCCAACGCCGCTCGGGCGCCCTCTCGCCGCGAAGAAAAATCAGGAAGGCCAGCACGTAAAAAAGCCCGCAACCACAGTCGGGGACGCCGGCAATCCAACACACCGGCTCCACGTGCAGGGGATGCAAGGCCCAAAGGAGTGCGCCGGCGAATGCCGTCACGTGATTCTGCAAGAGGTCACGGCCCAGCCGGTAAACCAGGAGGACGGTGATGGCGTAAAAAACCAGTTGGTAGAGATGAAACGCCGCGGGGTTTGCTCCTGCCACCTGCCAGACGAGAAAATGCGAGAGGATGTGGAGCGGGCGGTAGAAATTGGTTTCCGTGGCCGCGCCGAGAAAGGACCAGACGGGGCCGGTGAAAATGCGGCGCCATAGGTGGGGATTGCGTACAAACGGATTTTCCAGGACCTGCCTGCCGTCGTCATAAACAAACGAGTTGCCCAGCGTGCCGCCAAAGGCCAGAACGGTGGTCAGGACCAGCAGCCACTTCACCACTACCGGATGATTCCTCAACAAATTATCGCTACGATTCAGCAATGCCCGCCTCCCCCTCCCAGGTACCCATCACCCAAGCTTCGCGCCAATATTGTTCGCTTAACCCCGACTTCTCCCCACGGGTCTGGGCAGAGTGTAGTGAAAACCGCATTCCTCCTGGCATCCGGTGCGTAGCTTCCGGGAGCAACATGGGGATTAGCCGGCGCCGGTCAATGCTTTGCCACCAGCGAGCGGACACGTGCCGCCTCCGGCGCGTCGCCGGCCGCCTCGAGCGCTCGCGCTTCGGCTTCGTAGGCTTGAATATAAGTCGGATCCACTTGGCGTGCAGCATGAAATTGCGCTGCGGCTTCACGCGGGTGGCCCAGCTTGAGGGCGCAGGTGCCGAGGAAAAATCGGGACTCAACATCCTGCGGGTCGAGTTTGACGGCGATGGTGAAGTATTCCTCCGCCTGCTGGTAGTTGCCCTGAGGAAAATAAAGTGCGCCCAGCGCCTTGTATGCCGGGCTGTGATCGGGCCCCTGGCGAATGGCCATCTGATAAAAGTTAAGGGCCTCGGGGACGTGGGCGCGCAGCAGGGCGATTTGACCTAACCCCAGGTAGCACTCGTAGGCGATACCGGCCAGTGGCCGCACGCTCTCCCGGTTCAGCCGCAAAGCAGTTTGGTATTCGCGCTCCGCCCCGGGCATGTTGCCGTCGCGAGTGCGGAGGAGCGTCGCCTGGAAAAGGTGTACGAGCGCCGAGTCAGGAGAAGCGCGTAGCGAGTAGTCCCACAAAGCTACGTTGTCGCCCCAAGTGGGAACCAGGCGCACATCCTGAACGGCGTAGGCAATCGACACCAGCGCCACAGCGCCGGCGAGCGCCGGGGCCAGTCGCGTCATGGGGAAAAGCGGCGGAAGTTTTACCAACAGGAGGTAAGCAACCGCCAGCGCCAGCCCCACCGACGGCATATACGAGAATCGATCCGCCACCGGGAAGCTTACCATGCGCACGTCGAGGCACGGCGCCAGGGTCACCAGCCACCAAAAGACCAGAAAACCCAAAAGGGGCTCGCCCCGGCGTAGGAACACGGCGGTGACGAGGGCCAGGAGCACCAGCCAGGGCCAGGGGGAATGCAAACTCGGGCCCAGGTTGAAAACACGGAACGCACTCAAGCGCACGGGCCAGAAGAAAAGTCTGGCATGTTGCCCCAAAAGTCCCAGCGCCGCTGCCAATATCTGCCGCGAGAACTTGAAGGGTTCGGGCGCTTGCGAAAAACCGCCCAGGGCGGTGATGCGGACCGCCATGTAGACGGCGACCGCCGCGCCAAAGGGCAGCCAGCGAACCGCCTTCTGCTTCCACGTCGAACTGCCGGGGAAGAAAAACCAGTAAACCAGCACCAGCAGGGGAAGCGTGAGCGCCGACTCTTTAAAGAGGAGGGCGGGAAAGTAGGCCAGAGCGGCGAGAGCGTAACGGCCCCACGCCCCGTCGGCAGCTTTTTCGGCGCGAAGAAAATACCGGAACCCCAAAATTCCAAAGCACGCCGCACCCGCGTCCGGTAGGGCGGAAACCCAGGTGACCGTTTCCACGTGTTGAGGGTGCAATGCCCAAAGCAAGGCGCCGCCCCATGCCGCCAAGTCGTTGCCCAGTAATTCGCGCCCGAGCAGGAAGACCAGCCACGCTGTCCCGGCGCACAAGAGGAGTTGGAAAAGATGGAATACCGCGGGGTTAGGTCCATTGGCGCGATACAAAAGCCAGTAGATCACGAATTGCAGCGGCCGGTAAAAATTGTCGTGCTCGCCGGCGCCGCGAAACGACCAGACGGAGCCGAGAAAAATCCGCCGCCAGAAACTCGCATTGGTGATGAAGGGATTTTCGAGAATCTGGGGAATGTCATCGAATACGAACTGGCAGGATAGGGTTCGCGCGTAGATCACGAAGGTGAGCAGGGCAAGAAGCGCCCCCGCCCATCGCGGGTGATGCGCCAGCCATGTCTTCCCTTGTTCAATCAAGCATCACCTCGATGCGGGAACAAACTGCATCGCCATGACGGCGCCAGAGGGTGGCAACCAGAGGCTTGGGCCCCTCCGGCATGATTATAACCGCCGTTCCATGGCGCGCGACACTATAACCGCTGGCCGGTGGGCGCATTGCCGAACCGCTAATGGGTGAGTCTGCCCAACTATCCTGGGCCATATTTCTCACCACGCTTGAATGGAACTGCCGGAAGGGCGGGGCTTTACAGGCTGGGGGAAAAACTCGCCGGCACTGTCATTCTGAGGAGCAGCGGCGGTCCTGAGCCTCGCGAAGGAAAAACCTCGCATTGCCTTGAAATAATCAGAGCGGGATTCTTCGCGCAGTTTACCCTGAGCGGCAGAGCGGGATTCTTCGCGCAGTTTACCCTGAGCGGCAGAGCGAGATTCTTCGCTGCGCTCTGCAGAACCTCGATGAACTGCTCCCTTAAATTCAGCGGCCTCGTCAAAGCGGACGCAAGGCCGTTTTAATCGCTTTTTCGACCCCAGAACGTCCTTGGGGCCCTACCTCCTTGATCCCCGCAGGGGATTCATACAGTAGCCGGGGGCAACGCCCCCGGAAAACGCGCCCCCAAGTAAGGTGCGACCCTGGAGGGGTCGAATCCGGGCGGGTTCACACCGATGGCGCCTCCCGCGGCCCAGAGGAGTGCGACCCCCTTCAGGGTCGGGAGTCGAAGGCCCCACTTTCCGGGGGCGTTGCCCCCGGCTACTATCTTGTGCCCTTGCAGGGCGTGAAAAACTGAGTCGCGGAAAGCCACGACGCCTTGCTCGCACCATCCGCATGCTGGCACTTCGGCCCGAGTTTCTGCCCATCCTGGGCAGCCGCAAGGCTGTCAATGCTCAGAATGACAGCGAATGGGCTCAGGATGACGGCATTGTAGGGTTTTTCCGCAGCCTGTTTAGCCCCGCCCTTCCAAAATCGTGGCATGAATTGCAGGCTAGGCCTCCTTGCCAATATTGGGCAGAGCCGATTCCGGGTTGATTCTACTTTGGCCCGGGCGCTGCCCCGGAAGTCAACGCATCCAACTGCTGCCGCGCCGCGGCGCTTTCCGGATGATACTGGAGTTCCAGGTTGAATTCGGATTTCGCGGCAGGAATGTTGTTCTGGTCGCGCCGGATCATCGCCAAAACAAAATGGTAGCCGGGAGCGGTGGGACGGATTTGAATCGCGCGCTGTACGTACTGCGCCGCTTCGTCGGCCCGGCCCTGGCGCCAAACACTTAGCCCCAGGTAAATATATTCATCGGAATCCGCGGCATTTATACCGATGGCCCGCCGCAGATAGAGCTCTGCCTCCTGGACCTTGCCCATTTTGTAATAGGTATAGCCGAGGTTGTAGTTGGAAAGCCAAAATCCGGGTTCACGCGCCAATACTTGCGAATAGAGAGCGATGGCGTCGCCGGGATTTCCCGCATCCATGAGCGCTCCTCCAAAATCGTTGCTAATCAAATTATCGTGGGGAGCAATTTTGTACGCTCTTGCGTAGAGAACCAGGTCACTGGCCCAATAGGTTTCCTGCATCACCGTCCCGACGGCGTAAGCCAGGGCGAGGGCCGCGAGGCCGGCGACCGGCAGGATTTTCGGGCTCGCGCGCCAATGCCTGGCAGGCTCGGCCAGGAAGAGCGACACCAGCAGGACAAAGCCGATGGAAGGGATATACAAGTAGCGGTCATGAGCAATATCGCCCTCCGCGTATGCCCGCAGCCAGAGGACAGGAATGATCGGTAAGGCAATCCAAGCGCAGGCAAACAGCGCCAACCGGGCGTCCTCCAGCCGTCGGATGGCCCACGCCAGCGCCAGGATCAGCGCCAGCAGCAGTCCCGTGGGAACCATGAACGCGGCGGATGCTGGTTTGTCAACATAGGGAAGGCCGTAAAGCCCGCTAAGCCCTACGGGAAACAGCAGGTGGCGGAAGTACAGCCAGACGATGCTGGGCTCGGTCAACGCCATGACGGTCCAGGTCACGGGAGTCACAGAGTGCGACAGGCCCCGCAATACAAAGGAGCGCAAAGGAAGATAAAGGATTGTCAACGCAAAAAACCCCAGGGATTGCTTCAGGGCAAAAGCGAACCGTGAAACCCCAGAACGCTCCTCCGCGTAAAGCCACGCGTAGGCGAAAACCAGGGGGCCCATAACGACGGTTGTCTCTTTCTCCAGGAGCCCCAGGGCGAACAACGTCAGTGCCAGGGCCATCCACCCCCAGCGATTTCCCCCGCCAAAGCGCAGGTAGGCCAGAAAACTTCCGATCAGGAAGATCGCCATCAGGGGATCGGTAACGCCGGATACCCAGGCGACGCTCTCGATGTGAACGGGGTGGAGGGCAAAGAGCGTCGCGGCGCTGAAGGCGATCCAAGGGCTGGCCGCCAGGCGGCGAACCAGGGCAAACACCATGTAGGTTGCCGCAACGTGGCAAAGGACCGAGGTGAGGTGCCACCCTCTCGGGTCAAGCCCAAACATCGCGTGGTTCAGACGAAACCAGAGCAGGAACAGCGGGCGGTAATAATTTCCGCTTACATTGGGGTACAACTCCGCCCAGGCATGGGAAGTAAAGTAATTCGGAAGATAGCGCCATGCGTGGATGGCGGGATTCTGAACTATTTGCGGTTTGTCGTCGTAGACGAACTGAAAACCGAGGGTGGGGACATAAGCGAGAAAAGCCAATGCACAAGCGAGCGTCTCGGCGACGCCCCGCCTTGTGATCCATCTCACCACCCCTGCATTTTCGGTGGAAGTTTCTACCTGCATTATTTGCCGGACCCACGAAGCAAGAACACTCCTCGAGTGTCCTGAGTCAGAAGTTCATTGATGAAATGAGCCCGCGTAGCGGGCGGCATTATGTAAGCCGTGGGCTACAGGATGTCGCCCCTGACGGGGCTTCGATGATTTCGCTCCCACTATAGCGAATTCTGCAACGAACTTCTGACTCAGATCTCTAGTATCATGACGATGTCTTTGATCAAATCACATTGGGCGGAACGCCGCGCCGGTCAGAGCTTCGCGCCCGTGACCAGCAGGGCTCCTTCCGCCTTGAAGCGCCGCATCTGCGCCGCGTCGCGGAACCACCGGCCGGTGTAAACTTCCGGAGTGGGGGAGAGGTCAGGGATGCGGCGATGGTGAACATCGCGAAAACCCGCGGCGATGAAGCGGTCCTGCCATTCTGCGGCAGAGAGCAGGTGTGTGGGAATCTGGTAGTGAAGCTTCCATTGGTGGCAATCCGGATTGTCGCGATAGTAGTTGATCAAGATCCACGCTGAGCCCCCGGCCCCGAGCACGCGCAAGACTTCACTGAGGCCGCGTGCGGGATCGTGCCAGTAGTACGCGGATTCGACAGACAGAACCTTGGTGAAAGAGTCCGGCGGCGCAGGGATCTCCTCGGCGGTTCCGTGAAAGAACCGGACGTTGGGGACGCCGGCGCTGGCGAGCTGCGCCCGCCGGATCATCTCATCCGACACGTCAATGCCCACAGCCAAACCGTTCGGCACCAGCCCGGCGAGGCGCCGGACCAGCCACCCGCTTCCGCAACCCACATCCAGCACGCGGTCGGCGGGCTGCAAATCCATGAGGGTGAGCGTGGGGATGACGATGGGAAGGTGGCTCTCCTCCATCTCTTCGCCGCGGCCTGCCTCCGCCCAGCGGTTGAATTCTTCCCGAAGCTGGCGTTCCGGGGCCCCATTCGGCATCGTCATGTTAAGAAAAACCTCGCCAGAGATTTTACCAGAGCGAAAGCCGGCACGACGGTCCATTTGCGAAGGAATTATGCGGTGCCCCGGGCTATGGGTAAGAAATGATCACGGACCCCGGCATGGCAGGCTGACGGAAGTGTTCGCTGCGCGCAAAGCCCGCGTTGCGGAACATGCGTTCCAATTCCGCAAACGTATAAGCGTCGCCATGCGGGGTCGAGCCCAGCATAATCATGCTGAAGGTGGCGGCTTCCGGCGGCGTGACGCGGTCGTCATTAGGCACAAATTCCAGCGTCACCGCGCGGCCGCCGGGCGCGAGTGCGGCGTGCACCTTGCGCAAAAGCTCCTCACAAGTGGGGGGATCAAAATGGTGAAGGAAGTTCGTTAGCAACACCAAATCGTAATCTTGGCCGAATTCAACCTCAAAGGCGCTTCCCGGCAGGGTGGAGTAGCGGGACTCAACGCCGGACTTCCGCGCATTCTCCTTGGCCACTTCCAGAACACTCGCCCAGTCAAGCGCCACGATTTCGGCTTGCGGGTTGTGCCGGGCTATGTTGATGCCGAAAAGCCCGTGTCCGGCGGCGATATCCAGCACCCGGCATTTCCCGCCCTTGTCCGCCTCCACCAATTTGGAGATGACCTCGGCCGGCACCATCATCATGGGGGCCATGGAGTGGGCGAATTCCACCCATAGCGGGTTCTCCGTGCCCACCGTACCCTCATCGCCCATCATCGTGCCGCCCTTGCGTACCGCACCCGTAAGGTCATCGAAGGCCTTGAGCATTTCGGGCGCGTCCAGGAAGCGCGCGGCACTGCCCATGTAGGCGGGCGAGCGGCGGTCGAGAAACATGGCCGCATCCGGAGCCAGCCCGTATTGAGTTTCTTTTTTGGTGAGGAAACCCATCACCGTGAGGTAATCACAAAGGATGCGAATGCCGCGCTCGGCGGCGCCCGCGCGTTGGGCAATTTGTTCCGCCGTGGCCTGCCTGTCCCCGATGGCCGTGAAGACGTCGAGCTCAATAGCAGCACGCATGGCGGCAGTCTGTTGGTAGGCGTTAAAGGTTTGGAAGAGCCGACCGGGGTTGGGCATGCCAGCGGCCGCCGGAGGCGTTCCCGCCGATTCCCCCTGGGGTTTCCTTACAACTTCGGGTGCTATGGGTTGGCTCATCGAAATCCTCCTACGGACATAAGATTTACGAGCTTACGCCTGCCATCTACCGGGAAAACTTTCTCTGTGTCCTCCGTGTTCAGAACTGCCTTAACACAGAGGTCACTGAGGTCCTCCGTGGACTCGGTATTGAAGCTGGAAAAGCACAGAGCACTCGGAGAGCCCCTTTTGGGTTGCGGCTCGGCCGCGCTAGGAATTTCAATTTGTAATCAAGCCCTGATTGATTGCCGCAACACTAGACATTTCACGCCGGGACTGCCCGGGCATTTTGAATCGTTACCTTTGGATCTTCGGACTCAGGTGGAACGGGCACCCCCTGCTCGCGAAGCAATATAATGTGTTCATCCATTCCCCAACGGGCTTTGTATAGGCAATCTTCGATGGAATTGCCCGCGCCGGTAAAACCCTCCAGGCCAGGAGAATAAAACCCAAAGAAATTGGGGTCCTCGGTTGCTTCGATAGCCAAAGAGTATTTCAAATCGTTCATTGCTCGTGCCTTTAGGGCCAGAGATAGACATCCAGGAGACCTCTTGGGATGCTCATACGCTCTGCCGCTTCCGTCGCGAGATTCTGAAATTCCTTGCTATTCCCTGGATTGAGGTCCTTTATGCTGATCGGCTGGCGTAACTCTCCACAGGATCGTTTCTCTCGCTTTGCCCAGTCCAATAAACTCTTTTGGACTCGACTGTCCAGTGGCACCTCCAAAGCTTTCTCCAGACGATCCAGCGAAAAGGCTGCGCACAGGTAGCGGTTCAGCAAGGCCATAACCATGAAAATGTTGATGGATTTTCTTGCTGGTCCCCAGAGATTGATCGGGAATTCTTTCATCAGCTCTTCCGTCTCGCAATCCAGCCAATGTGAGTAATCTGAGGGGTCAATAATAACCAACGGCTTCAGGTTGATTCCCGCTAGGAAGTCCTGGGCCGGTGCCACGAAACCCTTGGCGCCCAAATTCCTGAGTGCAGATGGAGTAATAGCGACAACGGCGATGTAACGCTGCATGTCAGTCAAATTAACTTGGTCCTGCGTCACCGGATTGAACCTTCCACGAGAGAAGGGTAGCGCGGACCTGTTTTGTAGGTCCGCGGCTTTACCTTGCCCATAGGGGACGAGCCGCGGACCTAGCAAGACAGGTCGCGCTACAGGTGCTCAGCCTTGCACTTTCGTCAACAACTCCACAAACTTCTGCTCGCGCTCTTTCTGGTTAAGGCCCAGATGCTTTTCCATGACCTGGGTGGTGTTCATGGAGCAGAACTTGGGGCCGCACATGGAGCAGAAAGCGGCTTCCTTGTAATACTCGTCGTGAAGCGTTTCGTCGTGCATGGAGCGCGCCGTTTCCGGATCAAGGGAAAGCTGGAATTGCTTGTTCCAATCGAAGAGGAAGCGGGCGTAGCTGAGCGCGTCGTCGCGGTCGCGGGCGCCGGGGCGGTGCCGGGCCACATCCGCCGCGTGGGCGGCAATCTTGTAAGCGATGATGCCCTGGCGCACATCGTCTTTGTTGGGCAGGCCCAGATGCTCCTTGGGCGTCACGTAGCAGAGCATGGCCGCCCCGTGCCAGCCAATCATGGCGGCGCCGATTGCCGAGGTGATGTGGTCGTAACCAGGAGCGATGTCGGTCACGAGCGGTCCCAAGGTGTAGAAGGGCGCTTCGTAGCAAAGCTCCTTTTCCTTGTCCACCTGAAGCTTGATTTGATCCAGGGGAATATGGCCGGGCCCCTCGATCATCACCTGGACATCATACTCCCAGGCTTTGCGCGTGAGTTCGCCAAGCGTTTTCAATTCCGCGAATTGAGCTTCGTCGCTCGCATCGGCCAGGCAGCCGGGCCGCAGGCCGTCGCCGAGCGAGAAGGAGACGTCATATTTCTGGAAAATCCTGCAAATATCTTCGAAGTGCGTGTAGAGAAAATTCTCCTGGTTATTTTCCACGCTCCACTGCGCCATGATGGCGCCGCCGCGGCTGACGATGCCGGTAATACGCTTGCGCGTCAGGGGAATGTGCGCGCGCAACACGCCGGCATGGATGGTCATGTAATCCACGCCCTGGGCCGCCTGCTCCTCGATAACTTCCAACATTATTTCCGCGGTGAGGTCGCGCACTTTGCTGACCCGGGCAAGGGCCTCGTAAATCGGCACGGTGCCAATAGGTACGGGGCTGGCCCGCAGAATCGCTTCGCGAATGTCATGAATGTTCCCGCCGGTGGAAAGATCCATCACCGTATCCGCGCCATAGTGCACCGAGGTGTGCAGCTTTTCCAGCTCCTGGTCGATGTTGGAAGCGCTGGAGGAGTTGCCGATGTTGGAGTTGATCTTGCACTTCGCGGCGACGCCGATCGCCATGGGCTCCAGTTCCACATGGCGGATGTTAGCGGGAATGATCATGCGGCCGCGCGCGACTTCGTCCCGGACGGTTTCCGCCGGCAGGCTCTCACGCTTCGCGATGTACTCCATTTCTTCCGTGATGATGCCCTGGCGAGCGTAATGCATCTGCGTCACAATGGGACCCGTACGCTTTTCTACCCATGGCGCGCGAATTGGAGACGTCATAAGACAACCTCACTCTCTGGTGAATTCACCCTGAGAAAGTCAGTGTACAACCACGCCGGAGCTTCCGCAAGTTGGGCCTCCCCTTCGTCCCTACAGCGTTCATGCTGAGAATTCCCCTTCCCTCGTCCCCTTTTGGGGGAGAGGGGGAAAGGCAAGGCGGAGGGGGCCCCACGTTTTGCCAGCAGCGGGGTTGAGGGGCTCAGCACGAAATTGAAACCTTTCTGATTATTCCCGTGTCCCGCGCCCCTCGCAGCTTGCGGCTGCAAGCTGCGAGGGGCGCGGGACGGACAAGGGTTGGAGCCGCGATTTCGGCGGGGCTGAAGCCCCGCCCTTCCGGTAGCCCCCAAAAGCGCTTCAGTCTGGTGAGAAATCCGGGCTAGGGTTCAGCCCCCCTCGCCGTGCCCGCCCCGGCTGGAGAAAATGCCGGTGGCGCGTAAAGCGCGTAGTGCTCCACAAGAACGGCGTGGGATATTTCGAATATATGAGGCAAGGGGCTAATTAGCCCGCTCGATGTATTTGCCTTCGGCGGTATCGACGCGGATCACTTCCCCTTCATTGATGAAGGGCGGCACCTGGACCACTACGCCGGTTTCGAGGGTGGCGGGTTTGGTGACGTTCGTCGCTGACCCTCCCTTGATGCCTGGCTCGGTTTGGACCACTTTCAGGTCCACGGTGGGAGGCAGCTCGACATCAACGGGACGGCCCTCAAAGAACGCGACCTTGAGCAGAACTTCCGGAATCATGTAGGCGGCACGGTCACCCACGCTTTCCTTACCCAGATGAATCTGCTCGTAATTTGCGGTGTTCATGAAGTAGTACGAATCGCCGTCGGCATAAAGGAACTGCATCTCGACTTCATCGATTGCGGCGCGCTCCACCGTATCTTCGGAGCGGAAGCGGTGGTCAGCCAAAGCGCCGGTGCGTAGATTGCGCATTTTGGCCTGCACGAAGGCCCGTAAGTTGCCAGGCGTGCGGTGCTCCGCCTTGTGAATGGTAAAAAGCTCGTTGTTGTGCCGGATGATCATTCCGGGCCGGAGATCATTCGCATTCATAATTGTTCCTTCGTTCAGCTTATGGTGGGGCTTAAAACAGGATGGAGAACAAGGGGTCCTTTCCCGCAAGAGCCCGAATATGCAATTTTACCGGCTTCCCGGCCTCCCGTCAACGAGAGCCAGGAGAGAGGCAGGGCACCGTCAAAGTCTAATGGGGTTGAAATGGACCCCTCACCTGCCCTCCTCCGTCGGGCACCCTCTCCCTTGGGAAGAGGGGGGACCGCAAGGCGGGGGGTGAGGGGTTTCTTCGCGGGTGATGCATTCATGGCCATGGCAGTTTGCGACGCCCGTGACTTTGACGGAACCCTGAGGAGAGAGGCGATTGCGTCTGTCCGTCAGGCCTGGGCGAACCGCTCAAGTCACCGTGCCATTCACTATCAAGTCCACTTGTCAGAAGGGCAAAAACGAGCTGTCTGCACCCTGGTGGCATGTTCGGGTGGCAAAGGCATTGTGGCGAGGGTAGCAGAAGCGTACAATTCGAAAGGCAGAAGTCCAAATCGGAAATTCCTGCTGGTTTACCTACCGCGACCAGCCAACGGGGAAGAGTTCCTTGGCTGCGGAAGATAAAGATGCTTAATATCGAATATTGCATAATCCTCGCGGCCGTGGTCGTGGCGTTCGCTTTTCCCGCCTTCGGGTCCAACTTTTTTGCCGCCGTGGAGCGCCACTTCCTGAAGCTCGCCCGCCGGCGAGGCTGGGCCGTGCTCGTTGTGGGACTGACCGCCTTGGGCCTGCGCGCGGCCTTACTTCCCCTTTTCCCGATCCCCCAGCCCATTGTCCATGACGAATTCGGCTATCTGCTCGCCGCAGATACCTATGCCCACGGGCGCCTCACAAATCCCCCCCATCCCATGGGGGTGCATTTCGAATCTTTCAGCATCATGCAATGGCCCACCTACCAGTGTTTCGCTCAGCCCGCGCAGGGAATGATTCTGGCGGCCGGTAAAGTGATCGCCGGACACCCGTTCTGGGGAGTGTGGTTCAGCGTTGGCGTGATGTGCGCGGCCATCTGCTGGATGTTGCAAGGCTGGTTGCCGGCGGGCTGGGCGATGCTGGGAGGGTTGCTTGCCATTCTCCGTTACGGGGCGACCAGCTATTGGGCTAATAGCTATTGGGGAGGGGCAGCGGGGGCCATTGGGGGTGCGTTGGTTCTGGGGGCGCTGCCGCGCATCCGGCGCTCGCCCCAGGTCAGGCAGGCGTTGATCATGGGCGCCGGCCTGGCTATTCTGGCCAATAGCCGTCCCTACGAAGGGGTTGCCTTCAGCCTGCCTATCGCCGCCGCGCTCCTGATCTGGATAATAAAGAGAGATCGGCCTCCGCTGCGAGTTGTTGCCGGGCGTGTTGTGGCGCCGCTGGTGCTCGTGCTGGTTCTCATCGGCAGCGGCGTGGCCTATTACAACTGGCGAGTGACCGGCAACCCCTTGCGCCTGCCCTATCAAGTCGATCTGGAAAACAACTCGGTAGTGCCTTACATGATCTGGCAAAAACTCAGACCTGAGCCCTTGTACCACCACGAGGTCATCAGGAAGATGTTTGCTCAACAAACGTCCCCGGCATACTATCGGGCCCGGTCACTGGAAGGGCTTATGTTCAAGGCAAATCGGCTATGGCGTTTCTTCCTGGGCCCCGCCTTAACCCTGCCCCTCCTGCTTCTGATCTTCTTGTTCCCCAAAGATTTTTCCTGGCGCCAGATCAGCAGGCGGACACGCTTCCTGTTGATTGCCGGTGCGGCGTTCCTGGTGGCGGTCGCTTTGGAATCATTCTGGGTGCCCCGTTACGCCGCCCCACTCACCGAATTGATTCTGTGCCTGGGACTGCTGAAGCTGCGCCGCTCCTGGCACGAAATCAGCCCGCAGACGCGCTTCCTGCTGATTGCGGGTGCGGTCTTTCTCGCCGCGCTCGCGCTGGAAACGTTCTGCGAGCCCCATTACGCCTCCCCTATCACGGGCTTGATTCTGGCGCTGGTACTGCTGGCGATGCGCCGCCTGCAACTGTGGCGGTGGGGGAGAAAGCGCGTAGGACTATTCCTGGCGCGGGCCATACCCGTGATCTGCGTTCTGACGTTGGCGCTGCGCCTTGCCGCCCCACCTCTGCACATAAGCCTAACTAGCTCCTATGTGGCGGCGTGGGACCAAAGGGCTCGCAGGAGTTTCGGGCGGGCTGACGTATTGGCGGCGCTCGAGCGGCTTCCAGGACGCCAGCTTGTCATCGTGCGCTACACACCCGATCATGATACCTTTAATGAGTGGGTCTACAATGAGGCGGACATCGACGCTGCCAAGGTTGTCTGGGCGCGCGATATGGGCCCGGCCCAGAACCGGGAACTTCTCCACTATTTCAAAGACCGTCAGGTGTTCCTGCTCGATGCGGATGAGCAACCTCCGAGATTGTTGCCACACGCAGGAGGGTGACCGTGCAGCACGTGGGCGACGGGTTGCAAACCATATCGAGCTAGTGGACTAAACGAGTCCGCGCAGCAAACGGCCTCGGCCGCTGGTGCGGTGGGGAGCGGGACGTTGACAGACACGGGGACAAACTGCAAAGGGCTTAGAATTTCATTCTGGGGTGTGGCTATTGCTTTGGGTGCCGCTTATGCCTGGGCCACTCGCTACACCATAAACCCCGACGGCATATCCTATTTGGATATGGGCGATGCTTACTGGCGGGGCGACTGGCACATGGCCATCAATGCGTATTGGAGTCCTCTTTATTCCTGGATTCTCGGTTTCATTCTCAAGGTCTTGAAGCCTTCGCCGTATTGGGAATACCCGCTTGTCCACTTCGCGAACCTGCTGATCTACGTGGCGGCTCTGGCATGCTTTGAATTCTTCCTGGGCGCCTTCATTCGCTATCGCCGTGAGTCCGGGAATGGGCCTGTTGAAGCAGACGAAGTGGCCCTGCCGGAATGGGCGTGGTGGGCGCTGGGGTACAGCCTTTTCATCTGGACGTCCCTGGTCCTGATTACCATCAGACTCGCCACTCCCGACATGTGCGTGGCCGGCTTTGTTTATCTGGCCACCGGCCTGATATTGCAAATCCGTTCCCGGGCCGCCCACTGGCGCACCTTTGTGCTTCTGGGAGTGGTTCTTGGATTTGCTTACCTGGCGAAGGCCGTGATGTTCCCTTTGGCCTTTATCTTTCTGGCCGTTGCGATGCTCTCGTTGGGAAACCTGCGGAAAGCTGCGCCGCGCGTGGCCATTTCGGCCCTGATTTTCCTCGCCATCGCCGCTCCGTTCCTGGTCGCGATCTCTCGGGCTAAGGGCCGCCTGACCTTCGGGGACAGCGGAAGAGTCACTTACGAGGTTTTGGTCAACGGTGTCGATGCATGGTTTCCGAGTAGCACCTTGCTTATACATCCGCCACGAAAGATCTTTGAAATGCCCGCGACCTTTGAATTCGAGAAGCCCATCGGAGGTACGTATCCCCCCTGGTACGACCCTTCGTATTGGCACGAGGGCATCGATCCCCATTTTGATGTGATAGGAGAGGCCGGACCCACGACTTCGGCACTGATAATTTACGGTTGGATATTGTTCAGCTTATCTATGCAGCTCAACGTCACTATCGGCTTACTCATGATCTATTTCCTGGCTCCACGGCCTTGGCTGTGCCTGAAACATGCTGCCTCTAATTGGCCGCTTATAATTCCGGCCCTGTCGGTTTTCGGGTTGTACTACCCCATAAACACCGAAAGCCGTTTCATCGGTGAGTTTGTACTGCTCCTGTGGTTGGCAGCTTTTTCCGGGGCCCGGCTGCCGGCATCGCGCGAGTCACGGAGGATGATCGCGCGCGTAATCACCGCAGTGGCGGCGACAAGTATTATCTCGGTAGCGTGGTACACCTTCCATAATTTGACGGATGCCAGGAATGCGGAGCCTTTGTACTGGCAGGCGGCAAGCTCTCTGGCCGAAAAGGGAATCAAACCCACAGATAAGCTAGCCCTGGTCTGGGATGAGGAATGGGGGAAAGCCGCGGTGGGGGGAGCGTTGGTGGCACGTTTAGCGGGTGTTCAAATCATTGCCGAAGTGCCCCGGCAGGATGGTTTTTGGAGTGCGACTCCCTTTGTCCGCTCACAAGTGATCCAGGCCCTCGGGAAAACCGCCGCCAAGGCGATTTTGACCATAGGGGAACCGCCGCACTCAGCGCCAGACATGCATTGGGAAAGACTCGGAACGACCGATTATTACCTTTGTCGTCTTCAGAATGGGGGTTCGTGAACTGTTCGTTGACAAGCTTGCAGCAGCAGTTAGTGAAGATGTTTATTTGCTGCCAAACAGGGGCGGATTACGGCGCGGCCAATGCCGGCGGCGAGACCGGTCGCTGGTACGCGAGAATTTGGCGGACAAGGTTGGGAAAGCGATCCCGAATAAATCGACTGTAAATGAGGCAGCTTCTGCCCTTCCCGGGACCGCCTGACCCGCTAGCGATGGAAAGAACGAGAAAAGGGCGCTGGTAGAGGCTGTCAGGTGGGCGCCGGCTCTAACCTTGGGCGCCGAAATGAGGATCATGGTCGAAGAATCACACGGGACCCGTACGAAAGAATGATAAGTTCAGTAACTCATTTTTACCTGGAAATTTAAAAATATGACGAACATCCGCAGCGTCGATACTAGCGAACAATCCGGAATGATGCGGTCGCTGATCCGCCTAATGCTTCTGATCTGTCGGGGCTGCCTTCTAATGCCAGGCATACTCATTCTAGCCAGCCACCCCGTGGGATCTGACATCCCGGTCGTTCTTATCATAACCGCGCTGCTAAGCGGCGTAGCCTTGCTGGCAACGGGAGCTTTCCAAAATGGGCTCAACAGACTCGCCCCTCTTATCGATGCGAACGCTCTGGAACAGGCTCAGTTCCTGGATAGGATCAGCCCCAAGTACGTCGATATTGCCATCATCGGATCCGCCGCACTGAGCCTCTTCCTCGAGTTGGCTGTTATTCGATGGCAATCCACGGTGCTGGAATTCTTCGCATTCTACAAGAACTTCAGCCTCTTGGCCTGCTTCATAGGTCTTGGGTTGGGTTACGCCCTTGCCACTCGCGACCGCATACCGCTTCTGCTTGTGATCCCTTTGCTTGCTGGGGAATTCGGGTTCATGATGGTCATCCGCTTTGGCTTGGGCGGGGGGGAGATTCTTCGCGTCCTCCCTTTTATTGAGCAGTTCCACATGGGACTCTACATCGGAACTCTGATGCAGATCGCCGCTCTATATTCCTTACTTGCCATAGTTTTCCTGATGACGGCGTTGGTGTTCATGCCCATTGGGCAGCTCTGCGGACGGCTGATGGAGCACCAAAGCAAGTTACGCGCTTACGGATTGAACTTGCTCGGCAGCTTACTTGGCGTGGCCATGATGATTTTAGCGAGTTTCCTATGGACGCCCCCACTCGTTTGGTTTGCGCTTTGCTTTCTCGGGATTCTCCTGTTCAACCCGAGAAAGCCCTCGCTGATGGTTGGAATCGTTTTCACGGTGGTCAGCATCATCATTCTCGTCTGGCCCGTGAACCCTTTATGGGACCGTGTCTATTCACCATACCAACTTTTGGAAATCGGGCACGACGAGGATACCGGCCTGACTCTGATTCGCGCCGCCGGCCACTACTACCAACGGATTTACGACTTGTCCGGCGAAAAGCTCAGCCCGAAGCTGGCAAAGATTCGCGACTACTATGACTTCCCTTATAAGGCTCATCCTCAGTTATCGGATGTTGTCATCGTCGGCGCCGGAACAGGAAACGACGTTGCCGCGGCTTTGCGTTGCGGTTCGAGGTACGTGGACGCAGTCGAAATCGATCCGGCCATACTACTTACCGGTCAGACAAACCACCCCGAAAGGCCCTACGACAACCCCCGGGTTCACGCAGAGATCAACGATGCCCGGTCTTTCTTGCGGACCACCAGGCACCGGTATGATCTGGTCGTTTACGGCTTGCTCGACTCGCACACGCTGCTCAGTCATGGTTCCAACGTCCGCCTCGACTCGTTCGTCTACACAGTGGAAGGCCTGCGCGAGGCTCGCAACCGCCTGAAACCCGATGGCCTTATTTCCCTATCGTTTTCAATGTTGTCGAACGACATCGGCCGAAAGATCTATCTTATGATGCAGCAGGTCTTTGATGGAAGGCCGCCAATCTGTGTCAGGGCTGGCTACGACGGCTCCACTATTTTCCTGGAGTCGAACGATAAGAATTGGGTGCTTCCTGCCAACTTGTTGACGGAAACCGGCTTTTCCGACCAGACAGGCTTGTTTGCCGACCCTGCGCTTCGAGCGGATGTCTCGACCGATGATTGGCCGTTTTTCTATATGCCCCGCCGGGTTTACCCAATTTCATATTTGGTGATGATCGCTCTGGTTTTGGTCCTATCGTTGTTCGTCATTGGCAACTTCTTAGTCGAAAGGCCGAGATTCAACCACTTGTCGTTATTCTTTCTCGGCATGGGCTTCATGTTAATTGAAACCAAGGGCATCACGGAAATGGGGCTTACGTTCGGCAACACTTGGCAGGTCATAGGCGTCGTCATAGCGGGCATTTTGATCATGGCTTGGCTAGGGAACTGCGCAGTTCAGTGGCTGAGAATCAAGCATCCCTTGGTTCCATATCTTTCCCTGTGGGCAGCTTTGGCAATTGGCTGGTTCATTGCAGGATCGGGTGGCTTCTCCTCCAATCCCATCGGTCGCTTGGAGACGGCTATTGTGCTTACCTGCCCCCTTTTCTTTTCGGGCATTGTCTTCTCCACTCTGCTCTCGACCAAGGGAGCGGTTTCTGGAATGATGGCTATGAATCTCCTCGGTGCCATCTGCGGTGGATTGCTCGAATACAATTCGATGTATTTTGGATTTCGGTCGCTATATATAGTGGCGATGGCCTGTTATTTCTGCGCGTTTCTTTCGGACCTGATCGTCATGCCGATGCGGGCGAAATGAGTCTTCTTCATGAACCTCTCCTCATCCGTGTCTTAGCCGCCCTGTTCCCCCAGTTCCTGTCCTGGAAAAACACGCGGATCCGGTCGGTTGACAGGACTCTTCCGCGCTTCGGCAGTTTCATTTGGGCTGGAGCAGATTTCGCGCTCTCCGCAAGAGCAATCAGGAAATTACGAGTACCATCTTTCGAACCGTCGTCGACAGTGATGATCTCCTTGTCGAGCCTTACATCCTTGATGCGCAGAAGAATTTCCTCGATGGTTGCCATTTCGTTATACACGGGAATGACCACGGATACTTTGGGCTCTGTCCCTTGGATATGTTCGGGTTCAGACCGGCCCTTAGTTTTTGACTCTTCGTCCTTCCGAACATTATTGCCAGAACGTATAACCTGCCTAATCAGTTGAAAGACCCCCGGCTCTGCCGGGGTAGCAGTAAAATTTTGATAATTCCGGGAGTATGCTTCAACCAACCCACCGGGGTTCCAATTGGCCGCTCTGCACCTCGCAAGGGATCGGTCTTGATTTGGACTGGCTGCGATAAGGCCCCATTGAGGGGCCAGCAACCGTAAAGCCTCCAGCTCTGCCGGAGGATCGCTACTCTGACATGCCGATGTACGTATCGCGGTTTATTCCCAGCATGCTGAGAAACACGGAAGAAAACAGTACCTCGATACCGAGGCAAAGGGACAGCGAGCAGAAAAACACGGTCCGGACGGCATGGAGCTTGCCAAAGCCGCTGCCTGCCCACTGCGAAAATACGACGGCATCGCCCGCGAAGCCAGACAGCACCATTGCGGCGCCCGCCAACAAGCCGTGTTCCAGCTTGACCCTTTTCAGCCATTTCGCTAGCCCGTGTTCGTGACGTGAGAACCTTTCGGTATAACAGAAGACCTTCACGAACATCCCAACGGAGACGATGTGCGCTCCCAAGAGCGCGAGCATCATGGCCAAGGCCATCGTATGGATATCCAGCCCGACCCCGCCTGCAGTTCGGGGGCCAGGCAGTAACCACAAAACCAGGCCAATACCCAGGGCCACCAATACACCCCCCGGCACCAGGAACAGCCAGTTGGGG
This sequence comes from Terriglobia bacterium, assembly GCA_049519635.1. GTDB lineage: Bacteria > Acidobacteriota > Terriglobia > UBA7540 > UBA7540 > Bog-366. The sequence goes on along the minus strand of JBEKQO010000099.1, from coordinate 13,659 downwards.
GCGTACAGCAAGATGAACCGCAAGTGCCGCCAGCCGTCGTGGAAGGTTCGGAGGTGCGGTGGGCGCCCCCGCCGGTCAGGCCACATGGTGATGGGGACGTCGGTCATTCTGGCACCCAGCTTTGCCGCCTTGATCAACGATTCGGAGGCAAATTCCATCCCCGTGGTTCGCAAGTCAAGCCGGCGGGAGAGGTCCTTGGTGACACCCCGCATCCCGCAGTTGATGTCCTCGATGCCCGCGCCAAAGAAGAGGTTGAGAAGGCCGGATAGTATGGGTGTGCCAATATACCGGTGATGCCATGCCATGGCTCCGTTCTTGATATCGCCCCGGAAACGATTGCCCACGACAAACTCATAGCCCTCACGCCATTTGGCCACGAAGCGCGGTAGCTCTGAGAAATCATGGCTGCCGTCGGCATCGCCCATGACTATGAACTCACCCTGGGCCAGCTCCAGGCCCCGCCGCAACGCACTGCCATAGCCTTTCACCAAGGCCTGCACCACCCGCGCCCCGTGTTCCGTGGCGATTTCCGCCGAGGCGTCGGTGGAACCGTTGTCAACCACCAAGACCTCTCCCCGAACCTTCGCCGCCTGTAACCCTGCGAGGGCCTGGTCCACACAAACGGCAATCGTTTGCGCCTCGTCCAGGCAGGGGATCACCACCGAAACATCGACGACTGCGGGGGGCGCCGCCCCTCGTTTGCCGCTTTGCTCGCACTTTGGCGTTCCGGCGGAGTCAACCATATTGTTTAGCCGATTGTACCTTCAAAATCGGCCGTCAGCCAGAGGCCCGCTAGCCCGGACTTGTCACCACGGTTGAACACGGCCGGAAGGGCGGGGCTTCAGCCCCGCCGAAATCGCGGCCCCCGCCCTCTATTCGTCCCGCACCCCGCGCAGCTTGCGGCTGCAAGCTGCGCGGGGTGCGGGACTTGGAAAAAATCAGGACGGCCTTGCAACGGCGGGGCTAAACAGGCTGCGGGAAAACCCTCCAAAGCTGTCATTCTGAGCGCAGCGAAGAATCTCGCTCTGCCGCTCAGGGTAAACTGCGCGAAGGATCTCGCTCTGAGTATTTTCACGGCAAGGCGAGATTCTTCGTCGCCGCTGCTCCTCAGAATGACAGCGCTTTCAAGTTTTTCCGCAACCGCTAAAGCCCCGCCCTTCCGGAGTCGTGGTGAGAAATCCGGGCTAGGCGCTAAGATAATCTCCGCCCTCCGTTGAAAGCCCGTGAGGTCCATGAGCCCACGGCGATGAAGGGACGGACGCCAACCGAATACGCTGCGCCGCTTCGCTCGCAGCGCCAGTTCTGCGGTTCAAACGCCGCAGCGCCATCCCCCCGTGCGCGGCCCACCTTCCATATTTAGCCTATCGGAGTATTTCCTTGGGAGGGATATCAGTAATTTCCGTGTAATAGTCCTCGAACAATCTTCGTCCCCGGGGGTTGAAGATCCGGAATTTGCCCAGGCCCATTTTCTGGAGCCGGAACTTCAGCGAGGTTGCCAAAACGCCCAACCCATACTTCACACTGCGCGCGAAGTTAATCGAGGAGGCGTCGGGAAAATACTTCGTGGGGCAGGATATTTCGCCAATCCGATACTGGGCGAAGATGACTTGCGCGAGGATCTCGTTGTCGAATACAAAGTCATCCGAATTCTCCTCTAACGGCAGGCTGTTCAATACCTCCCGCGTATAAGCCCGATAGCCCGAATGGTACTCGGAGAGCTTGGAGCTGAGAAGGAGGTTCTGAAAGAAGGTCAGGAACCGGTTGGAAATGTATTTATACACCGGCATTCCGCCGCTCAGCGCTCCTCCGCCGAGAATCCTGGAAGCCAAAACCACGTCATACTCTCCACACGCGATCATGCCCGCCATGGGGGTAACCAGCTTGGGAGAATACTGGTAGTCCGGGTGCAACATCACCACGATGTCGGCGCCCCTCTTGAGCGCCTCGCGGTAACAGGTCTTCTGGTTGCGGCCATATCCGATGTTGGAGTTATGAACAAAGGTGGTCAGTCCCATCTGGCGCGCCAATTCCACCGTGCTGTCGGAACTGTGATCGTCAACCAGCAGTACGCCGTCCACGATGGCGCGGGGCAGTTCGCGAAACGTCTGGCTCAGCGTCCGGGCGGCGTTGTACGCAGGCATCACAACAAAGATTTTCTTGCCGTCAAGCACCTGGGCGCTCCCGAGAAGATGACCTGGAAATGCGCGGAATCAGCTTCCTGGTGTGGCTGGGGCGGGCGATGGAGTTCGTTGGTCCGCCGGAACAGGATAGAGCGACAACCTGGGAGGCGCAAGGTCCGGTTCCGCCAGCCAGACGCGTCTTTGCGGGAAGTAGCGGATTAACTCGGCATTTTCGGAATCGTCCATGTCACGTGCCCACACCACTTTTGCTCTGTCGATATCCGCCCTATTGTACACCCATTCATTATTCGAATTATGATATTGATTGTAGCGCACGATGACGAGCTGGTCTCCCGGGAGTGCCTCCAATTGCTTCAAGGCACGGGCCCGGTCCAGGTTCTGGTTACTCTCGGATTCCCAAGTGTGGTCCAATTCGACGGGGATGGGAATGTGCAATTGGGGCGCAAATGCGCGCAGCAGGAACAGCAGGAAGCAACTGGCCGGGATCGCCCGCACCAACCCCAGCCCGGCTTGTTTTCCGCGCCAACGCCACAGCCGCAGGTACCGCATGGCTTGCAGAACCAGCGCGTAAATCGCTGCGGTTACCGGCGCCACGTAGTGCGGGATAAAGTAGATGGGCAGCGCCGCCCCGATGAAAGTGCTGCCACACACCGCCACCAAAAAGCCTGTCTTGCCCATGCTCGACTTCCGGAAAAACTGCCAGGGGTTGATGGCCAGCATCAGAACCAGGGGCAGCGCGAGCAAGGGCCCCAGGAAGAAACGGTAGGTATCTGAGGCCTTGAATGCCAACACCTTGAAGGGATGCCTTCGGGCGAAGTAATAAAGGTACATCTGCCAACCATGCAGATAGAACTTCTCCAGCACCGGGTGGTGATACACGTGCGTGAGGTTAAGAGGCTGCCAGGGAAAATACGGTACCGCGATGTAGGTGTCGAGATTGACCTGGTAAGGAATGCGAAATGGGCTGCCCGTAACTCTCCAGAAAAAGTAAGCCATCCCCGCCACCGTGACCGCCAAAATCAGGCCCAGTGGTAGGGCAACGCGCGTTATCAATTCCCCGTAGGGTGGGTGCTTCTTTCCCAGAATCCACACCAAAGCCGCAAACCCGATGGGAATGCCGAAGAACAGGCTCTCATACGGCCGCGTATTGGCCAGAAGGGCCAAACCCAAGCCCATCAGCACGGCCTCCCTCAGGCGCCTGCGCCGGTTAATTCTGGGCAGCGCTCCCAGGACCAGCGCGCCGCCGATTGCCGCGAGCGCCCCTCCACAGTAGCTGTTCGCCCAATAGGAGAAGGTAGCAAGCCGCATAACGGCCAGCAGCCCGCCCAGAAAGGCCCAACCCGGCGGCAACCACCCTTGCAGCATCCAACAGATCGCCGCGCACATGGCCCCGGCGCTGAGCCATACACCGATCCAAGGGATTCCGGTGGTGACTTGGCCCAAAGCCATGACTAAGCCCTGGGCCGCATAGTACATCGGCATGTAGGTGGGTTTCTGATTAATATGGATACTCTCAAAGTGAATCCACATCGGGTGAGTTGGATTCGCCAGGCGTCCATGCGCGAAAGTATCCGCCGCCAGCAGATAGCCGAAATCATCATGAAACCCCGGCTTAGGAACCGGCAGGTTGGGCAGCAGGGCCGCGCGTAACGCCAATGCCAGGACGCCTACCACGAGGACGGCAAGGGCACGCCTCCTTGCCAAGCGGCTCAGGTATTGTTCCGTAGCCTGAAACCACCCGGAGGGAAAGCTACGAAGGAAGTATGTGGCCGCGATCAGGACGGCCACCAGAATATATTCGAAGAAGATGAACATGCTATGCCGCCGGGACTTTAGCCGGATTTCTCCCTACCCTTTGAACGTGCTGTCGGAGGGGCGGGGATTCAGAGGCTGCGGAAAAACCCGCCCATGCTGTCATCCTAAGCGCAGCGAAGGATCTCGCTCTGAGCATTCCCAAGGCAGCGCGAGATTCTTCGTCGCCTGCGGCTCTGCAGAAACTCTACGCGTAGGTCTTGGTATTCAGCAGGCGTAGCGCGGACCTGTTTTTTAGGTCCGCGGCACGTCCCCGATGGACAAGGAAAAGCCGCGGACCTAAAAAACAGGTCCGCGCTACCCTTCCTCGGCCCGAGTTTCTACCCATCCTGGGCAGCCGCAAGGCTGTCAATGCTCAGAATGACAGCCTTGCAGGGTTTTTCCGCAGCCTGTTCAGCCCCGCCCTTCCAGATCCGTGGTGTGAAATGCGGGTCAGCCACGTTCTGAGAACGCCCCTGCCAGCCCACTTTATCCTACTGGACGGTCGTGGGATTGCCGCCATCCCGAGGATCTACTTTAAATGCTCACCTGGGGCGAGCCGGGAAAAGTTTAGCATGAAGTTTCAACCGAGGCCAAGAAGCGACCGCAAGAGCGAGTGGGCAGAAAACAGTGAGCAGGAAGCGGCAACCCTCCCCCCAGTCCGCTCCACGGCCAGGTTGGGCGAAGCAATTCTGTGGTAGGATACCGCTACGGTTATGCCATGGTATTGTGCTGGACACGCTCACTGCACCGGCGAGCCACAACTGCAAATAATGGCATGAGCCAGCGACTCCGAAATTTCGGAGGGTGTGCCCTTGTTTTGAGTATCTACGGAGTGGCCACCCTCCCCCTTCTCAGGACATTCCCTCCGATCTGGCCCGATGAAGTTCTGTTCTACTCGCCCGCGGCCAACTTGGCGCACGGGCAAGGTTTCGGGACCGGCGTTTTGGCCGGATTCCTTCCCGGCATAGGCCAGTACACTTTCTGGCAGCCGCCCGGATACCTTTTTTTCCTTTCGCTCATATTGCGCTTTTTGAATCCCACTCACCATCTATTGGCGATGCGCTTCACCTCGTGGTTGCTCGGGGCAGTAGTTTTGCTGCTCGGCGCATCCATTCTCAAGCGTCTTGCCCATAATGGGTTCTGGGCGTTTTTGGGGCTGGCGGTGCTGGGGACCCAGGTAAGTTTTATGCAGGCCGCCAATGTCGGGCGCATGGAAATGTCATCGCTGGCGTGTATGATGGCGGCCTTAAATGGGTATCTCGCCTATCGTGAGCATGGCCGACGACGCACTCTTGCTTGGGCAAGTCTTTTTGCCGGCCTCGCCATGCTTTGCCATCCGGCAGGAATCCTGGCGTCCTTGGTAATGATCGTGCATGAAATCCTTGCGCCGGCGTTGAGGGTAAACAGGGTGAAGGGTGCTGCGATATTCGCCAGTTGCATTGGGGCGGTCTTCGTGCCGTGGTGCGCATACATTTTGCAAGCGCCCAAGCTGTTTCTCGCCCAAATGGCAGCGCAATCCGCACGCAAGTCGTGGCTTCTCAGTTCCCTATTGACCCACTACGGTTCTAAGTATTGGCTAATGACACCCTTCGGAGACGCGGCTTGCCCGCTGGGGCATCGTTTGCTCGGGTTTTGGCCCTTCCCTGTGGCAAGCGCGGCGCTCATCCCCGTTCTGGTTCTGGGCGTCGGCCTGGCGGGACTGCTGGCGAATAATAGCGGCCGCGTTGAGGCCTCCATCCTGGCCACATGGGCTATCGGGGGTTACGCGATAAACCTTTTCATGCCGGAATTCTGGTATACCCTTTACTTCTTGACCCCAAGCTGCATGCTGCTGGGCTGGGCGGTGACGGAGTCATCCCAGAGGTGGATTCGCGCCGTGGCTTTAGCGACACTTGTGGCTGCGGGAGCTTGGAATTTTGCCGAGGACAAGATGCTTTGGTGGGACAGCCGGGACGGTTGGTTCACCTACAAGTCCTATTGCTTATCTTTGGCGCGCATGATCCCTGCCCATTCCACGATTCTCCTCGCGGCGATCCCAGACCCCTACTTCGGCTTGCTCGACAAAAACATGTCCTATCGGCTTTACGAATTCGTGCCCATCGGCGTTCCTGTTGACCCGGCCATGGCGGAGCAGGCGCTGGCCAAAGTCGACTATGTGGTGGGCAGTGATTGTTGTCAACCCCAGTATCTCGCAAACTATCTCGCCGCCCACGGGAAAATCGAAGCCCACTTGGGGCAGCGGGATTTTCTATCACCCCCGGTGGTGCTCTGGAAGTTGCATGATGGCCCGAATCTTCCAAACCCGTAGGGTGGAACTCCGGGGAATGGCAGATGAGCAGGTGGTGTGGCTCCAGGTTTCTCCATGAATAACTGTCCAGCCCATTCGCTCCCCTCGGCGGTTTCGCCGCGCTCCCAAATGTGGTTGGGTGCGTCCCTGCTCCTGGTCCTCTTGCGGGCATTTCCAAGCATCTATTACCCTCTCGGGCGTGACCAAGCCACTTTTTGTTATATTGGCCAGCGTCTGTGGGAGGGGAAGCAGCTTTACCTCAACCTTTGGGACACCAAGCCTCCCGGCATCTTCTACCTCTATGCCCTTATTGTAAAGGTGTTCGGAACGGCCATGTGGTCGGCGGGCGTGGTTGACCTCCTCTGGCTTCTGGTGATTTCCTGCTTCATATTCAAGTTTGCGGAACGCTTTCTGGGCACCGCCCCAGCGGTTATTGCCGTCGTCCTTCATGCCACCTGGAGGGCTTGGTCGGGCTATTGGGATGCGGCACAGCCGGAAAACTTCCTGGTGCTTTTCGTCATCGCCGCTTATTTTCTCTCGAGCTACAGCGGAAAGAGGCGCTGGCTTTACGATTTCTTATCCGGAATCCTGTTCGGCGCGGCATTTTGGCTGAAGTACAATGCCGTGGCTTTTCTCCCGTTACCGCTTATTCTCCCCTACCTCGATTTCAGCCCGCTGGAGGCTGGCCGGCGGCTCCCTCGCTTCACCCTTTCTGTCGGAGATTGGATGAGGCGCGTGGGAGTCTGGGCGACCGGATTCACCGGTTCCGTAGCGGGGGTCCTCGGCTATCTTCGATGGAGCGGTGCGTGGCCGGCGATGAAGGAAATTGAGCTTGAGGTCCTGCCGCGTTACAACGCTATGGCCATCGAGAGGTCCGTCAGCTACTGGCTTTATGTGTATCACCAAATCGGCAGGGAGCTGGGGTGGTGGTCGGTGCTGGTGGTCGTGACGGCGATCCTGGTGGCTCGGCGAACCCATGATCTCCGCTCAACCCTGCCCGTATTCTTGGCCGCCGCCATGGGAGCCGTTTGTACGGCCATGCAAGCCCGTTTACAATCGTATGCTTTCGAGACCTGCTATCCATTTTTTGCCATGCTTTGGGGCTATCTGGGGGTGAAGGTTTTCCAGTCCTTCCGCTACTTTGCGCGATGGTGTTGGGGCCGGAACTTTCGCCTCGCCGCGGTCCTGGTCTGGCTGGTTTTTGCCAATCTGCTTTATTTGCCCCTGCCCGGCGAAATCGTTCAGCTTAACCTCTACCTCTACGACCTGGGGGCGTGGTGGACGGACCGCGACACTTTCTACAGCAATTACCCCTGGGCGCGCCCCATCTCGCATTATGATGGCCAGATGCATGTCATTCGATATCTGCGTGAGAAATCCACGCCTCAGGACGGGGTGTTTATCTGGGGCAGCGAGCCGCTGATTTACTTTCTGGCCCAGCGTAATCCACCCACGCGGTTTGTCACAAACTTGGGGGTAATTTCGCTTTGGACGCCACCCGCGTGGCGCCTGGAACTGATGCGGGATCTCGAGGCGGCGCCTCCCAAGTACATCGTGGTGGGACGCGAAGACTGGGCGCCCATGCTCTCCTTCAACTTTCTCGATTCTGCTGCCTACCTTCAACAGCGGTTCCCGGCGCTTCTTCTGTTCGTCACCAGCCACTATCAAAAGGTCGATGATGACCGGGATTTCGTAATCTATCGTCATGACTAACCACCCTGCCGAACCCGCTTCCTCGCCTCGCTCAGCCACGTGGAAGTGGCTGGCGGTAGTCCTCGTATTCGTTTTCGTGCGGGCTCTCCCCAACCTTCGCTTTCTGATCGGGAGAGATCAGGCCACCTATTGCGTAATCGGGCAGGGCCTGTTACACGGCAAACTCCTTTATCGCGACCTTTGGGACAACAAGCCTCCCGGAATTTTCTACCTCTACGCGCTGATCGTGAAAATCTTCGGACCGGTGATGTGGTCCGTAGGTGCGGTGGATATTCTATGGCTGCTGGCCATCTCCTGCTGCATTTTCTACTTTTCCCGGCGCTATTTAGGGAACGCAGGCGCCACGCTGGCGGTGATCTTCTACGCCTGCCGGCACTGCCGCCAGGGGTACGTCCATGCGGCCCAGCCGGAAACATTCCTGATGCTCTGCGTCTTCGGCGCTTGGTTCCTGTTACTGGGAAGCAACCCCTCACCCACCCTCGTACCTCGGGCTCCCTCTCCCCAAGGGAGAGGGCAAGCCTGGACCCCGCATGTGGCTCGGTGCTTGGCGGCGGGTTTGATTCTAGGTATGGCCTTTTGGCTAAAGTACAATGCCGTAGCCTTTTTCCCCTTCGTGGCGCTTTTACCCTTCTTGGATTTCCGCGGTTTGGATCACCGCTTGTTGGGCGCGCGCGCGACGGCGGTTGTAGGGACGGTTCGCGAACCACCCCTATTTGATCCGGTCCAGGGTTCGGCGGGCATATGGATGTTAATTCCCTGGAAAGACTGGATCGGGCGAATGGTGATTGTAACGGCGGCCTTTGCTTTCTCCGTCGCGGCAGTATTGGCCTATTTCCGGATTTCCGGCGCGTGGCCGGCGATGAAAGAAATCCAGTTTGAGGTGCTGCCCCGCTACGGCGCCATGGCCTTCCACGGGAGTCTTTATTATGTCTACTGGGCGCTTTGGCAAACTCAGAACCACATGGGAGTCTGGTGGGAGGTTATGCCCGCCCTCACCCTGCTGATTGCCTTGTGGCGCCGCGAATTGGGCCGCATTGCGCCCCTCACCTTGATGGCACTCGCGGGATATATCTCCACCGCGATGCAGGGACGCTATCACCCGTATTATTTCGAAACGTGTTACCCCTTTTTCGCCATGTTCTGGGCCTATGTGAGCGTGAAAACCTACGATGGCTTCATGCACCTTCGGCGAATCTTTGCGCAGCGGCATTGGGCTTTGGCGCGCGGCTTGTTGTGGGTGGCTTTCGCCAGCCTCGTCCTCTCGCTGCTTCCGGAAGAAAGCGTGCGCGTTGTCGAGCAGTACAGGTTTGCGGCCGACTGGTGGCGGGATCCGGAGTCCTCCTACAAGTCGTATTACTGGCAATTGCCGCTGGAAAAAATCGGGGACCAATTGCGAGTGGTCGATTACTTGAAAGCCAATTCCCTGCCCCGGGATGAGGTCTACGTTTGGGGCACAGCGCCGCTGATCAATTTTCTCCCCCAACGGGAGAACCCCAGCCGGTTTGTGTCCAACCTGGGTTTGATGTCCGCCTGGGTGCCGGAACGTTGGCGCCAGGAACTGGTACGCACACTGGAGGCAACGCGGCCCCGTTATGTCGTCGTCGAGCGCCATGACATGGTCCCCACGCTCACCTTTACCACGAAGGATTCGGAACAATACTTGCAGGTGTACCCTGCCCTTGCCGGCCTGTTGCAGCGTCAATACGAGCCGGCCGTCAACTATGAGGACTTCGAGGTTTACCAGTTGAAAAAGTAGGGCCAGCCTTTAGGTCGGCACATGCTGAACTAACCCGGATTTCTCACCACGACTCTGGAAGGGCGGGAGCCGCGATTTCGGCGGGGCTGAACGGGCTGCGGAAAAACTCGAAAGCGCTGTCATTCTGAGGAGCGGCGGCGACGAAGAATCTCGCATTGTCTTGAAAATACTCAGAGCGAGATCCTTCGCTGCGCTCAGGATGACAGCATTGTAGCGTTTTTCCGCAGCCTGTGAAGCCCCGCCCTTCCGGCAGCGTCCAACCGTGGCGAGAAGTCCGGATTAGGTCGGCACATGCTGAACTAAAGTTACGCGCTACAGGGCAAATCATTCCCCTTTCAGAATTCCAACTTACTAAAATAGAGCACGGCCAGCGTTGCCGCGGTGAGAAGGGAAATGACCACTCCCAGGCGGAAGCCGCGCTGGCGATAGTCAAAGCGGATTTGGTGAAGGCCGGCCCCGGCGTAGACGGCGCGAAAAATTTGGTTGGCGCGAAGGACGGGCGCCGGGCGGCCGTCGAGGGTAGCCTGCCAATTGGGATCGTATCGATCCAGCAAGACGACGTAAGCGGGGCGTGCGAGTCGCGCCTGAACCGTGACAGAATTGGGATCGCGATGCACAATTTCCACTTGGCCGGCAGGCGCGCCGCCGTTTGCCGCCGTCGTAGCGCCGGGCTTTAGCCCGGCTTCGCCACGTGCCGGCCTGAAGGCCGGCTCTACATTCGGTGATGAGTCCGCCTTGGCGGCGAGAATGACGGTGTTGAGCGCGTCAAAATCCGGCGCGGCTAAGCGCTCGATTGTTTCGGTAGAATTCGTCGAAAATAGGGAGTTGCCCGCCACGTAACTCCGGGGTACAAAACACAAATCCTCATACAAGCGGCTGGGCATGGGTGAGCCGTTGAAGACGTTGCCAATGTCGCGCGCGGCGGCGGAATCAGCGGGCGTGGGACGAATAATGTACTTCACATTGGTACGCCCCAGGAGGCAATCGACGTGCAAAGGGTCGGTGGCTTGGCGATCCTGGTAGATTTCGATGTCGTAGAGATAAGGGGGCAGCGAGCGCTCCAGATCCAGGTTGATGCTTCCCTCCACTTGGTTCAACATGGAGCCCGTGGCGAGTTGCAACCGGGCTTGGAAGGCTCCTTGTGCCATGGGTCCGAAATTGGCCGCCTCCGGGATCGATTCAAAATTGATGTAGGTCTGAAGATTCTTGGTGTCGGGCGTCGGAACAATGGGCCAGAAGGTAGCGACGCGATAGGTTCCGGGCGGATCTTTAAACTCCTTCAGCACGGGGGGCCGGTAGGTGAAGAAGGTATCGGGCACCGTTGGGTTCGCGCCGGAATTCACCACTACCAATTGGCCGATCGCCAGCAAGGCAAACGCATACAATCCCGGCCGGCCCCAGGATTTCCCCTCTTCCAGACCGTAGGCCAAAACGATTCCGCCCAGGCAGAATCCGGCGAGGCCGGGAAGTTGATAGCGCAGGATGGTGACGAGAAAATCCGGCATCTGGTGAAGGTTAAATGGAGTTTCCCCGAGCGCGCTCAGCACCCACCGGGTGGGCGACATAATCAAAGCCGGCAGCAGCCAAGCCACAGCCAGGGCGGCGACAATGCAACCGAGGAATATTTTGAGAGGCGTCAGCAGGCGGCGCCCATGCGTCTTCCACGGGGAAGCCGGTGAGCGCAAAGCGTCAAACCCCCACCCCGCCAGAATCGCTACAAGAAACGTAACGATGACCAGGAGCTTGATGGGATAGCGCACCACGGTAAGCGGCGGGAAAAGCAAATAGGCCAAGGCAAAGACCGGCGTAAAGTGGCCGAAGGAGAGCAGCAAAAAAGCGAGGGCCGCGCCCGCCAGGAAGTTGCGCCGGCGGTCTCGCCCCAATGCCCATCCCGCCAGCGCGCAAAAGAACGGTACAAAGCCGAGAAAAACGGAAAGGAAATAAGGGAGATTCGAGTCTGACATCAACCACAGCCAACCGGTAGGAGCGCCAATGCCGGAGCCGAAGAAATCCGGCACCACCATTCCCGGCAAAGAAAATGGATTCACGGCCCAGTTGGCGGTCTCGCGAAAGCGCAAGCCCTGCAGACCACGGCGCGATTGGCTGAGCAGGTCGGAAGCAGGCAAAAACTGCGCCGCGCAAAGCAGCATCATTCCTGCCCCCACCAGCGAGAAAACCGCGAGCAGGCGGAAATTCGGCTGGGACCAGAGTTTGCTCCAAATGCCGCGGCGATAGAAAGCATACGCGAAGCAAAGCCCGAACGTCGCCAACATGGTCATGGGTTCCCCGGCCAGCCACTGGAACGAGAAGATTACGATGAGCAAGATCCACAAACGCAGCCGCGGACTCGCCAGAGCGCGGTCGGTAACCAGCAGGGCCCAGGGAATCCATGCGGCGCAGGCCGACTCATTATAAAGATCACCGAGGGAAAGCACCGGTCCGCTCAACATGAAGACGATAGCGGCGAAAAAGGCTCCCAGATAGGTTTGCCCCCACGAACGCGCCAGCACGTAAACACCGATTCCCGCCAAGGCAAAATGCACCAGAAAGTGCATTGTGAAGGCGATATTGACGGGAAGGAGAACAATAAGCAGCGTGAAAGGGTAGAAGAAAAGTAAATTGGGGTTTGCCAGCACCGGCTGGCCGTAGTTCAAATAGGGATTCCAGTAGGGAAGAAAACCCAGGCGGCAGATATCGTGAATGAAGCGCGCGCTGGGAAAGGTGTAATTGTAAACGTCGCGATAAAAGAACATCGCGGAGGTAAAGACCACCTTCCAGAACATGCCCACCAGGCTCGCGACGAGCAGGGCTACGGCCATCGCGTCGCGGCGACCAAACGGGCCAGGCTCCAGGGGCATTTTGCGGGCCTGCGGCGAAGTGTGGGAATGAATTTGCGTCATGTCGATCTAAACCGAGAGACTTTAATATAGCACTGCAAGGGAAAGTTCGAAGTCAGATCCGGAAGGCCAAAATCGGCAAATGTTGACCCATTGCGCGTCGCTCCTGCCGGGGTCCACTAGCGAACGGTCCGGCGGCGCGATGATGAGCAAGTAACCCCTCACCCGCCGTCGTCCCTCGGGCACCCTCTCCCCTTGGAGAGGGCTGGGACTGTCATCCTGAGCCTGGCGAAGGATCTCGCCCTGCCGCATCGCAGATGGGCAGGATACAGGATTTCGCGACAAAACAACACCTATCCCCTTTCCTTTCAGCAACTCATCCAGAAACGTGATAACTTCTTTGTTTTCATTCACTCATCCAGAGCGTTTTTTAACTTCCTTGTTTTCAATGACTCATCCAGAGGACTCTTCATTTTTAACATCTTTTGGGTCCGCGTCTCGTCCCCGATCATCATCGGCATAACTTCCTTGTTTTCAAACACTTGATTTTTTGCGCGGGCCATCGAAATTCCCCCTTTTCTCACGTAACATACTGTGTTTTCATAAACTCATCCGGAGGGAGAACGCACTCCGGAGTCGGGAATCAGCGCGCCGCCTACCGTTTACCGTCTCCTACTCTAGTGTCCTGAGTCAGAAGTCCGTTTAAAAATTGTTCCCGGCTGGCCGCGCATCTTCGCGCCCCGTCAGGGGCGGCATCTAGTGCCAAGTTGCATTAGAAAGCGATATTAATCATGGCCCGCGGAAGGGCGGGGCCTTAGCCCCGCCGTCGCAGGGTGGAGGGTTGAATGGGCCTTTAGGCCCTGAAGCCAGTTCGCTTCAGGGGCTAAAGCCCTCAAACCCCTCCCGAGTTCTACGGCGGGGCTGAAGCCCCGCCCTTCCGTCCGCCGACTTGAAATAGCGCTAATTTCGGCAACTAAGTACTAGTGTGGTGTCCCACGTAAGAATTGATAATAGGCGAGACCCCCTCACCCGGCCCGCCCCGGCTGGCGATTACGCCGGATGCGCGCCACCCTCTCCCCCAAAGGGGCGAGGGCAATAAAATCCATCCTCCCCTCGGTGGCCGTGGCGACC
>JBEKQO010000098.1:0-30762 GCA_049519635.1 Terriglobia bacterium | reverse complement strand
ACCAGTACTTTCCCAAGCTCGAAAACCTGACGGCAGCCGTGAGCCAGCAGATGCAGGTGTGGAAGAAACCAAACCCCGTGTTACGGAGATTATGCTGTATTACTTAAGACGCTGTATATAGCGAGTTGATTCATCTGATCATTGGCGACTTGAGATTTCCGGCGGCGGACTTCGGACTCACCGATTTAATTCATTTTCTCACCCAGCACTGCCGATAGCCGATACGGGGAAGTGTGTCACGCCGGGGTTTGGATGTCAGCGCCCCCCGCTCATCCCCCTTCCCGGCGCTGCTCACCGTGCAGTCATGCTGAGTTGGGTAGCGCGTCTATAACGGCATCGGCGTTGTCAAGCAAAACTTCTCCGTTGGGGTGGCGGTTGGATTTTTCTCGTGCCTTTCCCCTTGTGGGATTCGTTTTGGGCTCAAACCGACCAAGGCTCGCCTCGTCGAATCTCACGGTGGACCGCTGGGGTTCCACCACTCATCTATGCGATCCCGCTCGGCGTGTAGTCACGCGGGGCGGGCACCATGATTCACCGTTCGACCTCCCCGCCTCGTGCGGGGAGGCCCGGCGCCCAATCAGACCGTCGGTCCCCCCTGGGGCGGAACCACCGCGCTACTCGGGCTACCGGACATGTGAACGAGCTGCGTGTAGTTGTGGCGCGTGCGCAGCATCCAGAACAACCGAACTGCCAGGCGGCGGGCGACGGCGACTTTCGCCACCCCGCTCGTCTTCTGTTTCCTCAAGCGTTGATAGGTGCGGCGCAGTTGCGGATCGAGCCGCGCCGCGGTCTGCGCGGCTTCCACCAGCAGCCAGCGCATCATCGTGTTCCCTTGCTTACTAATAGAGCCCAGGCGCTGGCGGCCGCCGCTGGAAGACTCGCGCGGATTCAGTCCCCAATAGCTCACCAGCTTGCGACTGTTGGGGAAGCGCTCGACGGGTCCCACGCTCAGCACAAAAGCCAGTCCCACCACCATGCCCACTCCCGGATGGGTGCGCAACAGCGCCACCTCCGGACGCGTGCGGCCGGCTTCTTCCACCGCCCGGTCCAGTTCCCGCACCTGCTCGTCCAAGCGGTCCAGCGACTCCAGCAGCTCTTTCCGCCGCCGCGCCGCCCAGGGCAACAGCGCTAGCTTTTCCAATTCCGCTCGCCCCTTGGCGCTCCACAGCTTGCGTCCCCGGCACACCCCCTGGCTGATGGCCAGCGCGTGTAACTGGTTCTTCACCTGCGTGCGCGCCCGCACCTGCTTCATCCGATGGACGAGCAACTGCCGCAGGTCGCGCTCTTCCAGGGAGGGAACCCAGATGCGCGGGAACCGCCCCGTGCGCAGCAAATCCAGGAGGTCCCCGGCATCGCGCAGGTCCGTCTTCTGATAGCGTACCTCACTGGCCCGAATGCGCGCCGCGTCGCCCACCCACAACTCGTGCCCGAGTTCTCCCATCAGCCGTTCGAACCAGTACGCCGGGAACGTCGCTTCGATCCCCACCACCGTCCCCCGCGGAAACTGCGCGTAGAACTTCCGCACTTCCTCCCCCGCGTGCTCCAACCGCCGCTTGCGAATCTCCCCCGTCTCCTCCTCGATCCAGGCCACCACTTGGTTCCGCGTGTGCACGTCACATCCGATAAAATGCTGCATGGCTTCGGCTCCTTTCCCGGCTCGCCTTGGTCGTCGAGCACTTCCAAGTCTACCGGACTGGAGCCGATGCCGTTATCTAATCAGACCTGTTTTTTAGGTCCGCCGCACGTCCCCGATGGACAAGGAAAAGCCGCGGACCTAAAAAACAGGCCCGCGCTACACCTGCTTATCCCGTTCATTTTCAATAACTCCCTTTCTTTTCATCAACATCGTGGAAATAACGGTTTAATCCTTTATTTTCAGCAACATCGTGGAAAGGCGAACAACGGGCATTTTTTCTACATTTGTTTTCAGCAACTTAATGAAGCAAGGCCGCATTTTTTTAACCCCCCTTTTTTTTGACCCTGGCCGCCGGGTATAGACTAACTATTTTAGTTTCAATGATATAGATTTTTGCAAGATTTTCGCTATTCATTGTAAACCCCTTTTGTTTCTAGTACATTGTGGAAGGCTGAGTCCCTGCTTCTCTCCCCGGCTCCCGTAATTCAAGCTAACTATCTTTATTTTAATGAGATAGACCTTTGAGGTCTTTTACGCTAAACACCTAACCCCTTTTTTTTCTGGTATATCGTGGAAAGCTGCGGCGCTTTATCGTATGCTCCGTCCATTTTTGTCCTAATCATACGGGGCCATGGGTCAGTTTCTTCCCCGTCATCCGGGTGCTGTCCTAATTGGTAGCGCCGCCGTCTTGGCGGCTTAATGCCGGCTGGAAGCCGACGCTACATCTGAAATTAGGACCGTACCGTCATTCGCGGTCCCTCTACCAGTCTCCCGTCCCACTTAGGATTTCCCCATCAACTGTGGGTGGAGCATACATAGAAGTCAATGTATGCGCCACCCCGGCATTGCCCGTACTGTAAAGAATTAGCCGGGACAGGACACTAGGGACAGGGGAAACCTCCAGAGGCAAAGGCGTGTTCGGCCGTCAACCGGTGCAGGCCTTGTGGCGCCGATCCGCTTTCGGTCGTTCTCTCCACCAAGATAGTCTACCATTGTAGCTGTAGTCTCGTCAAGGGCATTAATGCCTATTTTCGGTACGGCGGGGAACAGATTTTGGAGAATTGAGGAAATTGTTGCTGCCATTTCCTACCGGCAGGATTGCCTCATGCGGAATCAGGGTACCGTCAAAGTCTAATGGGGTTCAAATGGACCCCTCACCTGCCCTCCTCCGTCGGGCACCCTCTCCCTTGGGGAGAGGGGGGACCGCAAGGCGGGGGGTGAGGGGTTTCTTCGCGGGTGATGCCTTCATGGCCATGGCGGTATGCGACGCCCGTTACAGGGCGTGCGACAAACAGAGGGAGGGGGCGCGATTTCGGCGGGGCTGAACAGGCTTCGGAAAAACCCTGTGGCGCTTGGCGCTAGCACTGGCAGCACCACCCCGGCGCACGGCGCGCCACCCCTCCTCATGTGAGGAGGGGAGCGTCTTCAACGACTCCCCTCCTGATTCAGGAGGGGTGGCGCCTTGGGCGCCGGGGGGGTCGTACGCCGAGGACAGTTTTCCGCAGCCCGTGAAGCCCCGCCCTTCCAGCATCATCCAAATGTGGTGAGAAGTCCGGGCTAATTCCTCTGCCGATACCGCCGGGGGGTAGGGTGTGGCGAAGCAGGTGTATTCGTGCGCGCGGGCCGCCCCAGCGATAACATATGCGACTGTGGACCTGGGGCGGTTCGCGAACCCCTACATCCGCATCGAGGAAATCGTAGCGTGAATCTACCAGGCAGGTCTGGCATCAGGCTGACTCAGCTTGTGGTGGGTGGCGACTCCGGCCAAACGGCGGTGAGCAGCAATCCTGCCTTACGCGTGCACCACTTTCTTGTATTAGAATGTAGTCCGGCGTAGGTTTCGTTCAGACGCGAAATTAAAATCGAAATCCGGATAGGAGCCCCTGATGAGCTACTTGCGAATACCCATCCTGCGCGCCCTGCCGATGGCGATCTTTTTGACTTTCACCATGTTTACCGGCAATCTTGCCCTGCAAGGGAAGGACCCTCCCTCCGACGCGTGCGTTATGCTGTCTGCCGCGCAATTGGAAAAGGCGCTGGAACAACCCTTCGGGCCGCCGGCGAAGACCACGGCTCCCGCAGCTCCCCAAGACCGTGTCACCGGGACGGATTGCACATATCAATCAGGGAAGGGAATCCTCCGCAAGCTCCTTTTCAGAATCTATTTGGACCCATCAGCCGCCGTTGCCAAAGAGACCTTCGAACAATTGAGCATATACTTTAAACCCAACACAGCCGTGACGGGCAACTGGGACACTGCCTATCTTGACGCCAATCATGCCATTCATGTGCAAAAGGGCAAGGTGCGCTATTACCTCAATCTCAATCCTGTCGGGATGGATACGGCCAAGGCGGATAAACAACTGAAAGACCTCGCCACGTGGGTGGCCGGGCAACTTTAACCGGATCAGAAGATGGGCGGAGCCCGGCGCCCAAATGTTTTCAAGCCTCGATAGCCGAAGGGGCGGTCCGCGAACCGCCCCTAGGAAGAGCACTGCGACAAAGCTTGGGGATGATCGATGATTGCAACCGTCACCTTGAACCCGGCGGTCGACAAGAGCGTAACCGTTCGGGGTTTCGAAATCGGCAAAACCAACCGTGGCGAAGTGGACCGCGTGGACGCGGGGGGAAAGGGAATCAACGTGGCGAAAGCCCTCAAGCGTCTGGGCTCCACGGTCTGCGCGCTGGGATTGGTGGCGGGGAGCAATGGCCGCTTCATCCTGGACTCCCTCGGCGCCGAGGGCATTCCGGCGGACTTCGTCAACGTTCCCGGGGAGACGCGCGTCAACCTGAAGATCCACGATCCTGAGAAGGCGACGGAAACCGAGCTGAACGAGCCCGGCTTTCGAGTCACTGCTGAACACTTGGCGGAATTGCGACGGAAGATTGAAGTTCATGCGCCCCATTGCGAAGTGATGGTTTTGTCCGGAAGCCTGCCGCCCGATGCGCCGCCCGGGATCTTTGCGGATTTGATTCGCATTGCCAAGGCGTATGGCGCCAAATGCTTTTTGGACACTGCCGGGCCGGGGCTGGAACTTGGACTTGCGGCCGGGGTGTACTTGATCAAACCCAACCGCGCGGAAGTAGAGGACCTGCTGAAGACCACCTTGCGAACTCACCGCGAATTGGTGGATGCGGCGCGGGCATTAATTAAGATGGGAAGCGAGCAAGTTTTGATCTCGCTGGGGGCGGAGGGCGCCGTTGGCGTCGCCGGGAAGGATGCGCTGCTCGCCCAGCCGCCCGCCGTCAAGGTGCGGAGCAGCGTGGGGGCGGGCGATACGATGGTGGCGGTCATGGCCTACGCTGCCCTCGAAGGCCTGCCTTTCCGCCAAGCCTTCCGCATGGCCGTGGCCGCGAGCGCGGCGACTGTGGCCATGGAAGGAACCAAAGTGGCGGACCTGGCCGCCGTGGAAAAGTTGATTCCTCAGGTTATGTTGGAAGATGCCGGTGGGTAAAGCGAGGAATCCAACGCGGCACGGCTTTACAGTAATCCTCGTACTCTTGCCCGAATCTCTTCCGCAGGCCGGGTTCTTCTGCCAGGACGACAAACGTGTGAATTAGCAGGAAGGCAACCAACGCGAACAAAGCCACTGACACAGAGGTGAGGCAAAGACCCCATCCGAGCAGCATCGAGACGCCGCCGATGTACATGGGATTTCGGACGAGTTTATAGGGGCCGTGCGGAACGAACCTTTTCGGGGGATCAAATATCGCCGGGGTGCCGCGGCCTTCGAAGATGAAAAACCCTATCGTGGTGAGTACCAGGGCAGCCCCCGCCAGGACGAGCACGGCACCGGTAGCAACTAACCAGCCGGGAATCCGGAGGGGAATGTATTTGTCCAGAGCACGGCACATCAACGCCACCCAACCCCACGCCGCCAGGAACAACGCGGCATAAATAATTGACCGCAGCGTAATCCAAAGCCGGCTCATCGGTTTGCTCCTTGGGTTAAATTTTCCGCGACCAAAAACTTCGGAAACGGAAAGGCCATTTGCGGGAACTCCAGCTTGGTCACGTCGCCATCAGTGTATACCGGCTTTTCCCATGCGAGCCCCTTTACTGTGCCCAATGCCCCGTGCTTTCGAGTGGGGAAACTCGTTGACAGGTTGTACCCGCAAAGCCAAACTAGATAGGGCAAGCTGGCACTCAAAGGTAGTGAGGAAAGCATGGACGCAGAAGGGCGCGTTTCACGTCGGCCTCTTGAGCAGGAGTTGGTTTCGCGCGGGGTGCGGATGACGCACCAGCGTCGCCTGTTGGTTCAGATTATTCAAGGGGCGGATGGCCACTTGGATGCGGTAGCCCTTTGGAAGCGCGCCAAAGACCAGGACCCCACCATCAATAAGGTTACCGTGTATCGAACCCTGGGCATGCTGAAGAAACACGGATTGGTGGATGAGCTGGATTTGATGCACCTTGACGGCGGGAAGCATTACTATGAAGCGAAAACCACGCGCGATCACATCCACCTGGCCTGCCTGAAGTGTGGGCGTATTCAGGAGTTCGAAAGTTTGTTGTTTGAAAAGTTGAAAGGCCAGATCGAGCGCGAGCAGCAATTCCGCATCAACACGGTGCGCGTGGAAGCGGGCGGTCTCTGCGACCGCTGCAAGTAACAACTCTCAGCCGCGCACACATAGCCGCCCTTGTGAACAAGCGAATACCCGCAATGCATCCCAGAACCGCCGCCACGATTCTGCAGTGGTAACGACGAAAGGACTCACCAAATGAGCGAAAGCATGAGGGGCGCGTATTTACCCGGCAATAGCACCGTGGATCTCCGAGAAGCCACGGTTCCGGAGCCCGGCCATGGCGAGGTGCTGCTGCGCATGAAGGCTTCGACCATTTGCGGTTCGGATATCCGATGTATCTACCACGAGCACCTCGGCAAAGGGGTGGAACGCTATCAGGGATTTATCGCCGGACACGAGCCTTGCGGCCAAATTGCCAAGATTGGGCCCGGCTGCCGCCGTCATAAAGTAGGCGACCGCGTCATCGTCTACCACATTTCCGGCTGCGGTCTGTGCACCGATTGCCGCCGGGGTTACATGATCTCCTGCACCAGCGTGAAATACCGCCGGGCGTATGGATGGCAGCGCGACGGCGGCATGGCCGACTACCTCCTGGCTGAGGAGAAGGACCTGATTTACCTTCCGCAGGAACTCTCTTACGCGGACGGCGCGCAGGTGGCCTGCGGCTTCGGGACTGTTTATGAAGGTCTGCAACGTGTAGGGATCAGCGGCGACGATTCCGTGCTGATCACGGGCCTCGGGCCGGTGGGTCTTGCCACCGGAGCGCTTTGCCGCAAACTGGGCGCCAGCAGGATTATCGGCATTGACGTCATGGAAGAGCGCCTGAAGCTCGCAAGGGAACTGGATTTGTGTGATGAGGTTCTGGCGAGTGGCCCGGACAACGTTGCCCAGGTAAAAGAACTGACGGGCGGGTACGGCGTTGAGCGCGCGGTCGAGTGCTCCGCCAACAATTTTGCCCGCGTCACAGCCATCCGCGCCACGCGCAAGTGGGGCAAAATCGTCTTTCTGGGTGAAGGCGGCAGAGTGGAGTTCAATCCCTCCCCAGACATCATCCACGACCAGAAAACGATCTTCGGTTCGTGGGTCAGCTCCATTTGGCTTATGGAGGAACTGGTGGAACGCCTGGTCCGCTGGAACTTGCACCCCGCTCGCTTGGTGACGCACCGCTTCACCCTCGACAAGGTCGGCGAGGCTTACGCGCTGATGGCCTCGGGAAAATGCGGCAAGGTCGCGGTCTGCTTTGACGAAGAGCTTGGCGCAAGCTGAGAGCGTGGAGGGGCGGAAGGGAGATTCAGCTTGCGTCCGCCGGCTCGTCCAAGTCGATCATGACCTTCATAACCTCTTCGCGGTTCTCCTCAATGTAGGCATAAGCCTCGGGGTAATGGCGGAAAGAAAAGCTTTTTGTCAGGAGGGGATCAACCGTGATGCCACCCTCGGCAAGACAACGAATGGCATCCACGTAATCCTGCCGCTGGTACATCAAGGTTCCGCGCACCTCGAGCTCGCGGTCCTGCACCAGCCCCAAGTCGATCGCAGGACGGTCTCCGAAAACTCCCACCACGATCACCGTGCCGCCCTTCCGCACGCAGAGGATGGCTTGGTTGGCGGTCTCGGCCAGCCCCACACATTCAAAGGCCACATCGGCGCGATCGGGTCCGAAAACCTCCGCCACACGGGTCTCCAGTGAATCGCTGCGAGGATTGACCGCGTGGGCGATCCCGCATTGCCGGGCGACCGCGAGGCGGTGGTCGCTGACGTCGGAAATCAGGACCTGCCGGGCTCCGCGCCATTTCGCCGCCTGCGCCACCAGGTTCCCAATCGGCCCCGCTCCCAGGACCAGTACGCCGAGCCCGGAGACGCTTCCGGCGCGACTGACGGCATGGACGGCCACTGCGGCGGGCTCAACCAGTGCCCCGAATTCCGGAGTGAACCCCTGAGGCAACTTCAGCAGGGCGGACGCCGGGAAGGGGAAGAATTCCTGCGCGACTCCCGGCGCCTGGAACCCTATCACTTTAAGGTTTTCGCAGATGTGATAACGCCCTTCGCGGCAGGGCAGGCACTTGCCGCAGACGATCTGCGGAGTGTAAGGATGTTTGCCGTGATACACGTGCAGGTCGGAGCCGCAGATTCCGATCCGGCGAATCCGCAACAGGACATCCTCCGCCCCGAAGCTGGGTTTCGGGACGATCGCGAATTCGACTTTTCCCGGACGGGTCATGGTGGCGCGAAGCATAATTCCCTCTCTCAACCCACAGAATGTTGAATGCGCATAATCCCTGTTTCAGTCCAAATTTGCAAGTGGCCCCCACGCTGAGGCGGGGCACCGTCAAAGTCCGCTGGTCTTCGAAAAGACCCCTCACCTGCCCTCCTCCGTCGGGCACCCTCTCCCCTGGGAGAGGGCTGTGATTTTGATTTCTCTCCCTCTCCCGTGGGGAGAGGGGGGACCGCAAGGCGGGGGTGAGGGGCTTCTTCGCGGGTGGTGCATTCATGGCCATGGAGGTATGCGACAGCCGAAACTTTGACGGAACCCCCGCGCTGAGGTAGACTCTTGCCCCTTGGACCGCGAATTTGATGGTGCGGGGGGCCGCAGTGCTGATCGCCCCCGCCACGCTGATTTTGGCATGGTACTTTCGAACCGGACCTGGAAAACACTCGGACTGTTGGCGGGTGCCGCGCTCCTGGCGTGGATTCTCTACCCTCATGGCCGGCGTCCGGAGCTGACTGTGGCTACCGTGAACAACTCCGATATGATCCTGATGCAGCAGCTCTCCTCGGATTTCGAAAAACAGAGCGGGGTCAAGTTGAACTGGGTGGTGCTGGGTGAGAACATCCTGCGCCAGCGCCTGACGATAGATATTTCTACAGGGAGCAACACGTTTGATGTCATTACTATCGGTTCGTATGAAGCGCCCCTGTGGGGGGAACGCGGCTGGCTGGTTCCGCTCGATGACCTGGGCGCGGACTACGGATACGACGATATCTTCGGCGTGATACGCCAAGGCCTCTCTTATCAAAACCGCATGTACGCGGCGCCTTTCTACGGAGAGAGCTCCTTTACCTATTACCGCCAGGACCTGTTCAAAAAAGCCGGGCTGGAAATGCCCCTCCAGCCGAGCTACGAACAGGTCCGCCAGTTCGCGCAGAAATTGCACGACCCGGAGCACGGCGTTTACGGCATCTGCTTGCGTGGCGAGCCGGGCTGGGGGCAGAATATGGCCTACATCAGCACCCTCGTTAACACGTTTGGAGGCCGCTGGCTGGACCTCGACTGGAAGCCGCAGCTTACCAGCCCGCCCTGGGTCGAGGCGGTGAGCTTTTACGTGGATTTGCTTAACAATTACGGGCCCCCGGGCGCTATCACCGACGGCGCCAATGAGAACCGCGCCCTGTTCGCCAATGGAAATTGCGCCATGTGGGTGGACGCCACCTCCGCCGCCAGCTACTTTCTCGATCCCAGCCAGAGCCGCGTGGCGACCACAACAGGTTTCGCCAAAGCCCCCATCGCCAAAGTGCCCAATGGCGCCGCCTGGGTTTGGAGCTGGGGACTGGCGATTCCCACTTCGTCGAAGCGAGCCGCCGCTGCCAAGCAATTCATCAAGTGGGCCACCAGCCGCCGTTATATCGCCACGGTGGGCGAGCGCTTCGGCTGGCTGCGAGTTCCTCCCGGCTCGCGGAAATCCACCTATGAAATTCCCGCTTATATGCAAGCGGCTCCCTTTGCGCCCCTGGTTCGCGAAGCCATTTTAAACGCGGATTATACCAAGCCTAGCGTGTTACCTGTTCCTTATGTGGGAATACAATACGTGGGCATTCCCGAGTTTCAGGCCATCGGCACGGAAGTTGGGCAGGAAATCAGCGCGGCATTGGCCGGCCGCGCCACGGTTCCGCAGGCGCTGGCCTTGGCGCAAGCGGAAGCCGAACACGCCCTGGAAGGAAGATCCCTCAAGTGACGGGAGCGGTTGCGGCAAAATCAACGCGCCACGTTCACAGCCGGTCCATGCTGGCGCCGTCCGTCGCGGTGCTCTTCCTGTGGATGGTCGTGCCCCTGGCGATGACGCTCTGGTTTTCCGCCGAGCGCTATAACCTGCTGAATCCCGGCAAAATTGCCTTTGCCGGGTGGGGGAATTATCGCGACCTGCTGACCCATCGGGCGCTCTGGGTGGCTATGGGCAACACCCTGTTCCTGGTGGGGTTGGTCCTTGCCATCACCTTGATCTTTGGCACGCTCTTTTCCCTTCTGCTCGACCAGGATTTTCCCGGCCGCAATATCTGCCGCCTGCTGGTGATCGCTCCCTTCTTCGTGATGCCGACGGTAAGCGCGCTGATTTGGAAAAACATGCTGATGAACCCGGTGTTCGGCCTTTTCGCCTGGATCACGCGTTCCCTCGGGTTCGGCGCCATCGAATTCTTTTCCCGCATGCCCTTGCTCTCGATCGCGCTGATTATGGGCTGGGAATGGACGCCCTTTGCCGTGCTCATCCTTCTGCCGGCGCTCCAGTCGCTTAATCCCGAGCAGGTCGAGGCCGCCCGGCTGGATGGCGCCGGGCCCATCGCACTTTTCCGTCACATCGAGTTGCCCCATCTGTTGCGCCCTATGGCGGTGGTCGCCATGATCGAAACGATTTTCTTCCTCAGCCTCTTCGCGGAGATTTATGTGACCACCAACGGCGGCCCGGGGCTCGCTTCCACCAACCTGGCTTACCTGATCTTCCGCGACGCGCTGCTGGGCTTTGACGTGGGGCGAGCCTCGGCGGGCGGAGTCATCGCCATCATTCTGGCCAACATCGTCGGCCTCTTTCTCATGCGCCTGCTGGGGCGCAACCTGGAGGATTGGCGGTGAGAAGCAACGGTCAATCGCGCTGGGGGCTGGCGATAGCTGGTTGGGCCGTCGCACTGGGAATGTTCTTTCCCATCCTCTGGATGTTCCTATGCAGTTTCAAAACGGAGATTACCGCCGTCGCCACACCGCCCGCTGTGTTTTTCCGCCCCACGCTGGAGAATTATTACGCCGTTCTGGAGCGGGCTGATTACGTGGCGTTCGCGAGGAACAGCGTCGTGGTTTCGCTGGGATCCACGTTGCTGGCTCTGGCGCTGGCCATTCCGGCGGCCTACAGCATGGCCTTCTTCCCCACGCGGCGCACGCGCGACATTCTGCTTTGGATGCTCTCGACTAAAATGCTGCCGGCGGTCGGCGTCCTGGTTCCGATTTACCTGCTGTGGCGGGATCTCGGCCTGCTCGATACCGTCTGGGGGTTGATCCTGATTGACAGCATCAGCGTTCTGCCCATTGTGGTGTGGATGCTCTTCTCCTTTTTCCGGGAAGTGCCGGCCGTGATCCTGGAGGCCAGCCGCATGGATGGCGCAACCGAGATCGAGGAATTAGTTCATGTGTTGCTGCCGCTCTGCACCCCAGGCATCGCCGCGACGTCGCTGCTTTCCATCATCCTTTGCTGGAACGAAGCGTTTTGGAGCCTGAACCTGACGACGGTGAAAGCCGCGACGCTGACCGCCTTCACCGCATCATTTGCCAATCCGGAGGCTCTCTTCTGGGCGAAACTGTCGGCCGCTTCCACTCTGTCGATCGCTCCCATCCTGATCTTTGGATGGATCAGCCAGCGGCAAATGGTGCGCGGCCTTTCGTTCGGGGCGGTCAAGTAAAGGGGAGTATCAGGACCATGGCGACGGTGGAATTGAGGAACGTGCGCAAGAGGTTCGGGGCCCACGAAGTGATTCATGGCATCGACCTGCTGATCCGGGACCATGAATTCATCGCCTTCGTGGGGCCGTCGGGAAGTGGTAAATCGACCTTGTTGCGCATGATCGCCGGATTGGAGGAAGTCAGTGAAGGTGAAGTGTTGATCGATGGCACGCCCGCGCACCATGCGCCTCCCTCGAAGCGCGGCCTGGCGATGGTATTTCAGAGTTATGCTCTGTATCCGCACATGACCGTGGCGGAAAACATGAGTTTCAGCCTGCGTCTGGCCGGAGTTCCGAAAGCAGAGCGGGAGCAAAAGGTCCGCGCCGTGGCGCGCATCCTGGAAATGGAACCGCTGCTGGAAAGAAAACCCCGCCAGCTTTCCGGAGGCCAATTGCAGCGCGTGGCCATTGGCCGCGCCATGGTTCGCCAACCGAAGGCCTTCCTGCTGGATGAGCCGCTTTCGAATCTCGATGCCGCGCTGCAAGGCCAAATGCGGCTGGAGTTGGTGCGGCTGCATCGCGAACTCGACACCACGATGATTTACGTCACCCACGACCAGCTCGAAGCCATGACGATGGCCGACCGGATTGTGGTGCTCAACCAGGGGAAGGTTGAGCAATTGGGATCGCCGCTGGAGCTCTACCAGCATCCCGCCACGTTTTTCGTTGCCGGATTCATCGGCGCCCCGAAGATGAATTTCCTGGATGTGGAGGTCAAAACCTCGGGCGAACAGCACCTGACCCTGATGCTTACAACTGGTGTGAGCATGGCCGTGCCCGCGCCGCTCGAAAAACTGAGCGCCGGCGAAAAAGTAAAGCTCGGAGTCCGGGCGGAGCATGTGATGCTTCGACAAGTAGGGCCGGGCTTTAGCCCGGCAGAGGGCGAGTTGCAGGGAGAAATCGAGGCGCTGGAGCACCTGGGACCGCGGGCGTATCTCCACGCGCGTTTGACGGACGGAACCAGGCTGGTGGCGCAGACCGACGGCGACACCCAGGCGCGCCTTGGCGATCGCGTGGCGTTTCACATCCGTACCGGAGCAACGCACCTGTTTACCGCCTCCGGAAGGGCGTTAGCACGCGCTGGTTCGTAATGTCGACTGACTCAAAATGGTAGTGCGGACCAGTTCTGAAGCTCCGCGGCTTTTCCTTGTCCATAGCGGACGAACCGCGGACCTAAGAAACAGGTCCGCGCTACACGTGCTCCTAAACTGTTCACATAAAAGGTTGGAGGAAATTATCCATCCATCTGTTCCCGACAGACCCCCTCACCCCCACGTTCTGCGGGTCGTGGGGGTGAGGGGGTCGAATTTGGGACGGCAAGCACAAGTGGCCAGTGCTGGGATTAGTCCCGGTCCACAGGAATCGTACCAGGAGGAGGAACCTTCATGCCAGAATCATCAATGTCTTCCACTCTGCCATCCCTCGGCTCGACGATGAAAGCAATCCGCTTTCACGGCGTCGGCGACCTGCGGCTGGACGAACTTGCGGTGCCCGATCCCAAGCCGGGTGAGGTGCGCCTTCGGCCCCTCGCGGCGGGTCTCTGCGGAACCGATGCACACATTTTCCGCGGCGAGTTTCCTGCCACCCCTCCCGTAGTATTGGGCCATGAGGTGGCTGGAATCGTCGATGCCGTGGGCGCGGGAGTGAGGAACTTGGCGGAAGGCGACTTGGTTACCGTGCAACCGAATACTTATTGCGGCGTCTGCCGCTATTGCCGGACGGGCCGCGAGCACCTGTGCTCCGACCTGCGGGCCTATGGCTTGCACTTCGACGGCGGTTTTGCCGAAGCCATGGTGGCGCCGGCGCGAGTTGTTTATCGGCTGCCTTCCGGTATGAACGCGCGCCTGGCCTGTCTCGCCGAGCCGCTGGCTTGTTGTGTTCACGGCATGGACCGGGTGGCCATACAATCAGGATCGACGGTCATGGTAATCGGCTCGGGCTTGATCGGTCTGATGCTGACTCGCCTGGCACGATTGGCAGGTGCGGGATTGATTGTCGCCAGCGAGCTGCGGGAACTCCGCCGGGCGTGCGCCTTGGAATTTGGGGCCGATCAGGCCGTGGACGCGAACCAGGAGGGCGAACGCCAAGCCCTGGCGGCGACCCACGGCGAAGGGTTTGATTTTGTGATCGACGCCGTCGGCTCATCCGCCACCTTCTCGCAAGCCATCACCATGGCCGCTCGGGGGGGTACGATTCTGGTCTTCGGTTGCGCCCCAGTGCATGCGGCGGCCAGCGTGCGGCCTTATGACATCTACGCCCGCGAGCTCACGGTGATCGGTTCGTTTATCAACCCTTACACGCATGAGCGCGCGGTAAGTCTTCTACCGCAGATGGGCTTGGAGAAACTCCAGATCGAAGCGTTTCACCTCGAGGAATTCCGGCAAGCTTTCGAGACCCAATCCGCTACAAGTGCCGCCGCCAAGGTGGAACTTTTGCCCCAGCCGTAACGGAAGTGGATCAGCACGAATAATTTCAATGCGACCACGTGGACGAAAGTTCTGGAGGTCGTGCACTCGGGAAGAATACTCATCGCCAGGCAGGGCTAGCCTCATAACTGTTCACATAAGACGTTTTGAGGAAATCTTCATCAAATTGTTCCCGAGAGCTCCCTCACTCTCATAGGCGCTAGAATAAGCCACCCGATGATTCGCCGCCTTACTTCCCGCGAAGCGGGACACCGTGAGTAGCCACGGGTGAAACCTACGGAAACCGAAGGCGCGAAAGGAATGCGACCCTGAAGGGGCCGACCTTGCGCACGGTCAACCCCGTCGGGGTTTAAGGGGTCATGGGGTTCTGCGAGCCGCAGGTTAAAACCTGCGGCTACCCACGGTTGGCCCCTTCGGGGCCGGACCGGAAATTGCTTGGTCTAGCGCCTATACCCCCTCATCCCCACGACCTGCAAAACGTGGGGCCCCCTCCGCCTTGCCGTCCCCCCCCTCCCCAAGGGAGAGGGATAGAAATCAAAATCGTAACACTCTCCCAGGGGAGAGGGTGCCCGACGGTGGAGGGTAGGGGAGGGGTCCTTTCGAAGCGCCTCGGACTTTGACGGAACCCTGCGGCCAGCCGCCTTTCGTTGACGCCTTTCGAATGGGTCTGCTACCATAAACAATAAACATGGCGGAGAAATTCCTATGAAGGTGGGTGTACACACTTCGATTGCAGGCGCTCTGGAGAATGCGGCGCATCATGCCAAGAAGATTGGCTGCGACACCTTCCAGATGTTTTCTGCGAACCCGCGGGGCTGGCGGACGCTCGATCCCTCCCCGGCGGAATGTGAGTCTTTTCGGGCGGTGCGCCAGGCTTACGGTCTTTCTCCCGTGGTCATTCACGATAACTATTTGATTAACTTGGCGTCCTCTGATGCCCTCATTCGTGAGCGTTCCATTGCCGCCTTTCGCCGCGAACTGGAGCGGGCGTTGGCTTTGGGCGCCGATTACCTTGTTACTCACCCCGGCAGCGCCAAAGGAGCTGAACCGGCGGCGGCCATCGCCATCTGTGTGGAATCTCTTCGCCAGTCGGCGGCAGGACTGAAGTTCGACGGCCTGACCATCCTGATTGAAAACACCGCCGGGCAGGGAACGGCCATCGGTCGCAGCTACGAAGAAGTGGCGGAGATCATTGCTGGTACAGAAAAGGACTTGCCGGTCGGCGCGTGCATCGACACCGCACACAGTTTTGAAGCGGGATACGCCATTCACACTGCGGAAGGTCTGCGCGCTGCCGTAAAGCAACTTGACGCGACGATCGGCCTGAAGAAAGTGCGGGTGATTCACGCCAATGATTCCAAGACCGCTTTTGGCTCCAATGTTGACCGCCATGAGCACATTGGCAAAGGCCAAATTGGCGCCGAGGCCTTTACGCGCATCGTGCGGCATCCGAAGCTGAAAAGCATTCCGTTCATCTGTGAGACGCCGGTGGATCAGCCGGGCGATGATGAATGGAATCTTAGGACAATGCGGACCTTGGCGGGAGTGCCAGCTCGTGGTAAACGCCGATAGTTGGTGGGATGGCCTTGTGCGCGACCGGTTGCAGGCGGTTCTGGAACTGGTGCTCGACGCTATGTCGGATGACTACGTGACGGTCGAGATTATTCTCAAGACGATCAACGAATGGGATGCCGGCAGCCGTCCGGAGTCTTGGGCAGCCAGGAGTGCGGCCCCGGTTTCTCGTCCCGAGGTTGTCAGGGCCTTGCGGGAGTTGACCCGGGAAGGGTACGCGCAGGCCTGCATCTTTGAGGGTACCGAGGCTTATGTTGTGGATTTTCACCCGGGCAAAGTGCGTGGGCTCTGGTTTTACCCGACCCAGCGAGGGATGGATGCGGTAAGGCAGTTTCCGGGCGAGGAATAATTCCTGGCAGCAGGCGGGGATCGAGAGGGAAGAAATTCTGAATTATGAATTGTGAAAGCGGGTAGTTTGCTTCCTGGATACAAAATTCATTATTCAGAACTCACAATTCACCATTCATAACTCATAATTCAGAATTGAGATCATGGATCCTAATTACAATCCGCAGGCCATCGAATCCAAATGGCAAAAGCGCTGGGCCGACGAAAAGCTGTTTGAAACCGAGGCCGAGCCCGGGCGCCCGAAGTATTACGTGCTCGAAATGCTGCCGTATCCCTCGGGCGACATTCACATGGGCCACGTGCGCAATTATTCCATTGGCGACGCGCTGGCGCGCTACATGGGGATGAAAGGCTTTAACATCCTGCATCCCATCGGTTGGGACGCCTTCGGTCTGCCCGCGGAAAACGCCGCCATCAAGCATCAGCGGCACCCTTCCGAATTCACTTTCAGTTATATCGACCGCATGCGCGGGCAGCTTCAGCGGCTGGGGGTGAGTTACGATTGGCGGCGGGAAATAGCCTCCTGTGTGCCGGAATATTATCGCTGGAATCAGTGGTTCTTTTTGAAGATGTATGAGCGCGGGCTCGCTTATCGCAAGCAAAGCCGGGTGAACTGGTGCCCGCAGTGCGAGACCGTACTGGCCAACGAACAAGTGGTGAATGGCTGTTGCTGGCGGCATGAGGAGACGCCCGTCATCGAGCGTGATCTTGAGCAGTGGTTCCTGAAAACCACGGCGTATGCCGAACAGTTGCTCGACGACATGAAGGAACTGGTACGCTGGCCGGAGCGTGTGCTGACCATGCAGCAGAACTGGATTGGGAAATCCACGGGCACGTTTGTGGACTTTACCGTCACCGATCTGTGGAAACCGCTGCGCATCTTTACCACCCGCGTAGATACGATTTTCGGTTGTACCGCTGTGTTCCTGGCGCCCGAGCATCCGCTGGTGGAAGACCTGCTGGCGAATTCCAAGGAGCCCACGCGATTGCGTGAGGAGGTAGAGCGGATTAAATTCTCCTCGGTTCGCGCGCGGGTGGAATTGGATACGGCCAAGGTGGGCGCCAATACCGGCTTTACGGCGCGTAATCCCTATAATGGGGAAGAGGTTCCCATTTGGCTCGCCAACTTCGTGCTGATGGAATACGGCACGGGGGCCATCATGGCGGTGCCGGCGCATGACGAACGCGACTATGAATTCTGCTCGGAGTATGCATTGCCCATGCGCACGGTGATTGTACCGGAAGGAACTTCACCACCATCGGAAGTCACTTCGCCATTGCACGCGATGGTGGACTACGGACGCCTGGTGGCTTCGGGGCCCTACACCGGACTCACGTCAGAAGAGGCCATTGAGCGTATGACCCACGACGCTGAGGTGAAGGGATTCGGCAAAGGGACAGTTCAATATCGCCTCAAAGATTGGGGAATTTCGCGCCAGCGCTACTGGGGCACCCCCATTCCCATGATTTATTGCGAGGCGTGCGGTATTGTGCCGGTGCCGGAAAATGACCTTCCCGTGCTGCTGCCGCCCAACGTCAAGCTGACCGGACGGGGGCACTCGCCGCTGGCGGACGTGCCGGATTTTGTCAACACGACCTGCCCCAAGTGCGGCAAGCCTGCGCGGCGCGAGACCGATACCATGGACACGTTCGTCGATTCCTCCTGGTACTTTTACCGCTATACCGACCCCAAAATTGCGACGGCGCCGATTAACAGGGATGCGGTGAAGTATTGGTTCCCGGTTGACCAATATATCGGCGGCATCGAGCACGCCATCCTGCACCTGATTTACATGCGCTTTTTCACCAAGGTCATGCGCGACATCGGCCTGGTGGATTTTTCCGAACCCGTGGCCCGGTTGTTCACTCAAGGCATGGTGATTAAGGACGGCTCCAAGATGTCGAAGTCCAAAGGGAACGTCGTTGATCCCACCCTGATGTTTGCCAAGTACGGCGCCGATACCACGCGCCTCTATATACTTTTTGCCGCGCCGCCCGAAAAAGACCTGGAATGGAACGATGCGGGCGTGGAAGGCGCATTTCGATACTTGGGCCGCGTCTACCGGTTGGTGGCAAAGCACGCTGAAAAACTCCGAGGCGTAAGGGCAGGGAATTTGAGCGCCGAAGAAAAGGCTTCCCTGACTCCCGAAGAACGCCGCCTGCTGCGCAAGGCGCATCAGACGCTCCGGCACGTGACCGAGGACATGGAAGAGCGCTGGCACTTCAACACCGATATTGCCAACACCATGGAGCTGGTCAATGAGCTGACTGATCTCGATGACGCGGTGGAGGATGGAAGGATTCGCGCCCCCGTCCATAAGACGACGCTGGAATTCCTGGTGGCCATTCTCTCACTCTTCACACCGCACATTGCGGACGAGCTCTGGGAAGGGCTTGGTCATGCAGAGCCGTTGCTGCAGGTTCCCTGGCCGGCGTTTGACGCCGAACTGGCAGCCGAAGATGAGCTGGAGTATCCCGTGCAGGTAAACGGCAAGCTGCGCGCGCGCATTCACGTGGCAGTGAGCGCCGGCGAAGAGGAAGTTCGCACCCGCGCGTTAGCGGAGGAGAAGGTCATCCAGCACCTGGCCGGTCTACAAATAAAGAAGGTCATTGTCGTGCCGCAGAAGCTCGTGAGTATCGTCGCGAAGTAGTCCAGCCGGCAACTCGCGCCGACTGCTTTCAGTACTCTGGGAAATAGGAGGTGCAACCTGGTACCCATAGAACTTTTGCTGAGACTGCATTTCCATGGGCACGGCGCATTGTTCATCATTGTTGCCGTAATCGCGCTGGTCGCCGTGGTACTACTGCTCACAAAGAATAAGTCTTGAGCCGCCCAGGTTAGGAGTAAGCTGCATGCTCGGGCGAAGCTCGATCAGGAAAAGTTCGGCGACTTGCCGGCGTAGAGAAAGAGACCGAATATTAAAGACCACGAATTTGTATTCTCTATTCCCCTTTCCGGGTGCGGATCTCTTGTCTCTTAGATTATTCGGCCAGCAAGATTGCTAACCAACGCCACATAAAAAATTGGACCCACTGATATTAATCCTATGACTCAACCTAGCCCTGTGGTCGTACTCGATTTTGGTTCGCAATACACCCAACTGATTGCCCGCCGCATTCGCGAGCTTCACGTGTACGCGGTGATCGTGCCGTGCAATATCCTCTTTGACGATTTAGTGCGCATGAGCCCGCAGGCGCTCATTCTTTCCGGCGGCCCGTCGTCGGTCTATGATCCCGCGTCCCCGGTCTGCGACGAACGCGTGCTGAAGCTCAACCTGCCGGTCCTTGGTATCTGCTACGGATTGCATTGGATGACTTACAAGCTGGGAGGGAAAGTGGAAGCGGCGGGGCGGCGTGAATACGGTTTCGCCGAATTGGATATTCTTCCGTCCTCCCGACTGCTGGCAGGGTTTCCCTCATCCCTCAAGGTTTGGAACAGCCACGGCGACCACGTGGTGCAGGTTCCACCCGGATTCGTGATCACTGGGCGGACGCAGAATGCCATTTCGGTGATCGAGAATTCGGCGGCGCAAATGTATGCGGTGGAATTCCACCCGGAAGTTCGCCACACCACCCAGGGCAGGGAAATTCTTCAGCGCTTCGTTTCGGATGTTGCCGGCATCAAGCCCAACTGGTTTCCGGGATCGTTTATTGAACAAACCATACAAAAAGTCCACGATCAGGTTGGCGATAAACACGCTCTCTGTGCGCTTTCGGGGGGGGTGGACTCAGCCGTCGCTGCGACGCTCGTGGGGCGGGCGCTGGGCGATCGGTTAACTTGCGTTTTTGTGGACAATGGCTTGTTGCGCCAAGATGAGTTCGCTGAAGTCAGCAGCAAGCTGCGGGAGCAAGCTCACTTGAAGGTGAAGGCCGTGGATGCCTCAGAGCGTTTTCTCGCCCGCTTGGAGGGCATCACCGATCCGGAACGGAAGCGCAAGATAATTGGTGAAGAGTTCATCCGCGTGTTTGAGGCCGAAGCGCGGGCGCTGGGGGACGTGGAGTTTCTTGTGCAGGGAACGCTTTATCCAGATGTTATCGAATCAGTGTCGGTCAAGGGGCCGGCCGCCACCATCAAAAGCCACCACAACGTGGGAGGATTGCCGCCAGACTTGAAGTTTAAGCTGATTGAGCCCTTGCGCGAGCTCTTTAAGGATGAAGTCCGGACAGTTGGTCGTGAACTCGGCTTGGACGAGTCCCTGATAAGCCGACAACCCTTTCCTGGGCCAGGTTTGGCGATCCGTATTGTCGGAGTAGTAACCCAAGATCGCCTGCGGATGGTTCGTGAGGCCGACGCTATCGTCCAGCACGAAGTGAAGATAGAAGGACTCTACGACCGCCTCTGGCAGTCGTTCGCAGTCCTTTTGCCCGTTTCAAGCGTAGGAGTCATGGGCGACGCCCGGACGTACGCCTCAACAATTGGCATCCGGGCAGTAGTGTCGGAGGATGGCATGACCGCTGACTGGGCTCAACTACCACCGACACTACTACAGCGCATGGCGACCCGGATTGTCAACGAGGTGAAAGGTGCGAATCGGGTGGTCTTCGACATAACCTCAAAGCCTCCCGGCACCATCGAGTGGGAATAACCCACCCTCAGCCTCCGTCTTCAAACCGAGACGCCAACCCAACGCAATGAAACTAAATGCCTTACCGGCTCGCTAGTTTCTGCGCCATGTACAGAAGAAGCTGGCGGTCTTTTTCGTCGATCCGAGTAAGAAGCCGCTTTACTTTCTCGTAAAAACGCAGTTCCTTCTCTTGTTCTGCGTCGAGAACCAGTTCTTCCGTGCTCTGGCGTTTGCTAAGGTTTGGCAGCGGAGGTGGCTCGTCCCCCTCATAGAACAATTGGTAGAGGGGAAGTTCGAGCGCCGCGGCCAACCTCTCAAGGGTTTCAAGGGACGGAACGGTGTGTCCGTTTTCAACCCGGGAGATGTAACAGCGCAATAAGCCGGTACGCTTTTCGATATCACCTTGCGAAAGGTTCCGTTCTTCTCTAAGCTTCTTGAGTCGTGTTCCGATTATCATGGGCACATTCTTGCATAAAGTAATTAAGTGGTCAACTAAATTCTTGATTAGATTTTGATTAGAAATTCGCCTTGCTGAAAAGTGTAACCGTAAAGGGTCCGCCCTCGTCGGAAACAATGAGGGTCGGCTGAAGATGGAAACCCGATGGAAAATTCCGGTGCACTGGCTGCCGAAGAGATTCAATGGATTAAACGCGCCCAGCAGGGGGAACCGGAGGCCTTTAGCCCCTTGGTGCAGAGATACCAGCCGCGTGTGTTCTCACTGGTCTACCATTTGGTGCGAAGACGCGATGAAGTGGAGGATCTTGCCCAGGAGATTTTTATCAAGGCGTTTCGGGCGATCCGGAGCTATAACTTCCAATCCTCTTTTGCCACTTGGCTCAGCCGCATCGCGACCAACCACTGCTACGATTACTTGCGGCACGAGCGGGCATCGCGCGTGAGTTTTTACTGGCAGATGGGGGAAGATAGCCAACGGGAGTTGGAGAGCAATGCGGAGAGTCAGCCAGAGCACGCCCTAAATCACGAAGAGCAGACCGTCCTTAAGGATTTAGTGGGCAAACTCCTGGATCGTGCTCCCGCGAATGACAGGAAGATTCTGCTGTTGAAGGAATTGCAGGATTATTCCGTGGAAGAAATTGCGGAGATCCTGAACCTGAAGCCGACAACGGTGAAAGTTCGATTGCACCGCGCCCGGAGGCGTATGTTGGAAGATTTGCGCCAGTGGCGGGAGGAAAACAAAGGCCATGCGTTGTGACGATATTCGCGACCAATTAGACGTCCTTTGGGAAGGCGGGGAAACGGTGGAGGTCCGCCAGCACTTCACCCAATGCCCTTCGTGTGCAGGATATTATCGCGACCTGTGCTTAGTGCGCTCGGGATTGCATCTGTTGAAGCTCGAAGAGGCGCCCGCGCCTTCGCTGGGGTTTGCCGAGCGGTTGGTACGCCAGCTTGGCGAACTGAGTAAGGCGCCGAACGTGGCGGATTTCTTCGAGCGGGTGGGAAGGCGCTTTGTGTATGCGACCTTGGTGTTGACCTTCCTGGCGCTCCTCGCCCTGGCACTGCCACCAGCGGGGCCCGTCCGCGGTCTAAGCGCTGCCGACATCCAGATTCCCGCGCAGGAGGCTTCGTTGGCATATTCCGACCCCATGGGAGAAACCAGCTTGCAGGAATCTCCAGAGTTGGCGCCCTTGGAAGCTCCTGCGCCGGTTGTAACGAATGAGGTGAAATGACCCGACGGATTTATCTCTATTTCTTCGTGACCATTATCCTTGGGGGCATTCTTGGAGGCGTGGGCGTCTATTATTTCCTGTGGCAGACCGGACGCCTGGCGCACGGTGGAGGTTTCAACAAAGCTCACGCGATGGCACACCTCAAGAAGGTCCTGAGCCTCTCCGACGCGCAGACGCAGCAGCTTGGCCAGATTTTCGACGAGTCCTCGCAAAAAACGCGGGATTTGCAGAAGCAGTTTGATCCGCAGTTCCAGGCAATTCACTTGGAGACACGCGCACACATACGGCAAATCCTAAACCCTGATCAAGCGAGCAAGTTTGATGAGTACGTAAGGCAGATCGATGAAAGGCACAAGCAGCATGGCCCCCCACCGCCCCCACCACATTAGCGAATAGGCCGGGGTATCAGCGGCAAGGGAGTCTGTGCGCGAGACTTTGGGATTTTCAATGACTGTCCGGGTGGTTACATCCGGTGGGCAAGCATCGTGGGAAAGATAATCTCACCTCAGGTTGCAAGCGTCTTGGGTGGAAGAAATAGTAACGCGAGAGAGGTACCCATTCACTCTTCTTCGCGCTGTCCAAGTTTAGGAGTATGCACCCGCTTACCTCCAACCCTCGGCTAAAACGGAATATCCTCGTCACTAATCTCGGGTTCGGAGGGTGAAACGGCCTCTGCGGGAGGCGGTGGCGCCGCCGCTGCTGGGCGCTCGGGTGCGGAGCGCTCCACACCTGTAGAGGGCATACGTTCTGAATCGCCTTTCGATCCCAGCATTTGCATTTGGTTGGCGATAATTTCGTAGGAAGTGCGTTTATTGCCCGACTGGTCCTGCCACTGCCGGCTGCGGATTGATCCTTCAATGTAGACCTGCTTCCCCTTGGTTAGGTACTCGCCGCAGATTTCCGCCAGCTTATTCCACGCCACGATGTTGTGCCATTCCGTGCGTTTTTGCTGTTCGCCCGTACGGTCCTTAAAGTTTTCGTCAGTGGCCAGACTGAATTTGGCTACCGGGGCGCCGCTCGGGGTGTATTTCAATTCCGGGTCTTTACCAAGACGGCCGATCAGGATGACTTTGTTGACGGATCCGGACATGAATTCCTCCCATGAGTTGCGAGGGTGCAAGGGTGCGAGTTGTGAGGCACGCCGGCCGCCTACCGGCCAAAAACTTAAGATCTCCTCCGTGTTGCGGCAACGGGCACGGCAATACCCAGCTTCTTCAGCCGTTGGCGGGCCAATTCGGATTCGGGTGAATCCGGAAAACGCTGGATCAGCGAGCGCAATTCGCGGACTCCCGCCGTCTTCTCATCCAGAGCCAGCAGGGAAAAGCCCTTTTTCAGTTGGGCGGCGGCCGCTTTGTTTCCCGCCGGATATTTCTCACTACACAGGTCGTAGGCCTCGATGGCCTGCTTGTAATCCTTCTGGCTGTAATAGCATTCGCCGATATAATACTGGGCGTTCGAGGCGCGATCGGTGTCCTTGTAATACTTCAGATAATCCTGGAAGGCCTGAATCGACAAATCATATTGCCCGCCGGTGTAAGAGCTCAAGCCTTGGGTGTAAAGCGAATCTGCGTCGGGTACCGGAGGAGCGCCGGGCGCGGTGGGGGCTCCGGGAGCTCCTGGCGTCGCTCCTGGCGTGGGATTGGATTGCGACGGGAGCGTCGTAAGAATGTTCTGAGTCTGGGCCATCTGCTCACTCAGTTTTGAGAGACGCGCCTTAGCCTCCTCCAGGCTCTCGCTGAGCGCCTGCATCTGGCTGGTCATCGTATCAAAGCGCGCGCCCGTGGATGCCAGGTTCTGCTGCATTGACCCGTGCAAATCGGTGACCGTGGCCTTCATGGTGTTGACGTTATCGTTGGCCTGCTCAATCAGAGTCTTTAACACCGCGGTCTGCGTGTCAACTGTCTTCTGGAGGTTTTGTACGGCTGCCTGCAATGTGTCGAGCTGTTGCATCATCTGGAGGGTTTCTTTACTTACACCAAATGCGGGCTGGCATTGCGCGCCCACGTAGGCAAGAACCATCAAAGCCAGTAGGGTATGTTTTTTCAAGGTCGCTGCGTCCTCGCTTGATAAGATATCACACACGCCAGTCTAACCTCTTGGCGCGGTTCGGGTCAACCGGCTCGAATGTGTAATTGCGAATCATTTTGAATAGGACGAGCCCTCAGCCTGGTTTCCCCAAGGGGAAGCGACATCGTTGGCCGCAGGTGAAACCAACGCATAGCAAATCCGGAAAGTCCAGTCTGCCCCCCGAAGGGGGCGGCCCTTTTGACCCCTCTTCGGAAATGCTATAGGGGCGGTTCGCGAACCGCCCCCACCTTTCATTCCCATCCCGATCTGTAGGCTTCACCGGCGCTAACCCGGATTTCTCACCATGACACTGGAAGGGCGGGGCTTCACAGGCTGCGGAAAATCCCTACGATGCTGTCATCCTGAGCGCAGCGAAGGATCTGGATTTGAATTTTCAAGCGACTACAGATTCTTCGTCGCCTGCCGGCTCCTCAGAATGACAGTATTGGGACGTTTTTCCGCAGCCTGTTTAACCCCTGAAGCGAGCTGGCTTCAGGGCCTAAAGGCGCATTCAACCCTCCACCCTGCGACGGCGGGGCTAAAGCCCCGCCCTTCCGCGGGCCATGATTAATATCGCTTTCTAATGCAAATTGGCACTAGCGCCTATGGGTGGGATGGTACAGGCAGAGTAAAGTGAGCAATCCGCAATCACGGCTCAAGCGCTGACGGTTGGGCGGCGATCTTGTCGATCCGTCCAAATTAGGACAACGATCGCGAGGCTAATTTGGGGATGGCCCCTGCGTGCGCTCGTCTTGCGCAAGATGGGGCAAACAGCCACCTCGCCTTATTCCCCCAAGGCTAAAAGGGAATGCAAGTTCTGTATTCCCCAAGATGTAGACACCAATCCCTTGGGCCTTAGCACGTCGAATTCTTCGGCGTCGCGCTGCCGTGGGACATTGCGGGGGGGTAGAGCCGGGAGCCAAAATGGCTCCCGGCTAATTCCGCCTACTGGGACTCGGGACCGTAGTGGAAGTGATCCACGCGGTTTTGCTGCCAGCAATCCTCAGTCTTATCTGTGCAACCCTGACGGCTCTTGCCGTAGGAGATGGTGGAGATTGAGTCTGCGGACACGCCTGCGTTCACCAGGAAGTTCTTGGCAGCGGTGGCGCGGCGGTCACCCAAGCCAAGGTTGTACTCTTCGCTTCCGCGCTCGTCGCACTTGCCCTCAATAGTGAATTTGATGCTTGAATGCTCTTTCAGGAAGCCCGCGTCACCGGTAAGGACTTGCTCAGCGTCAGCCCGAATGTCTGCTTTGTCAAAATCAAAGAAAGCATCTTTGACGTTTTGCTCAAACAACGTGCTGTCTTCTACGACGGTCACCGGCGGCGGCGGCGGTGGCGGCGGCGGTGGGATCGTCACGGTGACTCGGGCGGTGGCACTCTGCGTGCCGCCCGGGCCCGTGGCGCTCAGGGTATAGGTGGTCGAGTCCTGCGGCGTAACGGACGAGGAACCCGAGGCCTGGACTTTGCCTACTCCCGGCTCCAGGTCCAAATCTGTAGCATTTTGAGAGGACCAACTCAACGTAACCGATTGGCCTTTATCAATAGTACTGGGTTCTGCGGTCAACGTCACGGTAGGAGCTGGGGGGGGGGGTGGCGGTGGCGGTGGTGGTGGCGGCGCCACTGTCTTCTTATGGCAAGCGGCCGCCAACAGAACGACTCCCAGAATTCCTACGAGAACCGCAAGACTGCGTTTCTTCGTTCGCATGCTTAATTCCTCCTTGAATAGGTAGATAATCTCGTGATCCCGCGGGTATTTGAAGCTACCCAAAAGTGCCCCCTCCCGGCGGCGACAGTTGCAGGCCCGCATTTCTTCCCGCGCCCAAGGGGAAAGACTTTCGGAACTGGTGATACTATCACCAAATCAGAAAAAAACACAACATCTTGCATTGAAAAAATATCACATTGCGACGATTTTCAAATCGAAGAATTTGTCCATTTTCGCCTCGCGCCCGGCTGGAAGGGCGCCCATTTGTTGACGGTCCAAACGCTCCTCCCGGGAAGAGAGTGCATCGCATTGCGATATATTCTTCCGATTGCTCACGGTGGGTCCGGACCCAAAGGGCTTCCCCCGCAATTCCCCTCCCCTCGCGCCCGCAAGGGTTGAACCTGGGCCGGATATTAGATTGCTAGTTTGACCAATTGGCATTCCAGTTTTCCCCATCCTTGGTCAGCTGTTTGGGGCCAAGGCCGTTGGCGAGCATGCTCCAAACCTGGCGTGAGCCCGAGCGCGTGGATTCAAATGCCAGGTGGCGGCCGTCCGGTGACCAGGTGGGATGCTCGTTGCGGCCGGCGTCGTGCGTCAACTGGATAATTCGTCCGCTGGCAATTTCCATAATGTAAATGTCATAAGTTCCGGTTTCTGAAACGCGCCAGTGAAAAGCCATGAACAGCCCGTTGGGGGACCAGGACGGAGCGCTGGCGTCACCGCCTTGTTGCGCCGTCGTCATGCGGCGGAGGTTGGTGCCATCAGCGGACATGATGTAAATCTGCGGTGAGCCGCTACGGTCGGAGACAAAGGCGATTTCGTTGCCGGTCTTGGGATTCCAGGCGGGAGAAATATCCACCCCGGGAGAGAAGGTGAGGCGCTGCAAGTTGTAGCCATCGGCATTGGAAACATAAATTTCCGGGTCGCCTCCCATACTCGAACAGAAGGCGATCCTTTTTCCGTCGGGCGACCATGCCGGGGTCGTGTTGAGTCCTTTATAAATCGGAAAGGGTTTGCGCCGATTGGTCTCAAACGAGAAGAGATAAATCTCGGGATTGCCCGAGGCGTAACTGGTGAAAGCTAACTGGGCATTGTCAGGAGCCCAGCGCGGCGTGGTGGACAGCGAACGATAACTGGTGACGGGATGTTCGTTGAAGCCGTCGTAGTCCATCACCCAGATCTCCGTGTGGCCGGTGCGGCTGCTGACAAAGGCCATGCGCGTTTGGTTGATTCCGGGCAGCCCGCCGCCCAGCGTTTTGATGATTTCGTCGGCGAAGCGGTGCGCGGCTTCACGGGTGGAGACTTCGTTCAGGGTGGCGACGTAGCGCTTGGCCAGCACGCCCGGGTTGGCTTGGTTTCCCAAATCAAAGACCCGACCGGTAATCACCAGGTTGGAATTAATGCTCTCGGCCTTACCGAAAACCAACATCTGGGCGGATGCGGGGGAAGTGCTCCAGGCGTTAAAATCGACGTCCAACGGCTCCTCGGGGATCTTTAAGGGATAGTTGCTCTTGCTGACCATCTCGAAGATGCCAGCGCCGTCAAGATCGCTCCAGAGTACCTGGTTGAACTCCTGCGTCAGGCTGACCAACTGCTGGTCTACGGACTTGGGCGGAAAATCCGGGACCGCCAGCTTGATCCTGGGCGCGCCCAGGTTGACGCCGGTGTCAATCCAGCCCTGCTGGCTCATGGCCCGGCGCGAGGAAAGGGAGAGCGCCACCCCGAGCGCAAAGGTCAGGAGAAAGGGAACCGCCAGTCGATGCAATTTCATATGGGTAATGGGCTCCACAAATATTGAGATGCTTGCAAGTTTATAAACCGATGCCTCACAATGTGATATATTTCTGGCCGAAAAGGCTGCACATTCTTACCTTACTGGCGATGAAAGTCAAAATAAAATTGCACATCGACGCTTTTCCCCGAATAGTCGGGAGGTAGCGGGGGCAGCGGGTTGGAGGCAAGGATTGCCCGCAAGGCGGAGCGATCCACTTCCGGAATGCCGCT
The DNA here is from genome assembly GCA_049519635.1 of Terriglobia bacterium. Classification (GTDB taxonomy): domain Bacteria; phylum Acidobacteriota; class Terriglobia; order UBA7540; family UBA7540; genus Bog-366. The sequence goes on along the minus strand of JBEKQO010000098.1, from coordinate 2,525 downwards.
GCTTTGCGTGATCTGTGCGTTGGTCACGGTCCCATCGCGCAGAATTTCAAACGTAAGATAGGCGCGCGGGGCCGTCAGGATGTTGGGGCTGACCGTCGCCATCAGCCAGTTGGCGCTGATGCGCATCCGCATCGAGGCCACATAATAGGCGTAGCGCTGGCCGAAACTGTTCCCCTCGCCGATGCTCACGCCGCCCGTCCCCGCGGTCGTCACCATTTGGGTGTAGCTCATGGTGGGCGCCCCGGTCTCACCGTAGGGGACGGCGTTATCCGGGGGCACTTCCTCGGTCTTATGGATGCGTTTGTTGACCCTTTCTAATTTTTCCGGCTTCACCGCGTCTTTGAACTTGGGAATCTGCTGCGCGTCCGGGGGCGGTTCTTCCTTGGGTTGTGGTTCCGTTTTATAAAGCCCCGTATTCTGGGTGGCGACTTGGCTGCGCGTGGTCACCATGGGAGCCGGCAAGGGAATTCCCGGCAGGCTGGTCACCGCTCCCATGCGGGTTGAGCCTTCCGTACCCCACTCCTGGCCCCTGCCGCCTAAATGGAAACCGATCATGGTATAGGTCACGACAACCACGAAGAGTACGGCGTGCAGAATTAGGGAAAGCAGCAGCGTGCCGCGCAGGGTGTCGCGGCGTTCATCGATCAATGAAATGACGTGCGTCCCCATGGGGGTTGCTCACACTACGAGCCCGGCTTGGTCTCCAGCGGCTCGGTAACGATGTTCAGGTTGGTAAGGCTACTTTGCTTCAACGCATCCACCACCCGCGCGAACGCCCCGAAACTTACGTTCTGATCACAGCGGATAAACACCGGCTGATTGCCGGCGCCCTTGAGGTGGTCCAGGACAGTCACACCCAGGCGGTGAATATTAACGGGATCATTCCCGACATAGATATTTTGATTTTTGTCGAGAGTGACAACGACCTTTTCCTCGGAAATGACTTTTACGGTTTTGGTTTTGGGCAAATCCACTTCGATCCCCGATTCCATAATTGGGGCCGTCAACATAAAGATGACCAACAGCACCAGAACCACGTCCACAAAAGGGGTGATGTTGATATCGGAAAGGGAAGATTGCGTTCTGCCTCTTGGGTTGGTGAAGGCCATCGTTCACCTCCTAACTTCCGTGACCAGTGATATGTGACGAGTGACGGGCAAGCCCAAGGCGAATATCGAAAGTCGAAATTCGAAACTCGCTAAGATTTTCGCGTCCCGGCCCTTACTGGCACGTCACTCGTCACGGCACTTTTCATTCGATAAAATAGCGTTCGGTCATGTTCAGAAACTCCAGCGAAAAGTCGTCCATCTGGTTCCCAAATTCTTTGATGCGCTGGAGGAAAATGTTGTAAGCGATGACGGCCGGAATGGCTGCGAACAGTCCTGCCGCGGTGGTGATGAGGGCTTCGGCAATGCCCGGCGCCACGCTATGCAAGGTTGCTCCCCCGCCCGATGCCAGGCCATGGAAAGCGTCAATGATGCCCCAGACGGTCCCGAACAACCCCACAAAGGGAGTGACCGAGCCGGTGGTGGCAAGCCATACCAACCATTGCTCCAGCCGTCCCAGTTCGGAGGAGGCGCCGATCTGGAGGGCGCGCCGCACAGCCTCCAGGCTGCGAATCCGCGGCTTCCCCGGACTTTCAATCATGGAGGCTTGGCTCTCAATTTCGCGATAGCCGGACTGGAAAACCTCGGGCAACGGGCTTACCTTCAGGGTGCGGCAGAAGGCGCGAATTTCCGACAGCTTCTTGCTCTGCCGGAAGACCTTGAGGAATTCCACGGATTCGTGCTGCGCGGCCCGAAAGATGCGAAATTTTCGGAAAATAATCGCCCACGAGAGAATGGAAAAGCCCAGAAGCATCAGCAGCACAACTCTTGCCACCGGACCTGTATTCGTCAGGAGTTGCCAAACTTCTCCTTGATAGAAATCTTGTGTCAAACCCTGGTAGAAAACCAGAATTGCTGCCGCCAATTAACCTCCTTGTCGAAAACGGGGGAGTATAAAAGCCAATCAATTGAACCTAACATACCGACCCAAGTCAGTCAACGACAGTAGACGGGATACGGTAGACGGGATACTGGGGGGCAGGGGGGAACTGCACGAAAGGAAATTCAAAAGGTAAAGCGTAAAAGTTAAGATCAAAGCCCTCGTCCTTGGGGAGGGGGTGGCGCGAGATCGCTGGGTGAGGGCTTACATGACCAGAATCGATCCACTGTTTAGTGTTGGCCCAAGTGACAAGCCCCCTCACCCCCACTACTTGCAAAACATGGGGCCCCCTCCGCCCTGCGGTCCCCCCTACCCCAAGGGAGAGGGCGCGGATTTTAAATTTTGCCTTTTGCCATTTGGTTTGGTTTTCCCCTTACCATCTACCACCTGGATTCCACTACCTGTCATCTACCACCTACATCACGTCTCCTGTTTCCTGTCTACCGTCTACTGTCCACTGCCTGCCTGTGATAGACTTCTCCCCGCGACGCCATGCTGCGTGAAATTCACATTCAGAATTACGCCGTCATCGATAATCT
>JBEKQO010000097.1:0-31878 GCA_049519635.1 Terriglobia bacterium | reverse complement strand
ATAATGAGCAGGGAGAAATGCTTCACTTGCAAGGCGAAGGAAATGGTGAAGGTCGTCAATCTCGGCAATTGCACGTCCATGTCGGCATAAAGCGAGGCAAATCGCGGAACAATGAAATCGATCACGAAAGCAATCAGCAGGCTCAAGAAAATCAGCAAAAATGCGGGGTAGATCAAGGCCGAAATGAATTTTTTTCGGAAACCCCGCGTCTGCTTCTGGTAAGTCAGGTATTGGCCCAACACCCGGTCCAGGCTGCCGCTCCGCTCACCCGCCCGGATGGTGGCACAGTAGATCTTGGGAAAGCTGCCGGTGGACTCAAAGGCTTCAGAAAGCAATGCCCCGGCGCGAGCTTTGTCGCGGACCGCCTCAAGGGACATGCGGAGCGTGTCGCTTCGGGTCTGATGGGCAAGCAGCTCAAGCGATTTCTGCAACGGCAACCCGGATTTGGAAAGTGTCAGAAACTGCTGGTTGAAAATCAACAAATCATCCGGCGGGATTTTTCCCGGACGCCGCGCCCGTTTCTGAAAATTCAAAATGTCTTTGGCGTGGATGGAGAAAACCAGAAACCCTTGCGTCCGCAGCCGCTGGCGGAGTTCCTCCTCCGAGCGAGCCTCTTCCGTCTGGGTCAATACCCGCCCGGCGTCCGTCCCTAATTTGCAAACAAACTCGGCCATGTTAAAAAAGGTGTAAAGGGAAAAGGGTAAAGGTTAAAATCAAGCCCACTCCGCATACTCGCAGACGCCAATTTTCACCCACCCTCTACCCTTTAGACTTTATCCTTTAGTCTTACCAACTGCTGTAGGGCGTGCCCTCAAGGGAAGTATCATCTGCGCCGCTATGGACATCCACAATCCCTGAGGAGGCTTGATCTGGACTGATGGGCACATCTTCGATATCGGTCTTCCAAGTCTCGTTGGAAGCGGTAAAAGGATCAACGGGAATCCCGCCCCGCAGGTATCCCGCGTCCACCAGTTCATCAAGGGAAGTGGGAGGGCGCTGCTTGTCGATGGTAAATTCGTCGATCAATTTACGCATTGTAAACAAGTCATCGCGCAGCACGGCTTCGCGGGCATGGACGACGGCAACGTGATACATGGGCATGGCAAAGGTAGCGAGGATCAGAATCAGCGTAATCACCACCATCAGTTCGATCAGGGTGAAGCCCCATGAGCAATGACGAGTGACAAGTGACGAGTAACCAGACTTGACGCCTCGCGACTGACACCTGGCGCCCGACACCTGGCCCCTGACACCAATGTTTCTACCAATCCGTATACGGTGTTCCATCTAAAGCTCTTCCTTGGCTCTTCGAGTACACGTCAAAAACGTTCTCTCCACCCCAGCTTTTGGAGTCGAGATCATCTTGCATTGCCCGCAGACCCCAATCCGCACTCCCCGTCATAGGGTCAAGGGGAATCTTGCGAATGAACTTATACTTCCCTTTGGCAGTCCCCTTAACCGGCACCCCGTCGACCAGAATCTGAAGGTCGGGGGGATAGCCGAAACTGTCCACTTTGACGGGAATCATGCCTTGATCGGAATACGCTTTGAACCGATCAATTGCCTCGCGCATCATGCGCAGGTCCTCGTGGAGTCGCGTCTCGCGGGCTCGGATGATCTGATTGCGCGCCAATGGCAAGGCAATAGTCGTCAGCACCAGCAGAATTGTGATGGCCGCGATCAATTCGATCAGCATGAAGGCTTTGTCGGAAGATTGATTGCGTCTTTTCACCATCTTCAATTCCATCGTTAGGGCTGCCGCGGCCCGGTGGTTGGAATCTCGAGGGGACGTGGTCCCTCGATGGACCCGGGGGTGATCTCGCCACCCCCGAGAGCACCCACCGGCATGGCTGAACCCTCAGCCAGGGCAGAATCGGGAAGGCGGATGACCCGCGGGGTCACCATGACGAGCACCTCCTGGTCATTCACCTCTTTGCTATCTTGGGAAAAAAAGTAACGCAGCCCGGGAATATCGCCCAGCCCGGGAATCCCTTGCACCTGATCGGTCAAAGTTCGTTGAATCAACCCCCCCAAAAGATTTACTTCTCCTTCCTGCAAACGGAAGTCATCCTCAATAACGCGCTGGCCGAAAGTAGGCTCACTGACCCCGCCCACGGTGAGTGATGCCCCCAGGGAGGAAATTTCAATCTTGGCGTGAACGGCAATCTCTCCGGTGGAGAGCAAGTGAGGGGTCAACTCCAGGTTCACACCAACGTCCTGAAATTGAAACTGCGTACTGGCCAGCAAGCCAACCCCACCGGAGGAACTCGTTGTTCCCCCAAGGGAAGGCAGAAAACTGCCGGTGGCATAAGGAACCCGGCTGCCGATTTTCAGCTTGGCCGTCTGCCCGTCAGTCACTCTGACCTCAGGACTTTGCATAATATGAGTTTTGTTATCGTTCAAAACCGCCGCGGCAGTTACTCCGGGAAGAATCACAGCAATGTCCTTATATGACAGGGTGTTGATTGCCAAAGCCCCAACCGAAGCGGCTGAAGTAGTGGAAGTAGTGGTTGCCGAGGGAGGGAGCACGGCCGCCTCTACACCTAATCCCGGCGTAACCGACCCACTAGAGGGGTTGACGGTTCCCAGCGACAGGCCCAAATCGCGAATTCGGTCGCGGTCGGCTTCCACGATGTTAATGTCGATCAAGATTTCCGCTTTGGCTCGATCCAATTGCCGCACGAGCTGTTCCGCTGCCGCCACCTTTGCCGGGGTATCCCGAATGATGATGGCGTTGGAGTCCGGATTGTCCATAATCCTCTGCAAACCCAACACTTGCTTAAGGGCAGTGGTAATGGCGGTGCGGTCAGCGGGTGCTAACGGGTTGGAAAGGTAGATTGCCTTCAAGACCTCATCGTCATAGTCCCGCCGGTTATTGGGGTTATCGGGAATAACCAAGATCGTGTTGGAAGTAACCACCCTCCAAAACGATTTGCTCTGCATCGCTACAAGATTCAGGGCATCTTCGATTCTTATGCCACTGAGATCTTCACTAAGCGGAGCCGGTCGAAAATCCGGCGTGAAAGCTACGTTTAGTCCCGCGAGCTTTCCTAGGGTTTCGAAGACCCTGCGGGTGTCAGCGGAAAGTTTAAAATGAGCAAGAGGTTCTTGGGGAAAGGGTTGTAGCTTCACCGCGGCCGGTTGGCTCTCCTCTTCGCGGGCTTTCAGCGCCTTTTGAAGGGCCTCTGTATGTGCCTTCTTTGTCTGCGCCTGCTTGGTCAGAATCCTATCCAGCTCCTGAGCCGCAGCCGCATTGGACGGATCAATGCGGGCGGCTTTCTGGAATTCTCCCGCCGCTTCATCCGCCCGGCCATCTTTTAACATCTGGCGACCGTTCCGGAGGTGGAGCAAGCTGGCATTTGTGCGAGCAATTTTCTCGTGGAGGATATATAAGGAGTTGGCAGGGTCAGCCTCTCTCGCCTTCTCATAGTCCACCAGAGCCGTATCCCAATCCTTCCGGTTCTCGGCCTTGTGTCCTTGATTGTAAGCGACGCTGTATCCGCCGCCGCAGCTTAGGAATGAGGTGACTAACCCCAACACCACTATCAGCCGCATTCCCTTATTAAGCATCCGTCTCCCCCGTAGTCAGAATCAAAACCCACCGTTGGGATTACCGGCCGTGAAAAAATTTGCCTGTAAGTCAAACCCGGTCAGTGACGAACCGAGTAGATTCACGCCCAGGTCTGTGAGAGCTGGGCTGCCCGATGCACCCATCTCATGGAGAGCTTGTGCGTTTTCCAGACCCGACAAGGGAAAATGCAAATATCCATAAAGTCTCTTGGATGCAGGTTTGCCGCCGGATTCTGTCTGGGCAGAAAGGAAGTTTCCTACGTCTTGCCCGGGGGACACCCTGACGGCCAGAACCAATATAGGATCAACACTCGTAGCCCGATACTGGTCCGCAAAAGTCTCCCCTTGCTTTACCAAATACACCTGTGATCCATCTGCCACAATGGCTTGCATTTCCCCATTCTGTGTTTCGACGTAGCCAAGGGTTTGGAAAACAAATGTGGCGGGTCCCGGTGAAGCCGGGGTCTCCTTCAAAGTAGGAGAGGCTCTTTGCCGCGTCCCTTTTGGCAATGCCGAGCGCGCTTGCTCATCTTTCCCCTTCCGGGGCGGCGGAGATTCAGATTCGGCCGGAGGGTCGTCAAGGACCTTGGCAGACTCTTCGGCTAACTCACTGGATTTGCAACTCGAACAGATTCCCGCAGAAAATTGAGGTGGCCTCTGCTGGTTCGAAGCCGAAAGCAAGTCCGGGGATGTCGTGGGTGCAATTGACGGAAGCGGTTGTGCATGCCTTTGGGGATCTTGTACTGCTTCCACGGCGTCGGCGGAGACGCTGACGGCGCGATAGCGTCCGGCGAAACGGTCACCTTGCCGGACGACATAGATTTCGTCGTCCTGGGCGAGGATCGCGGCGAGTTCACCATCGGCTTTCACCACGAACCCGAGCGGTTTGATCGTAACCGTTAGTTTGGTAGAGCTTGGAGTCAACCCACCCGGAGTCTCGCCAAAATTGGATGCAGCCGGGGCGCTCGGTTCTATCAATGTCGCGGCCGTTTCGCCATCCGGATCCATACGAGGTCGGCTCGGTGCCGATATATCGGCAGAACTGGATGCTGGGGGCGGAACTTCGTACGCTGCGAGCGGCGTCACCGAAGCCGGAAGAAAAGCCGCCATGCCACTCATGTCAACCGAACTGTCAGTGATTGCGCTACTGCTGGCGGAGACCGCTGCCGCCAGTCGCGTCGAATCGTGAGCTGGGGTAGTCCCCTCCTGAGAAACATGCGGAGCTGATTGCGCCATGGTCACCGCCGGATTGTCAGGGACCAAGCGAACCGAATCCCCATCCGCCACCACAGCTTCCACCTTTCCATCAGCTTTTTGTACGTATCCTAAAGAATTTGCAACCTGTTCAGCGTCCTGAGGCGGCCCACTTCGACCTTCCGTCACAGCGCCAGGGGGATTCGTGGACTGAACCTGCGCATCAACCGCAGGCAGAGCGGAGACCGGTGCGGCGCCGTGAAGGTTCGGGGGACGGTCGGCCCCTGCAGCAACCATCAAAGCTTCTTGCCGGCCCGCAGCGACGGCCCCCAGCGGGGTCGAAGGCCCTTGCTCGACGCCGGCAGTCAACTCCTTGGATCCAGCGCCGTCAGGTTTAGCCATGGGTGATTCCACCAGGGTCTCATCGATTGCAGCCACGGAGTCGGGAGATACCTTGGTGACCCGGTACCTCTCCGCGATCAGATCACCTAGATGAACGACTTGAATTTCGTTTTCTTGCAAAATAATTGCTTCGAGTTGTCCCCCGGCCTTTTCCACGTAGCCGATCGTCTTAAATGTTTTCGGCGCCGGCGGAGCCGGAGGCACCTTCACGACCGCCACTTCTCTCGCCGCGGCAGGCTGGGGAACCCTCACGGGTTCGGGCTTAGGCTGTAGGTGTACTTGCCTCCCGGCAACTTCACGAGTCATCGCATGGCGATGTTTTACGGAATGCACCCGTACCGGCGCACAGACTTGCCGCGCCCAAGACCGTTGAACCCAAGGCGCCCGGAGAGATTTGTATTTTGCTCCCGCTGGCGCTGAAGCGTTCCCAAAGCGGGCTGGGGAAAGGGGTCGAAGTTTGAGGAGTGAATACAGGCAAACGCCTACGGTAACACCCAAGACGAAACTGACGAGTTGCCGGATAATCTTCACGAGTAACCTGATGGCCAAGGACTATGGTGAGACGCAGAAAGGATGGTGGGAGTATGCTCCTGCTAGAAATCCTATCCCCTAAAGCCAGAACCTGCGCCCATGGACCGTAACGCCGCCTGGCGCTGGCAGAGTCCCGCGGCGGCTGCCGCACAGTTTTTCAATTCAGCCCTGCCCAAGCCCCTGCCACATCTCACACTTCGTCGTATTCTGGTACTTCTTAGACATCATAACAGGGGATGCACAAAAAGCAATCAAGGAAAGCTCCCAGGGCGCCGTCAAAGTCTAATGGGGTTGAAAGTGACTCCTCATCTGCCCTCCTCCGTCGGGCACCCTCTCCCCAGGGAGAGGGCTGTGATTTGATTTCTCTCCCTCTCCCGTGGGGAGAGGGGGGACCGCAAGGCGGGGGGTGAGGGATTTCTCCGCAGGTAGCGCATTAATGGCGATAGAGGTATGCGACGCCCGCGACTTTGGCTGGACCCTGGGAAAGCGGCCGGGCAGGGCACATGCACAGCCACGCCACAAAACCATTTGGTGATGGTAGGATGAAAGATGATTTTTGACGGGCCTGAGCTCAGGGGCGAGTGGTATGATAGCCGCCATATTTTCACGGGAGAGGAAACTTCCATGGCCAAGGTTTTGCGATGTCGTGACCTGGGGATGGACTGCCCCAAAGAAGTGCGCGCCGAAACTGAAGAACAACTCTTGCTGCTCGCGGCGGAGCACGCCGAAAAAGATCACGGCATCTCCGCCGCCATGCTCCCTCCCTCCATCCTGGCAATGGTCAAATCCGCCATCAAGGATGAGTAAGCTCAGCCGCCAGTTGTCCGTCATCAGTCGTCAGTAAAAGTCATCCCGTGCGCGGGGCGTGCGACTTGGAAATAATCAGAGTGGCCTTGCAACGGCGGGGCTGAACAGGCTGCGGAAAAACGTCCCAATACTGTCATTCTGAGGAGCCAGCAGGCGACGAAGAATCTGTAGTCGCTTGAAAATTCAAATTCAGATCCTTCGCTGCCGCTCAGGATGACAGCTTGGACGTGTTTTTCCACAGCCTGTTCTGCCCCGCCCTTCCTGCAACCCCCTAATAGTGTCCTGGCGCCGTGAGCAATGCGGGCTAGCGGCGTTCGCCACCGGAGTGATGTTCCTCAACTCGCTCATGCCCCTGGTGAGAGGCGTTGCGCTCCGCCTCACTGCGTCCGATCATTTGATGCTGCTCCGCGCCGCGCGCCCCACTCCAGCGTTGGAAACCGTGGTAGGGATGGACGTAGGAACCGCGATTGGCCCAGTTCCGTCCCCAATGCGCCCCGCCGATGAACAGTTCGTGTCGATCCCAGAAGAAATTACTGGAGCCCCATCCCCATGGGGCAAACGCGAAACCCAGCGTTATGCCAAAGCCAAAGCCGATGGCGCCGCCAATAAAAAATCCGGGCCGGGGCGGATAGAATACGATCAGCGGATCATACACAGGAACGCAGACAAAGGCCGGATTCACCGGCAAGATGGTGACATAGGGGCCACCCGCCACCACCACCTGCCCGTTGCTTCGCAGGTAGCCGTAATCCCTGGCCTTTTTCCGCTCCCTCTGCACCGCATCCATCACATCCTGCTGCTGCGCCAGAAAGGCGTTGCCCAACTCGGCCGTCCAGTTCATGTCCGAAGCCATCATCTCCAGCACGGATGGAAAGGGCAGCAGCGCTTGCACGCTGGGATCCCACGTCAGGTGGTCCGCGGCGATGGCTCTGGCCAGGCCATCCCCGGTCAGATAGTGGTGCTCATCCGCATATTTGGCGGCGTCGGGAATTTGATCAGGGTAGGTCGCCGCGGCAAGAATTTGGGCAAGCAGCGGGTCCGGATAGAGGGCGATTCGGGTAACCAGTTTGTCAAGTTCCTCCGGAGGATAAGATGGGGGCGCCTGAGCCGTGACGAGCCCGGAAGTTCCTCCCGTGAGGAGGGTCAACAAAAACGTCATGAGAATGGTTTTTTGCAGTCGAGGTGAATGTCGCACGGTTCCTCCTATTCAGAATGGATTGCTACCTAGCCCCGCACCTAAATAATGACGTTTAGCCCAGCCGCCAGGTTTCGTCAAATTGTGAAAATCCATCGGACTGCCTCGGAAAACAACGGCCCGGCCGGAAGCAGCCACTCGACAAAAACCCAAGCCCGCCCATGAATCCGCCAGGGAATCGGGCAGATGCTGGCCCATGTATACCCCAGTAACTCCAATGCTTTTCACGTAAGAGGTTGGAGGAAAGGATTCATCCCTCTGTTCCCGCGAGCCCCCTCTCCCCCAAGGGGGCGAGGGCTAAGGTCAAAACTCAAAAAACCCCTCTCCCTTGGGGAGAGGGGAGACCGCAAGGCGGGGGGTGAGGGGGCCTATTCAACCCCATCGGACTTTGACCTGGCCCGGAGCGAGTTGATTTTGACCTTGAAAGAGCGTAGATTGAGTATAGGGGTGGGGTCCTCCGCCCCGCCGGGAAGGGTGTTATGCGGAAATGGGTTAAGGCTTTCGTTCTGGGATCGGTTTTCGTCGGTCTGGCCGCGGTGAGCGGTTTTGCTCAGCAGACCGCCAATGCCAACGGCACCTCGCTGGGTGACATCGCCCGCCAGCTCAAAGCCAAGAAACCCAAAGAGGCCAAGCCGGTCCTCGTGATCACCAACGACAACATTGCCCGGCCCAAAGATGACACGTCCGGACTCAGCGCCGGCGCGCCGGCAAAGAGTTCCACTAACTCCGCTCCGGAAGAGTCAGAGGCGCCCGTGGCAGGCCATGACGAGAAGTACTACCACCTGCGCATGGGAAACCTGCAAAGCACCCTCGATACCCACCAGCGCGAACTCGAAGTGCTGCAACAGAAGCTCGGGCAGAATCAGATGCAGTATTACCCTGACCCCAACAAGGCGCTTGTTCAGGAATACTCACGCAGTGATATCAACAAACTTACCACGGATATCGACGCCAAGAAGCAGCAGGTCGCCGATGATGAGAAAGCCATCGATGATTTGCACGAACAACTTCGCCACGAGGGCGGAGATCCCAGTTGGCTGCGCTGAGCGAGGCAAACATGGGTAGGAATACGCTGCTCGTTTCGATGCTTATACTGAGCGCGGCCTTGCCGCTCGCCTCCCGGCCTCAGCAGCAGGAATCGCTAGGGGATCTGGCGCGCCAGATTCGCGAGCAACACGACAAGGAAGCCAAGAAGACCATCAAGGTCTATACCAACGATAACCTGCCGGGGCCTAAAACCGCCGAGGCGGTCAATGCACCAACGGCCTCACCTGCCCCGGTGCATCCGGCAACTACCGGACAAACCACTTCCCCGCCCGCAACTCCCCCGCCCTCTGAGGACGCCGGCAGCAAGCCGCCCGAGTCTCCGGAAGACAAAGCCCAATCGCGCGATTACTGGCAAGGGAAATTCCAAGGAGCCCGCCGCGATGTGGCAAAAGCAAAAGAGATGCAACAACTGGCCGAAGATGAGTTGAATTTGTTGCAGATTCAGCAGGTGCGGGTGATTGATCCCGCCGCCAAAGCGGACCTTACCTCCAAAGTGCAGGCCAAACAATCAGAGGTGGATGTAAATAGGGCCACTACGGAAGCCGCGCAGCAGGCTCTGGATGATTTGGAGAAGCTCTTCCGGGATAGCGGAGCGCCGGAGGATTGGAGCCAGACGGAGTAGGCACCGGGAGAGGCTGAAAGCTAACAGCTCACAGCCGACAGCTCACAGCTAATAGTGAACCCCGTCCCGCGGCCACTACGATAACCGCGGGGAGCCCTGCCTTCCACGGGAAAATTACGGCTAATGAAACCCGGAATTAAAGTGCCGGCCGCGGAGCAAATCTTGACACGACTTTCGAGCATCTATATATTGGATATGAGAGGTGAGATCATGATAGACGCGATGCCTGGCTAGTTATTTCGGTCTCCATCGGTTGTAGAGGTTTTCGAACTGGATGTAAGCAGTCGGATATTTTTTTGTATTCCTTTCCTTATTAATCCAAACTTGAGTAACCGCAAAAGTCCTTAAGACCATTGTATTGAAGAAGTCCTGCAAGAGGAGTTCGCTGGCCTCATGCGCGAACACTGCGATAGCTATCTCCTCCCAGAAATTCAGGATGGCGATGAGGGTTTGTCTATGCAGGTCGTCCGGTTTCTCCTTCTCAAGTAATTCGGTGAGCACCGTGCGGAAGCTGGCGAAGTTAGGGTCCATCCAGCGCTCAATAAACCGCCGGGCGGCGGCGTTGCGAGCAGATTGGGCATTCATGAACAACGCGTAAATGGCCGTCGCGCCTCCTAGAAGTTCGGCGGCGAATTTAACCACTTCCTGATGCGCGGGGCTGACCAGCCAGAACAGCGCCACGACACCCGCGCAGGCCAGGACAAAGAAAATCAGCACGGGAACCGAAAGGCGAAAACTGACTTGAGGAAACATCGCACGGGGATTGTAGGACTAAGCGGCCAAAAGCGCAAGACGTGCCCCGGTGGCGGCCCACGCTTGCAAGGCCGTTACTAAAACTCAACACACTTTTGGGATACTACCCTGGGTGAGAGGGATCTTCCCAGGACAAATTAGGCGGGTTTGCGCGCTTTCAGGCCAATACAGGATCCGCCCGCCCTCACCTCTTCTCGCCCACATGCAGAGCCGCAACGCCTCCGGTAAAATTCACATAGCTCACCTGGTGGAATCCCGCGCCGCGCAGCTTTTCCGCCAAAACCTCTTGCGCCGGAAACTGCGTCACGGAGTCAGGCAGATAACGGTAAGGACCTTCCTCTCCTGAGATCCACGCCCCGATGCGGGGCAGGATGCGGCGAAAATAGAAGCGAAAGAGCGGGCCGAAAACGGGCCATCGCACTTGCGAGAATTCCAAGATGGCGAGGCGCCCGCCGCTTTTCAAGACCCGCCGCATTTCTTCCATTCCCCGGCCGTAATTGGCCAAATTGCGAAATCCGAAAGCGCTCGTGACCGCATCCAGCGACGCATCGGCAAAAGGCAGGTGGAGTGCATCCGCTTCCAGAAACTGGACCCGCCGGGCTTGCGCACCGGCCTTGCCGCGCGCGATGGTGAGCATGGGGTGGCAAAAGTCCGCTCCCATCACCAACCCTTGGGAGTGGCGGCCGAGGCAAAAACTCAAGTCGCCCGTTCCGCAGCAAAGGTCGGCAACGCGCGAACCGGGACGCGCAAGGATTTCCTTCAGCGCGCCCGCCGTGGCCCGGCGCCACGCGATATCGCGCCCCAGCGAAAGGAAGTGATTTAAAAAATCGTAGCGATGGGCGACCGCAGAAAACATGCTGCGCACCGCGGCGCTGGTGGAGGCCTCGTCGCGGCCGGAACCCAGGGGGCTTCCCTGCCCGGGCGCGCGCGCGGCGCTAATCATTCCAAACCCCGCGCTGAACATCGCGAAATGCCCTCGCGATCGCCCCATCGGGCACATCCGGCGTCACCCGCACTTTGCCAATGCCTTCCGGCAAGACCCAATGGATTTTCCCTCCCACGGCTTTCTTATCGCGGGGCAACAGTCCCAGAATTTTTTCTTCTTTGAGGCCGCGAATCGGCGGCAGGGGGCCCACCGATCGCACCAGGCGGACGATGCGTTTACCGGCAGCGGGATCAAGCACACCGATGAGTTCCGCCAGTCGAGTGACCATCAAGATGCCCCATGCCACAGCCTCGCCGTGCAGGAAGCGCCGGTATCCGGTGGCCTCTTCCAAGGCGTGGCCGAAAGTATGGCCCAGATTCAGAACCCGGCGAAGGTCGGCTTCACGCTCGTCGCGGCTCACCACGTCAACCTTAACTCGCGCCGCGCGCGCCACCAGGATTTCCAGGAGCGGCGTGTCCCCCGGCCGCAGCCCGGCCACTTTTCCTTCCAGCCAGTCGAACAGCGCCGGGCCCGAGATAATCGCGTGCTTGACCGCTTCATATAAGCCGGATTGAAACGCCCGCGGCGGAAGCGAAGCCAGCACCGTGGGATCCGAAACCACCACCCGCGGCGCGTAGAATGTCCCCACAAGGTTTTTCATGGCGCGGATGTTGACGGCGGTCTTTCCCCCCAGGGCGCTGTCTACCTGCGCGAGGACCGTAGTTGGCGCCTGCACGTAATCGATCCCGCGCATGTAAGTGGAAGCTACAAACCCGCCCAAGTCTCCCACCACACCGCCGCCCAACGCCACCAACAACGATCGCCGGTCGGCGCCCAGATCGAGAAGTTCGGAAGCAACATCCCCCGCCATGGCAAGGCTTTTGGATCTCTCGCCCGAAGGCACCAGAATAGGCGGCACCCCGGCCCAGCCGGCATCGCGCAAAAACTGATTGCCCCATCTCTCCCACAGACTGAGTTCGGTGAGCACAAAAATGGATGAATACCCCTTCCAGCGATGCAAGGCGCGCCATGCTCCGCGCCCAACGATGACCTGATAATCACCCGCTCGCGATTTCACTTGCAGTCGCCGCATAAGCCTCCCAGAGAGTGCCCGTCCCTACCCATCCTTACAAATACCACGCGGCCCGGAGACCGGCAATCGGAGATTTGTTACCCTCGCCGTTGGCAGGGATTTCACCACACGGTTTTGGGATGGCGGAGCTTTACCGGTTTGGGAAAGACCAGCCCATGCTGTCATCCTGAGCATTGAGATCCGTTCGGCTGCCCATGATCGGCAGAACCCTGACTGGAAGAACCCATCACCCAACCTGTCATCCTGAGCGCAGCGAAGGCCCCCGGCAGTCTGCGGGGTTTCATGAACCGGGCAAACTATGGGGGTTCTTCGCCCAACAGGCGGGCTCAGAATGACAGTTTGAGCGACGGTGAATCGAAAGGCAGGCGTAGCGCGGACCTGTTTTTTAGGTCCGCGGCACGTCCCCGATGGACAAGGAAAAGCCGCGGACCTAAAAAACAGATCCGCGCTACCCTTCCTCGGCCCGAGTTCCTGCCCATTCTGGGCAGCCGCAAGGCTGTCAATGCTCAGGATGACAGTGTTGGTGTGTTTTCCCATAAGCAGCGATAGGCAGCAGCCCAGTAAATACGACCCAGCTTTGTGAGAAATTCTCACCAGCAACTGGCGGCAACCGGTAGATGTTGCGGAGACGCCCGGCCATGGTTATGATGGAGTCAACCATGGTGACACACAAGGACAGCAGTGTGGACTTTGCGGTTCTCGGCGGGGGGATTGCCGGGATGCGGGCCGCTATCGAGCTGGCCCAAGGCGGCCGTGTTCTTGTCCTCACTAAAGATGATTTGTATGAATCCAGCACCGAGTACGCCCAGGGAGGCATTGCCGCGGCGTTGGGCGAAGATGATGAGGTCACGCTTCACCTGCACGACACGCTGCTGGCGGGCGATGGACTTTGCCGGGAAGAAGCCGTGCGCGTGCTGGTGGAGGAAGGGCCGCAGCAAATCCATCAGCTCATCGAGTGGGGCATGCGCTTTGACCGTAACGGCACCAAGCTGGCGTTCACGCGCGAAGGCGCCCACAGCCGCTCGCGCATTCTCCATGCGCATGGAGATTCCACGGGCAGCGAAATCCTGCGGGCGCTGATGGCCAAAGCCCGGACGCTTCCCTCACTGCAATTACAACCCCACGCTTTTGCCACCGAGCTGGTGCTAAAGGAAGGGAAGGTGTGCGGCGTGGCCTGCCTTGACACCAAAGGTTCTCCACCCAAGCCCATTCCGGCCAACGCCGTGTTGCTGGCCACCGGCGGATTGGGCCACGTGTACAAGGAAACCACCAACCCTTCGGTGGCTTGCGGCGACGGGGTGGCCATGGCTTACCGGGCCGGCGCGCTGGTGAGTGACATGGAGTTTGTGCAGTTTCATCCCACCGCCTTGTTCGTGAAGGGAGCGCCCCGATTCCTGCTTTCGGAAGCTCTGCGGGGCGAGGGGGGGTACCTGCGCAACCTGCTGCTGGAGCGCTTCATGCCGCGCTACCATGAAGCCGCCGAGCTGGCGCCGCGGGACGTGGTGGCGCGCGCCATCATTATAGAAATGCAGAAGACGCGCGCGGAGTTTGTCTACCTGGACCTGACGGGCCTTGACCCCGAGCATGTCAAGAAACGCTTCCCGCGGATTTTCGCCACTTGCCTGAAGTACAACATCGATATCACCACGGACCTGGTTCCCATCCGCCCGGCTGCCCACTACGCCATGGGCGGGGTAGCGACGGACCTTCACGGCGGCACTTCCCTGCCCGGGCTTTTCGCCGCGGGAGAAGTCGCCTCCACCGGCGTCCATGGCGCCAACCGCTTGGCCAGTAATTCCCTGCTGGAAGGTTTGGTGTTCGGGGCACGAGCTGCGGCGGCCATGCTGAACCAGCACTCCCCGGCGCCCTTCCCTTTGCCCCCGCCGAATCCACGCGGGGAAATCATCCCACCGGAAGCGCCGGCGCCGCCCGCGCTGGCGCCGGCCGACGGCCAAAAGGTTGTGGAAGAGGCGCGCGCCCTGATGTGGAGCAAGGTCGCCATCATCCGCGATGGTAAGCACCTTTCCGAGGCGGTCAAGCGCCTGGCTGAACTTTCCCTGCCGGAACCTCCTGAGGCGTCGCGCCAAGCCCACGAAGCCGGCAATATCCTCACGGTCGCCCGCCTGATTGCACGCTGCGCCTTGGCGCGGGAGGAGAGCCGCGGCGCCCATTACCGGTCAGACTTCCCCCTGAAGAATGAAGCCAAACCTCCCCGGCATTCGTACATAACCAAGAATTCCCTCCCCTACTTTGCGTGACCAACTCGATGATAAGTGCGGCGGCGATCTTTTTCGTAGGTCCGCGGCTTTTGCTTGCCCGTCGGGAACGATTCGCAGACATAACCCGCATTTCTCACGACCCCAGGACACTGTTAGAGGGTTGCAGGAAGGGCGGGGCTTCAGCCCCGCCGAAATCGCGGCCTTCTCCCTCAGTTTGTCGCACGCCCCGCACAGCTTGCGGCTGCAAGCTGTGCGGGGCGTGCGACACAGAAATAACCAACACGGCCTGTAACGGCGGGGCTAAAGCCCCGCCCTTCCAGACTCGTGGTGAGAAATCCCGGCTCAAAAGCAGGCCACGCTGCCCTTGCTCCGCGCCCTTGGTGCCTCCGGGGTGAGATCTCGTTACCAGGGATGGGTATAGTAAGGATGCTACTTGGCGTGCGGTGATTTATCAAGGTCGGCTAAGGTGGCAAGAACCACGCGGCCGACAATCGTCAAACTCTGCGGACTGCAATGGTCCACCGTATCTTTAGCCGTGTGCCAGTAGCTGTTGTTCGGGCCGTAGTCGAAATCGATCAAGTCCACTGCCGCCACACCGGCGTTCACGAAAGGAATGTGGTCATCGGTGGCAGCGCCTTGGGAATCCAAGAATTCTTTCGTATATCCCAGGCGGTGGGCGGCGGTGAACACCATATCCGTCAGCCAGGGCGTGGATTCTGCATCGCGGGGGATATCCAGGTTGGCATCTCCGATCATATCCACCAGGATCATGGCCTGGATGCGCCCCAGTTCGCCCGCGGCGGAGAGTTTTTGCACGAGGTGGCGGCTGCCGTAGGTATTGTCGGGGTCGATCCACTGCTCACGCACAGCTTCTTCCCCATCAAAGAAAACCAGCCAGTAGGTCAATTCATGCTTGCGGCCCTGCAAAACGCGCGCCAACTCCAGCAGCAGCGCCGCGCTTGACCCACCGTCATTCGCGCCGACGAAACGGAAGTTGGCAAAGAGCTTGGTGTCGTAGTGGCCCGTCACCATCACGACTTTGGATTGCACGCCGGGGAATTTGGCGATGAGGTTGGTCATGGGGATTGGGCCCACCGGAGTGGAAGCGGTAAACGAATCCTCCTCCACCTGCGCGCCCGCCTCCTGGAGTTGGGCAATGATCCAGCGCCGCGATTCCGCCAGCGCTGCTGAACCCGCCGGACGCGGCCCATAGCTCACCAAATGCTTCAAATCCGCAAATGCCCGCCCGCCGTCAAAGGTCTCTGCCGGTCCCGCGGCGCCAAGCCAATACGGAACAGCGAGAAGCAGCAGAAGAAGGGTAGCAAGGACATATTTCCTAAGTGCGCGGCCTTTCCCTGCCCACAGGAGATGAGCCGCGTGCCTAAGGAAAAGGTCGGCGCTATACTTGTTATGACGCTTGGCCTTCGTCATTTTCCTTGCTTTTCTTTTTCCGGTTTTTCTTCACGTAAACAAGCCAGGACAGTCCGATGCTCAAGAAGTAAAGGCCCACCAGCGGAATCCAAACGACGAAGATGCTCGCCATGTCATTACTGGGGACAATGCCCAGAGCAAGGACCGCCGTCAGCAAGACCGCATAGCGGAAATTCTTCAAGAGGAACTTGGGCGTGACGATGCCAAAAATCGAAAGCAGCAGAATCACCACGGGCAACTCGAAAACCAGGCCCACCGAGACCACCAGAGTAATTGCCAGGTCCCAGTATTCGTTTATGGTCACCATGGGAGTGAATTGTTTGGCAAACTCCAGCAGGAAACGAAACACCTTGGGCAAAGCCAGCTTGTAGGCGAAAAAGCCGCCGGACATGAACAGGCCGCTGGTCATCAGGACAAAAGGCCAGATGTATTTTTTTTCGTTGCGGTAAAGTCCGGGCGAGATGAACATCCAGAGCTGATAAAGAACGAAGGGGGAAGCGAGAAAAATCCCCCCCATGATGGAAAGCTTGATGTAAAGGTTGAAGGGATCGACGGGATTGGTGTAAACAAGTTGCGCGGGCAAGCCCAACGAGCGCAGTGTGTCCGTTAGAGGCTTTGCCATGTAGGCATAAATGGCCTGATGCTTCCAGAAGCACACACCCGTGGTGACAAGGATGGAATAGATGCTGCGCAGCAGCCGGACCCGGAGCTCCTCAAGATGCTCGAGGAACGACATTTGCTTACCGCTCAGTTCAACTTCCTCAGGATCGGGATTCGGGTTCTTTGGGGGTGGGTTCTGGATCGTGATGCCCATAGGTGGAGGTGGTGTCGGAGCCGCTCTCGGGTAAGCGGTCCAAATTCTTGATTTCCTCTTCCAGTGAATTCTTTAGTTCATTCGAGGCGCGGCGCAATTCTCCCAAGCCCTTGCCCAAGGTCCGGGCGATTTCCGGTACTTTCTTGGGGCCGAATAGGAGGTAGGCAACGAACAGTAAGAAACCGATTTCGAGGAACCCGCCGCCAAACAATGTCCGCCTCCAATGCGATGATAGGTAAACCCCGGAGGGTTGTCAAGGTGAACCGCAAGGAATTGTGGATTGACGATTGTCGATTTTTCGATGGGAAGTAGTCATTGGGCAGTCAGCAGCAGCCAGCGGGGCCTCCATTCTTTGCTTCCATCGGCAACCGTCCATCGCAGATCCGCAAGGGACGAGGTCGCTTTCCCCGAAGGGCATCGAACCTTGCCCTGGCAAGCTGCATCCAATGGTTGGGATGGCAACGGGTCGCTTCTTAACCTGCCATCCCTATGTTATACTTAGCCAGCAGGGTGAGGAGCTGCAAATTCATGAAACAGGCACGCCGGTTGGTATGGTTTATTTTGTCTACGATCCTCCTATGCGCGCTATTGGGAGGGGCGTACGGGCGACAGGTTGAGGCCACCACCGGAAGCGATGACTCGGACATCAAGGCCAGCTTAAACGCCTTCACGCGCGTCTACGACATCGTCGAGGCGAACTACGCTGACGCTGTCGATCCGGACCTAGCCATTTACGGCCCTCCCAATGGCAACACGGGCGCCATTCCCGCCGCGCTCCGAACCCTGGACCCGCACTCAAATTTCTTCGACCCCCGCGCGTTTGCCCTGCTCCGCGAAGACCAAGAGGGTAAGTACTACGGCGTTGGCATGTCAATCCAATCACGACCCGGGAAGATGGGCAAGCTCGTGACCATCGTGGTGGCCCCGATCCCGGGGTCGCCGGCCTTCCGCGCCGGCCTGCGCCCGGGTGACATCGTGGCGAAGGTCGATGGCAAACCAACCGACGGATTGAACACCTCGCAGGTGGCCGAAATGCTCAAGGGCCCCAAGGGCACGCAGGTTCACGTCACCATCCTGCGCGAGGGATACGACCAGCCGCTAGAGGTCAACATCACTCGTGATGAAATTTCCCAACGCAGTGTGGATGACGTATTCCTGATTCGGCCCAATATCGCTTATATCCACATCAGCAAGTTCAACGAGAACACCAACGATGAGCTCACCGATGCGCTGCGGAAAGTCGGCGAAAAGAACCTGCAGGGGTTGGTTCTTGACCTTCGTGGCAACCCCGGCGGATTACTCCAGGAAGCCGTGGATGTTTCCGATCACTTCTTGGAAAAGAGCCAGCTTATTGTTTACCACTCGGGCAGGCATTCCCAGGAGAAGCGGTATTACGCCACTCACGGCGACGATGGCAATGAATACCCGATTGTCGTTCTCATTAACCGCATGACGGCGAGCGCGGCGGAGATCGTCACCGGCGCCCTCCAGGACCATGACCGCGCCCTGGTGATCGGTGAGCCCAGCTTCGGCAAAGGCCTGGTGCAAACGGTCTACCAGTTGAGCGAACACACCGGCTTGGCCCTGACCACGGCGCACTATTACACGCCCAGCGGGCGTCTGATTCAACGCCAATATGAGAATGTTTCTCTCTACGACTACTACTATCACCCCGAGCTCACCAAGCCCAACCATGCCGAGGTCCGGTTGACCGACGGCGGGCGCGAAGTTTTCGGCGGCGGCGGAATCACCCCCGACATCGATTTTGCCGATCCCAAGATGGCTCCGGCGCAGGAAGTGTTGATCCAGCACAGCGCCTTCTTCAACTTTGGCAAATATTACCTGGGAATCCACAAGACCATCCCCAAAGATTTCGAAGTGAATGATGCGGTTCTGGGTGAATTCAAAGATTACCTGGCTAAACAGAAAATCACCTTCTCCGACCAGGATATGAAAGACAACCTGGACTTCGTCAAGAACCACATCCGCATCCAGTTGGTGGGCTCGATCTTCGGCGAAAATGAAGCTGACAGGATTAGTATCTCCAACGATCCCCTCGTGCTGAAATCGCTGGAAAATATGCCGCAGGCTAAGGAATTGATGGCAAAGGCGAAGCGGTACGTAGCCAGCAAGATGCAGAAATAGGAAGCCGCCGCAGGCAGGGATGCAAAGCTCTTCCGGGCATGGGGACGCCCGGACCCGCAGGGGCTATTCGTCCCGTGCCCTTCCCACAAAGTATTTGATCAGTGAGAGCCCGCCGGTGATGGGCAGAAGGATAAGCTGTTTCAATATGGCGGAGCGTCCCTTGACTTTTGTGCGCTCTGCCTGGGCAGTGTCCTTGGCTTGAAAGACCAGCATCGCCGCGTATTTGGCAAAGTCCACCCCGCACTTCTCGCATTTCCCACCTTGAAATTGTACGTGCTTGCAGGAAGGACAGATGTACCTCATCGGCGCGTGACAGCGTGCGCAAAAGGTAAACGTTTCCGGATTCTCCGTTTTGCATTTGGGGCATTGCATGGGAAACCTTGCGCCGGCCGCTGCCGTTCTGACTTCGTCCGCTGGAACCGCGCGGCAATAACCGATCAGCCTGTCACCGAGATAGCAGGGACATGTTCGCCGAAGCCGGAAGGGCGAAGGCGAATGGTGGACGCGAAGGGATTCGAACCCTCGACCTCAGCGTTGCGAACGCCGCGCTCTCCCAACTGAGCTACGCGCCCATACCGCCAGTGACCTCTGCCAATATAACACGGCAGGCAAACCCCCGCCAAGCTTCAAGACGAAGGGGTAGTTGTTCATTCGGAAGACGCGGCAATAGTTCCAATCCGGCCACGGCGCCAGCCCACCAGAACGGAATGGCAATCGCGGGCACCAACAAGGGGGAACGTCTGCGGCGACCTCGACGGGGATTCATGGGAGAAATCTTTAGCCGCGGACTGCGGGTGTTGTGGCATCTGCGACTCCTAGTTAAGCTAATCCGTTCCATAAAGAAAATCTATCGGCAAACCCCTTGCCAGATTCGTTGAGTGTCGTTGACAATAGAAGCGTTAGGCCTGTACTTAGTTCAAACCTGAAACCGACACCGAAACAGCGTTCCCACGCGACCGTGTCCACGTGTGCGTAGACATCAGCTTGAAAAAATTTTCCGGGATTCCCGGGCTCAAGGAGATGCATGAGCAATCAATTGCAAAGCTACTTAGAACTTCCCTACAGCGAATTGGAAGAAATGAATCTACGCGCCAAGGAGCAACGACAAAAGCGCGTCCCCTCGGAACAGATTCAAGCAGAGCGAATCAAGTACCTGACCGAAGAGAAAGGGATCAAAGCCGTAACCTTGCTGTTCAGCGACTTGGAAGGCCGGCTGCACATGCTGGATTACGACAAGAAATTTTTCATCAAGAGCTGGGATAACCTGACCTTCGACGGCTCTTCCATTCGTGGCTTTGCCGCGCAACACGAGAGCGACCTGCGGCTCGGAATCGATTGGTCGGCCTTTTACTGGGGGCCGGCAGACATCTTTGGACCCGGCAAGGTCATGGTCTTCGGTGAGGTCATCGATAAAGACGGAAAACCTTATGCCGCCGACCTTCGCGCCGTGCTCAAGGCCTATGCCCATAATCTTTATGAGAAGGACGGCTACACTCTAAACGCCGCCAACGAGATTGAAGGCTTCCTCTTCAAGGGCGTTGACGCCGAGCGAAACTACCACGAAACCAGTAAGTTCGAGTATGTCAGCGCGGGCGGATATTACCACTCCCTTCCCGGCGACACGCTGCGCACCTTTATCGACCATGCCGCGGAAGTGCAGCGGGCGATGGGGTTCCAAAACGAAAAGGACCACCCGGAGGTCGCTCCCTCGCAGTTCGAAATAAATTACGGCTATGCCGAAGTGGTAGCCGCGGCCGACCAGATCCAGATTTACAAACTGATCTGCCGGCAGGTCGCCACCAAGATGGGACTCAGTGCGTGTTTCCTGCCTAAGCCGATCGTGGGCGTGAATGGCAGTGGCATGCACTCTAACGTGTCGATTATGAAGGACAACAAGAACTTGTTCTGGGATCCCGAGGGCCTGGAGAAAATGAGCCCGTTTGCCTGGCAGTTCGTTGACCGCATCCTCACGCATGGCAACGACCTGTGCTTGATCATGAACTCGAGCGTTAATGCCTACCGCCGTCTCGACCCGCATTTCGAGGCCCCGAACCAGCTCAAAGCCTCCGCCGTGGATCGCGGCTCGATGGTGCGAATACCCCTGGGCAATTCGCGCAGCGCCCGGCTGGAAGTCCGCGCCGTCGCTCCCGATGCCAATCCCTACTTGTTGCTATACTCGATCTTCCGAACCGGTATCGAAGGCGATATCGCCCAGGTGGAGAACCTCCGCAATGCCCACCGCTATTTGCCAGACAACATCTACGATGCCATTAAGAACTTCAATGACGCCGAGTGGACTACAAAGCTGCTCGGGGCAGACGTGAAGGGCCGGTTTGCCGACTTGAAAAAAGCTTCCGCGGACCGCTGTCCGCGATTGCTCGGAACCGTGGTCAAATCACCCGAGATCCAGTTCCACCACGAAGTCTATACTCAATTCCTGTGGAATTTGTTTTAGGAGCGCCATCCCCACCGGAACCCCGCAGGGGTTGAAATTGAGTGCCGTGGGCAAGGGCACGCTTTTTGTGCTCACCGCCCACGGGTCGCGCCGCCAGCCATTTACCGACCCTACAAAGGTCGAATGGTCCGGCCCCGCTCGAATGGGTGTAGGGGCGGTTCGCGAACCGCCCCTACTTTCCCTTATTCCCGTCCATAGGTTTCACTCGGGGCTACTCACAGTGTTCCCCTGGCGCGGAACTGGGCAAAAATCAAACCTCTTCGCATCGCACACGGCAAACCGCTGGCTCACCTTCGTGACAGTTACTCTCCCTCCCATCGGCCCTTCTTCACTTGGGGATCGGTGTGCTCTCCGGCTGCGTCGCGCACGCAATCCACACGGCAATACCCCACACGAGCAGTCCGGCGATAAAGCCCTCGACGACAGTGGCCCCCAGCGCTCCCAGCAGGCGCACAGGAACGTGGCCGCGCGAGGGATCGAAGAAGTGGGTTTTGAAAAACGGCACGGCGGCGGCATAAACTGTCGCGAGGAAGACCCACGCACGCCACGCCCATCCCAGTACCAGGGAGGGAACCAGGAGTTGGCGGGCCCCCGTTAATCCCGTTCGCGCCCCCACGCCACCCAGGTAAAATGCGCTTAGCAAGACCAGCAGGGTGGAACTCCAGGCGGCAGTGCGCAAAGGTTCAAGCCCCGCGGCCTCGGTCCAAAAACGCATAATCACGAACACTCCCAGCATGGCGCCGGGTGCGACCGTAACCGGCCACCGCCACAGGATGTGAACCAGCGTCATCAGCAGCAGGATGATTGCAAAAAGCGCGCCCGTTTCGATGATGTGCCCCATCACGTGCCTGCCGAGATGACTCCAGTTGCCGAAGTCTTCCGGTTCGGCAAAATGGGTCCGCGTGAGGCGCAGGGCCGCGGCGATGATGGTCACCACGATAATCAGCGCTTCCGTCCATGCCGCAAGGATGATGGCAGGGAGTAAGAGTTGGGAGAACTTGCGCAAGCCGCCGTGCAGCGGCCCTACCGCGGCAACGTAAATCGCCGCGAAGAGCAACCCCACATTGCTGGATACAAAGCGCGTGATATCGTGCGGCACACCGGCAAGTTCCAAAACCAAACGAGCGACCACCAGCACCGCCAGCGCGGCCATCACCCCACGCATCAAATGAGCAAACGGTTCCCTCGTGAGTCCTTGTGATTCCGAAGACATGGTCCCCTCCTTTTCAGGCGGAAGTCAGGAGCCGGAAGCCGGAATAAAAACAAATCCCGTCTCCGGGCTTAGGAATGAATCCCCCAATGACAGCAAAAAGCCGCGGACCGAGTGTGGTGTCCCGGATAAGATTTGACAATGGCATGTTGCAAGGACCCCCTCACCTTATTGCCCTCGCCCCTTTGGGGGAGAGGGTGGCGCGCATCCGGCGTAATCGCCAGCCGGGGCGGGCCGGGTGAGGGGGTCTCGCCTATTGTCAATTCTTACGTGGGACACCACACTAGCCCATATTTCTCACCAGGAGTTTGGAAGGGCGGGGCTTTACAGGCTGCGGAAAAACTCGTCGGCACTGTCATTCTGAGGAGCAGCAGGCGACGAAGAATCTCGCATTGCCTTGAAAATGCTCAGAGCGAGATCCTTCGCGTAGTTTACCCGGAGCGACGGAGCGAGATTCTTCGCTGCGCTCAGAATGACAGCGAACGGGCTCAGGATGACAGCATTATAGGGTTTTTCCGCAGCCTGTTTAGCCCCGCCCTTCCGGCAACTCCCATGCACGTCCAACCGTGGTGAGAAATCCGGGCTAGAGGACAGGCGCTACGCTTGCCGGACGTGCATTCATTCTGACTTCTGGCTCCTGGCTTCTGTCTCCTGTCTTTTGGCCTTAAATTCCGAACCTGCTTTCCAAGCCGGAAAGGTTTTACCGTTGGCCACACGGTAGCCAACCTCTCCCAAAAGGCGCAAGTCCTCCACTGTTCCGCTCAATTCCCAGTAGGGTTTTATCTTGTCGGAGGGCTTGTGATAGTCCTCGCTGGTGTACTTCTCGCGCATCTGGAGACCCCAGCCCTCCGGCTTGCCGATGTAATCCACACCAGGGTCGGGGTCGAGCGCCGGCACCCCCTGCTTGGCAAAGTTAAAGTGGTCGGAGCGAAAGTAGAATCCCTTTTCCGGTTCGGCATCCGGCTTGACCACCCTTCCCTGCTCCGCCGCGGCGGCTTGGAGCACGTCATCCAGGGTAGACTGGCCCAGGCCGATAATCTCGATATCCCTGGTGCGCCCGAGCATGTTCAGTACATCCATGTTGATATCCGCCAGGGTTTTGGACAATGGATAGAGGGGGTGCTCGGCATAGTACTGCGAGCCCAGCAGGCCTTTTTCCTCTCCCGTCACCGAAAGAAACAAGATGGAGCGGCGCGGCGGGGGTTGAAGGTGCGAAAATGCGTCGCCAAGTTCCACCAGACCCGCAACTCCAGAGGCATTATCCGCGGCCCCATGATAGATTTTGTCACCGTTCACTTCCTGACCGATCCCCAAGTGGTCCCAGTGCGCAGTGTAAATCACATATTCGTTACGGAGGTTAGGGTCAGCACCCGCCACTTTGCCCACCACATTCTTGGAATTGATCGTGCGGATGGTGTTCCGAAGCCCGAGAGTAGCTTTCACGTGCAGGTCCACGGGGTGGAAATCGCGGCTCACGGCCGACTTCTCCAGCGCGTCGAAATCGTTCCCGGCCAAAGCAAACAGTGTCTTCGCCTTCTCGTAGGTTATCCATCCTTCCGCGGCGCATCGCGACATTCCGCGATCGGCGGCCACCAGGCTGAACTGCTCGCCCGTATTGCTGCTCCGGACCACGCCCCAGGGATAGCCCGCCGGACCGGTCTGGTGCACAATCAAACACCCCAGGGCGCCTTTGGCCGCCGCTTCCTCGAACTTATACGTCCACCGGCCGTAGTAAGTCATCGCCCTGCCCTTAAAGGTTTTCGCGTCCAGCTTGGAAGGGTCCGTGGGGTCAGGCACCGGCGGATCATTAATCAGCACGACAATAATTTTGCCCTGCACGTCCACATCCTTGAAATCGTCCCATTGGTACTCCGGGGCCACCACGCCGTAGCCCACGAAAACCATTTCAGCCTCAATTTTAATCGCCGGCTGAAGGCGTTTGGTCCAGGCAACAAAGTCATCGGCGTATTTCAGCGCCTCCTTTTTCCCGCTGGCATCGTCGGTGAACACCAACTGCGCGCTCGGGTCAGCCTTGATGCCCACCATCGGCACGCTCTGAAAGTAAGTGCCATCAGGGTTCCCCGGCTTCAGTCCCACTTTCTTGAATTGCTCTTCGATGAATCCCGTGGCAAGCGTCTCTCCCTTGGAAGCAGGTGCGCGTCCCTCGTACTCGTCCGATGATAGAACCTTGATGTTCTCCAGAATCCTGGCGGCGCTGATCTGCTTCCAGCCGGATTCCCCCGCGGCATCGGTCATCGTCAAATGGGCTCCCCCAAATAGCGTCACCCCGGCCGCGAGGCAAAAATAGTGCTTTACCCATCTCATGTCGCAACTCCCGCGAATAAGGTTTGGCGTGCATGGTACTTTAGCGCCCGTAGGGTTTCAATACGTTTTCGCTCCTCGCCCCCCCCCGCCCCTTTGCCCCGTCCCGAGGGGAGTTGGTGATAGGCCATCCCGTCAAGGGGATCGCTACCGGGTGCGCGCGCCGGTATGACGGGCGAACGACAATCAAGGATTGCGGCTGCCTGCCGTTTAGGAGCTTTGGGCGGAATGCCGGGTTACCCGTGGTGCTTCCGCCACGCATCCGCACGCCTTCGCTAGCCCGGATTTCTCACCAGACTGAAACGCTATTGGGGGCTGCCGGAAGGGCGGGGCTTCAGCCCCGCCGAAATCGCGGCTCCAACCCTTTGTCCGTCCCGCGCCCCTCGCAGCTTGCAGCCGCAAGCTGCGAGGGGCGCGGGACACGGGAATAATCAGAAAGGCACTCTAACGGCGGGGCTTCAGCCCCGCCCTTCCAAAATCGTGATGAGAAATCCGCGCTGGGGTGGACCTCCGGAAGAGGTGTTTGGGGGGAGATGAAATTCGCGGCCATGGTCAGAGGCGCACTTCGCTCTTGCCGGATGAAAACCAAACGTGGATTACAAAACCGTTGTGGCAAGCCACACTGTGGCGATGCTCAGAATGACGGAGAGGAAAAGGATAACGATATCTTCTCTTTCGAGCTGACCCATCGGTCGGTAGTCCCGGGCTGATGATCCTCCCATCGCTGTCACGCCGGTCGGGATGTTAGCCTTGCCCGGGGCGCTTTCGACATGGTTCATTGTCACTGCTCCTTATCGCCTGAATTATGGCAGACGGATTCCGAGCGCCAAGGGTTACAAAGATCAGCAAAAGACCACCGGCCTCGGCGCGGCCGCGCCGCCGACCATACCACAGGCTATGTTGACAAGGCCATCCCGGCAAGTTACGTTGGTGCTATGACACTGAACCATAATCATCACCTTCCTCTATCCAGCTTCTTCTTTCTGGAGCGAAAGGCGCCGAGCCGCCCGCCCCTTGACGATCTGCAGGCATCCGTGCAGGCCCGCTTGGCAGGGCTCGGACTGGCGGCGGAAAAACTTCGTGGCCGGCGCATCGCGGTGGCCGTGGGAAGCCGTGGCATTGCCAGCTTGCAGGAGATGGTTCGCGCTATCTGTGGCTGGCTGAAGGCGCAAGATGCGCAACCCTTCATCATCCCCGCCATGGGCAGTCACGGGGGAGGAACGGCGGAAGGCCAGCGCCAGATCCTGGCGGACTATGGAATCACCGAGGCGGGTGTGGGAGCGGAAATCCTCTCGGCGACAGAGACCGTGCGGGTGGGATCGACCGCCGAGGGGTTCCCCGTTTTCGCCGACCGCCATGCGTGGGAGTCCGACGGCATCGTGGTGGTCAACCGCGTAAAGCCCCATTCCGATTTGATCGGCAACATCGAAAGCGGCATGTTGAAAATGTTGGCTATCGGTCTGGGCAAGCGCGAGGGGGCCAGCGAGGGTCATAAGCAGTTCTGGAAGTACGGGTTTGAACCCACCCTGCGCGCCGTCTCCGCGAAGGTCCTGGCGAGTGGCAAGGTCCTGTGCGGCGTGGCGATTGTGGAAAATGAATTTCATGCGGTGGCGGACGTGCGCGCCGCTCTGCCCGAGGGCATGGTGGCGGCGGAAGAATCCGCCCTTGCCCTGGCGCGAGCGTTGATGCCGCGGCTGCCCTTCCCCCGTCTTGATCTGCTGATCGAGGACGAAATGGGGAAGAACATCAGCGGCGCCGGCATGGACACCAAATTGGTCGGCCGCGCCCGCGGCATGGCCCCCGGCGAGGGTCCCGCCATTTCCCTCATTTTCGCTCGCGACCTCACCCGCGAGAGCGGCGGCAACGCCATCGGCGTGGGCAACGCCGACATCATCCACGAGCGTTTCTACCGGAAAATCGACCGGCAGAAGACCTATGTGAACGCCCTGTCCGCTCTTAACCCCGCGGGCGCACGGCTGCCCATGGCTATGCCCTCGGACCGCGCCGCGCTGGATTTGGCCCTCGGCCACTTGGGTAGCCCTGATCCCTGCGCCCAGCGCTGCGTTTGGATCCGCAACACCCTCCGCCTGAACCGCCTTGCCATTTCTCCCTTGCTGCGAGATGAGATCGAATCTCCCCAACACTGGCGTTTGGCGGTGACCCCCTTTTCCGCCGAATTCGACGCTGCGGGAGATCTCCGCTCCCCCTTCGAGCGCGAATGAATGCGAACGGGCGGCGTTCGGAGAAATGGCGCTCTCATCATCGCTCTCGTTCCCGCCGATAACGATGCGGGGGAGTGCGTCACGCGGGGATTTGGACGTCGAGGCTACCGGCACTTCTTCCCTTGAATTGGTTTTCTTGTCATCGGTCACGGGTCACTGGTGTGGGAGTGTCGCAGGCGAGGGAAAAGCCCGTCAGGGTTTGGTCGATTGCCGCGTCGCGGTCGTTGGTTCAGGGGTCCATGCAAGGGGCTCTTTGCCCCGGCGATTAACTCCCAGCTTTTCATCAACTCATCGGGATCGCGAGGATTTCACGGTTTCTGTGGTCATACAAGTTGCTTATTTTCTGTAAGTTATCGGCTTGGCGGGGATTTGAGGGGCTCTTTGGTGATTTTGGGGCGCTTAAATCATCCTATCTCCTGCATTTTCAATAACTCATCGGCCGAAAAGTTAAACAGTTTGTTTTCAATAACTCATCGGCTTCTGACATTTTGTCGTTTTATTCTCCCTTTGTTTTCAACAACTCATCGGAGTCGACCTTCATTTTGGCATTTTTCCGGTTGCGGGCTTCCGGGTCCATTTTCACGGACAAATTGACAGCCTGCCATACCGGTTGCAGGCACGAATTTTCCTTCCGAGTAATCAGCGCGGCGCCCGACGCGGCGCTGCCGGTCTTTCCGCCTTCGGACTTTGCCTTTCGCTCGTTTCTGGTCACAGGTCCCTTGGAAGTGCTCATATTGGCCGGGCGGCACTTTCGCGCCTCGGGGTGAGCGATTCACCCCACCGCCCTTCTCCAACTTAGAGGCTAGCAACTTGACGGCCATCGTCCAGGATGGAAACGGCAAAACCCGGCGCGCGTGTAGCCACAGGCAACGTTTTTATGCGTGGGCTATTCTCATGCCCATTGCAATTGACCTTAAGATTCCTCCCCCAGGGAAGAACCTACAGTCAGAACTGCACTGACTGTGAGGTTATCAAACGGCAATGCCTCCTCGGCTCCAGGTAAACTGGACCTGGGAAAGAGATTCAACGATGAGGCTAAGCACGGGCAAGTAGGGGCGGTTCGCGAACCGCCCCTACAATACGCCCGTCGGGGGACCTGCGGGCCGCCGCCGAGTTTCCTTTTGGCAAGCTTTGCTAATTCTGCTACACTCCACTTTCGGATCAATCATCCCATGAGGAACGCCCATGCCAACGCGCAATGTGAATTTGACTGACGAGCTTGACCGCTTCGTGCTGGCGAAGGTGGAAAGTGGCCGTTACGAAAACGCCAGTGAGGTTGTCCGCGCCGCCTTGCGCACATTGGAGCGGGAAGAGCGGCAGTACGAGATCAAGCTTGCCGCGCTGAAAACGGCGATTGATGAGGGTGACGCGAGCGGCGTTGCCCAGGGAAATCCCTTTGCACGTGTTCGCCAGGCACTTAAACTTCCCCGAAAGAAGCGCTAGAGGGTGGCGACATTCCGGTTATCCCGCCTTGCCGAGGCCGACCTCATGGACATCAGCGCCTACACTCTTCAGGCATGGGGCCTAGACCAAACCATCCGCTACATCGACGGCCTTGAAACCTGTTGCCAGCACCTTGCGGACAACCCTGGGTCAGGCCGCCTCTGCGATCATATCCGGCCCGCATGGAACATGCCCGGCATGTCGTGTTTTATCGGATCGAATCAGGGGGTATCCTGATTTCGCGCATTCTTCATCAGCGCATGCTGCCAGAAAGACAGAGCATCGACGAGGAAGAGTCCGGGAATAACACCGGATGAGGTATCGAATGGGGGCTGGGCCAGACGGTCGGTCTAAGGCAGTAAGCAGAAGGCTGTAGGCAGTGGGCAGTAGGCAGAAAGCCTAAGCTCGCCCGCCTTTCGTAACCACCTCGCCCCTGGACCCTGCCGTGTAAACTTTACTCGGATAATTCAAATCTTCCCTTCCTCTTTCCCGTGCGGCGCGCCTCCTTGACCATGCAGACACATAAGCCTTGTGATTTCAATCTGTTAATCTGCACTAATGAGTCGGCATTTTGGCCAGACACTTGCAACAGGTGAATGTTACCCTCGAACGCGGGGGGGGGGACATAATTATAAAACCCAGAAATGACATATTTGGTTGAGAGTGTTTGGCAATACCTAAACAAGGACTTTCTGGGCATCGCAAACACAATGGGGAATGACACTATGGCAAGAAGATTGCGCCAAGTCTCGACTCGGGCAAACCGTTTTCCGGTCCAAATACCTATTCGCTATCGCCTACCACAAAGCCCAGAATGGATTGAGTCTCAAACGGAAAACGTCAGTCATACCGGCGTCTTGTTTCGAACGAAGAGTATCCTCAAGCCCACGACGATTGTCGATGTAAGGCTTGAGTTTCCTCCGACAAACGGAGATGGCACTCATGCCGAGGTCGTTTGCAAGTGCGAAGTGATCCGCGTGGATCAGACCCGCGGGAGGAAAACCTCCCGCGGCCTTGCTGTTGCGATACGCAATTACCGGTTTACACGGAAGCAGGAGCCAAACTGAAATTGTAAAGGGCGTAGCCACGCACAGTAGTGCATTCCTGGCGATGGGTGTTTTTCAAGGCTGGGCGGCTTGAGGAACGGCGCCCAGCGCCCGTCTGCGCACTTCCGAAGCCAGCCCTATAGCTTCCTGTGTGGTTCGGCGGTCGGGCCAGAACTCAAAGTCGTAGCGTGCCTCGACCGCGTAGGAACTGAGTTCGGTGAGGTCCAATCCGGCAACCGGCCTATGCGGCAAGCGCTTCTCCCAGGTGTTGCAGTTCTTCCAGGTCGTGGGTACGGTGAAAAGGCTCCCCTCGTAACGACAGCGGACCCTGCAAGTACTTCTCGGCAGCCTGCTGGGCGTGAAAGCAGGCGGTGTCATACGGCCCATCACTCTCCACCATGTGCTTGGCGGTGTTGAGATCGCTATCCGCTTTGAGAAACCAGCCGCGCGCGAGCTCGAGTTCATCGGGCATAGAGTGTTCTCCCCTCGCGCAGTGCGGTGGTAACGAAAGCGTTCGGCACTCCCGACCAAGCTTTGATCTCCTGCGGCGTCCACACCACCACGTCCTTCGCCGGGAAGACGCCCACCAGCGCCCGCAAGTAACGCGCCGCCCGTTTATAGCGTGGCAAGCTCGAATCCTCAACGATCAATACGTCCAAATCACTCCCTGGCCTCGTCTCCCCGCGGGCTTGCGATCCGAACAAAACGATTCTCAGCGGCGAGCCCGCCGCCAGGATGCGACGCACGACCTCTTCCAGGGTCTGAGCGGTGATAGGAGGATTGTCCAAGGGTATGCTCATCTGTAAACTCTGAAGCGCCAATGCCACTCAGCCTAGCATACGCATTGCGGTCCAACCAACGTTAACGAAGAATCCCGCGCGGACGTAACCCGGCCATTTCACCACGGATCTGGAAGGGCGGGGCTTTACAGGCTGCGGAAAAACTCGAAAGCGCTGTCATCCTGAGGAGCAGCGGCGACGAAGAATCTCGCATTGCCTTGAAAATGCTCAGAGCGAGATCCTTCGCTGCGCTCAGGATGACAGCTTGGACGAGTTTTTCCGCAGCCTCTTTAGCCCCGCCATCGCAAGGCCGTCCTGATTATTTCGAAGTCCCGCACCCCGCGCAGCTTGCAGCCGCAAGCCGCGCGAGGTGGGGACGAATAGAGTGCGGGAGCCGCGATTTCGGCGGGGCTGAAGCGCCGCCCTTCCAAGCATCGTCCAAACGTGGTGAGAAGTCCGGGCTAACAAACCCAGCCCGCGCTACACTTGCTCGAATTCTGAATCGGCCATTGCGCTAAAAGGCCATTCGGGGTATGTTACCTGTCGGTCGGGGATTGATTGGGGAAATTCCCGCTTGCTAGTTTGGGCGCACCTCCGTAACTTAACTACAAAAATTCCCGCGGGGAGAGAAACCATGAGTCTTACGCGAAGACGGATGATGTACGGCCTTGTCGGTTTGGCGGGCATGACGCGGAACATTACGGCGTTGCACGCTCACCATCACGCTCCGCGCTTGGGCAAGCGCGCCTGGGAAGCGTCACTTGCCGCGCCCGGCGCGATGGCGGATAACGCTCCCGGGGTCAGTGGCCAGGGAAGTTTAAAATTCAAGGTGCTCTACACGTCCGACCACCTTCCCCCTGAGGCCCAGAAGGTATTGGTGAAGGCCCATGGCGGTTTTGCCGTTGACCGCCGGCCGGGGAAAGAGGAGACCTATTTTGGCCTCCCCGGCGCCGGAATTCTCCGCATCAGTGCGGATTGCAAAACCATCAGCCTGCTCGACACGCCGGACGAAATGAGAAAAGTGAACCTGCACGACACCAACATCTGGTATGCCAGCGATGGAACGCCTTACCTGGTTTTCCCCGCCAATGATGAAGGCAAAATCTTCACCACCGACCTCGACGGCAAACTGCTTCACCGGCTCGATGCCCCCACGGCCGCCGACAACTTCGAGGCGCGGGAGGTTCACGATTACTTTCTGGGAGGAGGGAATTTCTCGCCCACGGCGGTGGAGTATTTGGAAGGCTTGTACTACGTTACGACCGGATATTGCAATCTCGATTACGTGTTAACCGCGCGCGTCACCCCGGAACAGCGCTTCGATGCCGTCTGGAACGATCTGGCTTGGGGCGGCAAAGGTGACGGAATCGGCCAGTTCGGCACCGGGCACGGAATTACCAAGCCTCCCGGGAAAGTGCGGCTGGACGTCGCGGACCGCCCCCACTCGCGTTTTGAACGTTTCACGCGCTACGGCCACTACCTTTCCAGCCTGCCCATGCCCTCAGGTTCGTTGCCCTGCGACATCAATTACCTGGACCCGCAGATCAGCGTGGTCCCCGCGCTGGAAGGCCCGGACAAGAAAAAGGGCGCGCCCATCTACATCCTGGAAAATGAAGAACTGGTTTCCACCATCATGATCAAGGAGGACCTGGG
>JBEKQO010000096.1:0-22707 GCA_049519635.1 Terriglobia bacterium | reverse complement strand
GTCCGCGCTACTATCCATGTCCCGTACCCCGTGTCCCGTATCCCGAACTCTTCTGAAAGCAGGTGATTATGCCAAAGAAAATTGTGGTGGTGGGAAGCGCCAACGTTGATTTGGTCACCTTCAACGACACCTTTCCGCGGCCCGGCGAGACGATTTTCGCAAAGAAATTCGACCTGGGCTTTGGTGGGAAGGGTGCCAACCAAGCCGTGGCAGCGCGCCGGTGTGGCGCTTCCGTCGGTATGGTGGCCAACGTCGGCAGTGACTTATTTGGT
Organism: Terriglobia bacterium; assembly: GCA_049519635.1. Taxonomy (GTDB): domain Bacteria; phylum Acidobacteriota; class Terriglobia; order UBA7540; family UBA7540; genus Bog-366. Next base: position 22,435 of record JBEKQO010000096.1, on the reverse strand, counting down.
CCGGCCACGATCAAGAACTTCGAGTCCCAGGATATCGACGCCAGTCAAGTACGGATCGTGGAAGGAATCTCCACCGGCGTCGCGCCCATCTTTGTTGACCCGACGGGCCAGAACCGCATCCTAGTTATTGAGGGCGCGAACGAAACGCTCTCCCCCGAGGACGTAGATGCCGCCGCGCCACTTCTCAGCAAGGCGGACATTATCCTGCTGCAATTTGAAATCCCGTTAGCCTCCGTCTACCACACAATTCACTTCGCCAAGTCGAGGGGCATTCGCTGTATCGTGAATCCCGCCCCCTTTCGGCCCCCGGATTTCAAGGAAGTTGCCACAGCGGATTACTTCGTACCCAATGAAAGCGAAGCGGAGGCTATTACGGGCCTTCCCGTTCACACCCTAGAAGATGCCAGGAAATGCGCGGATTATCTGCTCGCGCGGGGGCTTTTACACATTGTCATCACGCTGGGCGAGCGCGGGTCGCTGCTGGCGACATCGAAAGTCATGGAACAGATCCCCGCCTTCAAGGTCGACCCCATCGACACCACAGGCGCCGGCGATGCCTTTATCGGCAGTTTTGCTGTATTCCTGGCTGAGGGCCTGACGGACAAGGAAGCATTGACTCGAGCCAGTCTCTACGCAGCCCTTTCGACGACGCGGGTGGGAACGCAGAAATCGTTTCCCAATCGAGAAGAATTCGATAAGGAATGGCAGAAGAGGAAATTATGAATTATGAATGATATAATCTGAAACGTTTCTTTGTAACCTTGTGCTTCAGTAGTCATCCTACTTTTGCAGAACTCCGAAATTCCATGGCTCTTTTCATAATTCAGAATTCATAATTTATCCTTCACTTGATCAGCCGCCGCCGGCAATCCTCCAGAATATCCTTGGTCCGCGAGGCGCCCACGCGCGATGCGCCCAAGGCGCGGAAGGCGAGGACTTGGTCGAGATCGCGAATGCCCCCTGCCGCCTTCACCTGAATATGCGCCGGTGAGTGGGCGCGCATCAACTTCACGTCCTCGATCGTCGCTCCGGAGGTGCCGAAGCCGGTCGAGGTCTTCACCCAATCGGCGCCGACTTCCGCACTGATCTCGCACAACCGAATCTTGTGGGCGTCCTTCAAGTAGCAGTTTTCGAAAATCACTTTCACTTTCTGGTTGCGGGCGTGCGCTACATCGATGACGGCCTTCAGGTCCCGGCGCACATAGTCCCAATCGCCGCTCAAAACCTTGCTAATGTTCGTGACCATGTCCAATTCCTGGCAGCCGTCGTCCATGGCCCGCTCCGCTTCCGCCACTTTGATGGCGGTGGTGTGGCCGCCGTGGGGAAACCCGATGGTGGTGCTGGCCTCCACAGTGCTGCCTTTTAAAATCTCCGCGCATCTTTTAAGGTAGAAAGGCATGATGCAGACACTGGCACAATTGTATTCTCGGGCCACGCGGCAACCGTATTCCAGGTTCTGGTCAGTCAGCGAGGGTGTCAGCAACGCGTGGTCTATCATCTTGGCAATGTCTTGGTAGGTGTAATCCATATTGTGCTCCATCGTGCGGGGGCGTTTTCTTCCGCGCATACCACGGGAATGCCCGTGTCAAATTCCATTCGATTTAAGATTGTATGCCCAGCCCCCGGTAGGCTCAAGCGCGGATCCTCCAGTATGACGTCCCGGGCGGGAGGCAAGAGAGGGGAAGCGAAACCCAAGACACGCCTGGGACCGGCAGATTCCGCGGGAAATACGGGAATAGTAATGGCGAAGCACGCAGTGGGGGTTACAAAAGGGTGTATACTCCTAATTCCCGCCAGGCTAAAAAGGGGAATTACGGGTGACGTCCGGGGTTGCACACTCGCATCCGAGCATGGACACGCCGGAATTAATCCGGAAAAAGCGCGACGGCTTGGTTCTGACCAAGGCGGAGGTATTCGACTTCGTCGAGCGTTACACCCGGGGTGAAATCCCCGACTATCAAGCCTCGGCCCTGCTGATGGCAATCTATTTTCGTGGCATGGACCGGCGTGAAACGGCGGATCTGACAGAGGCGATGCTGCGATCGGGCCGGGTGCTTGACTTCTCAACCTTGCCCGCGGCGAAGGTTGACAAACATTCCACGGGCGGCGTTGGTGACAAGACCTCTCTGATTATCGCCCCAGCAGCAGCCGCGAGTGGGGTCCTGGTGCCCATGATCTCCGGCCGCGGCCTGGGGCACACGGGCGGCACGCTGGACAAGTTGGAGGCGATCCCGGGCTTCAGCCCCCGTCTGTCGTTCCAGGATTTTCAGAGAGTACTGGAGAGTTGCGGCCTTGCCTTAGGCGCCGCGACGGAGGAATTCGCTCCTGCGGACCGCAAGCTCTATGCCCTTCGAGACGTGACCGCCACGGTCGAATCCATCCCCCTGATTACCGCCTCCATCATGAGCAAGAAACTGGCAGAGGGCATTGACGGCCTGGTGCTGGACGTCAAAACTGGTTCGGGGGCCTTCATGCAAAATCTGGAAAATGCCCGCGCGCTGGCCACGAGCCTGGTGAATACCGGCGCGGCGCATGGCAAGCGCATTCACGCCTTGATTACCAGCATGACCCAGCCGCTGGGAAATGCGGTCGGGAACGCCCTGGAGGTGGTGGAGTCGTTGGAAACGCTGAAGGGACGCGGTCCAAGCGATTTGGTGGAACTTTGCCGCGAACTTACAGCTCACATGTTGCTGCTGGGAAACGCGGCGGATTCTCTGGACGAGGCGCGCGCGCGGTATGATTCCGCCATTGCCAGCGGCCAGGCGCTGGAAAGATTCGCGCGGGTGGTGGCGAAACAGGGAGGCAATCCGCGTGTCTTGGAGGACTATTCGCTCCTGCCCCAGGCTCAGTACGCGGATTCGGTTGTGGCGCCGTTGGACGGCTACATTGCCGGATTGGAAGCACGAGCGCTGGGCGTGGCGTCGATGATTCTGGGCGCTGGGCGTGAACGCTCGGATGCAACAATCGATCCCGCCGTGGGCTTGGTTTTCGAGAAGAAGGTGGGAGACGCCGTGCGCGCGGGCGAGCGAGTTTGCATTCTCTACTCCAATGACCGCTCGCGTGTGCCTCGGGCGCTCGATATGATCCGCGAGGCGATTGCTATTTCCCCGGATCCGGTTTCTCCCCCACCCCTGGTTTTGGAGCGCGTGCTTCATTCGGAAGGCCCTGTAGCTCCGGCGGAGCGCATCGTGGAGTATTAGCGGGGATTTGGAAGGGCGGGGCTTTACGGGCTGCGCCAAAACACTGCGAGGAGGGGTTAAAGAATGACAAAGTTCATTCCGATACTCGGTATGCTGGTGATCCTTGCGACGGCCGCCCTGCTTTCCAAGAACCGGAAAGCCATTCCTTGGCGCACGGTGGGCATTGGTTTGGGGTTGCAAATCCTCGTGGCGTTATTCGTGCTGCGCACGGGTTTGGGCTATAGGCTAATGTCCGTGATCTCGAATGCGTTCGTGAAGGTCCTGAATTGTTCCTTTGCCGGCTCGGAGTTTGTATTCGGCGCATTGGGGAAATATCAAGGGAGCTTTGGGTTTGTCTTTGCTTTCCAAGCCCTGCCCATGATTATCTTTGTCGCTTCACTGTTTTCCATCCTTTACTACCTTCGCATTATCCCCATGCTCGTCCTGATCACCGGCAGGGCGATGGTGAAACTGCTGGGGACGAGCGGGGCTGAGTCCCTGGAAGTAGCCGCCAGCATTCTGATGGGGCAAACGGAAGCGCCGCTGGTGATCCGGCCCTATCTGAAGGATCTGACGGAATCTGAGTTAATGACGATCATGACGGCGGGCATGGCCCATATCGCCGGTTCGGTCTTTGGCGCGTATGTTCTGTTCGGGGCGGAGGCGCGCCACCTGTTGACCGCGGTGGTGATGACCGCTCCTGGAACCATTGTTCTGTCCAAGATGCTGGTTCCGGAAACCGGCCACCCCAAGACATCTGGCATTGTCAAACTCACCGAGGAAGGAAAGCCCATCAACCTTTTGGATGCCGCATCGCGCGGGGTCTCAGACGGCCTCCACTTGGCGCTGAACGTCGCCGCCATGCTGATAGCGTTCGTCGCGCTCATTTATCTGGTTAACTTGATCTTGGGTGGTTTTCACACCAGCTTTCAAACCCTGCTCGGTTATCCCCTGGCGCCTGTGGCATGGCTGCTGGGTGTCCCTTGGAAGGACGCCGCAACGATCGGGAACCTGATGGGGACCAAAGTGGTGGTGAATGAGTTCGTAGCCTTTTCCATGCTCGGCCCGCTCAAGGGCCACATCGCGGAGCGTTCGTTTACGATCGCCACTTTCGCTCTTTGCGGGTTCGCCAACTTCTCTTCGATTGGGATTCAGATCGGCGGCATCGGCGCCTTGGCTCCTTCGCGCAAGCAGGACTTGGCCAGACTGGGATTCCGGGCGCTAATCGCCGGCACCCTAGCCAACTACATGGCGGCAGCTATCGCCGGGCTGCTGCTGGCGTGAACACAAGACCAAAATCGAAGCTCGAAATTCGAAACTCGCTCCGTCATCGAATTTCGATTTTCGAATTTCGTTTTTCGCGTCACCTCGAATTCAGACCACCGAAACGGTGAACATTATGGCTCGTCGCCCATCACTCGCCGCCCGCCGCCCGCCGCATGCTTATGAAGAGGCGGAGCAAGCTGCGGAATACATTCGCTCTCGCGGCTTCGCGCCGCGCATTGCCATCACTCTCGGTTCCGGCTTGGATGAGGTGGTGGGCCGGCTGCATTCCCAGGCACAAATCCCCTACCAACTTATCCCCCATTTTCCCGGGACGACAGTGCAGGGACACGGTGGCACGCTCCATCTGGGAACATGGGAAGGTGTTCGCGTGGCCATTCTGGAAGGTCGCGTGCATTGTTACGAAGGTCACGCGCCCGCCACCGTAGTGTTTCCAGTGCGTGTTCTGGCGCTGGCGGGAGTTCAGACCTTCATTTTGACCTGCGCCGCAGGCGGAATCGCTTCGAAATCAAAGCCCGGTGGCTTCATGATTTTTTCCGACCACCTGCACCTGCAAGGAGTGAATCCTCTCGTAGGTATTCACGATCCGCGCTGGGGGGCGCAATTCGTGGATTTGACCAATGCTTACGATTCGCACTTGCGCCGCATCACAAGGAAAGCGGCTAGCAAGCTGCGCGTGCCGTGCTTCGAAGGTGTGTACGCTTCCTTGCTCGGGCCCACGTATGAGACGCCGGCGGAAATCCGCGCCTTGAAAGGCATGGGGGCCGATGCGGTGGGAATGTCCACGGTGCCCGAGGTGATGGCGGCCCGGCAGTTGAAACGCCGCGTGCTTGCCATCGCCACGATTTCCAACCGTGCCGCCGGACTGGCAGGAAAGCCCTTGTCCCACGAAGAGGTGCTCGCCGCCGGGCGCGCCGCGTCGCGCCACCTCGCAGATCTTCTCCATGCGGTCCTGCCAGAATTGGATGAGGGGAGCGAGAGGCCATGAATCCTGAAGAACTCATCGCCCGCGCCGTGCTGGTGCGGGAGAACGCTTGCGCCGGCTACTCCCATTACAAAGTAGGGGCGGCATTGCTGGCCTCGGGCGGCAAGGTCTACACGGGCTGCAACATCGAGAATTCCACCTACGGCCTGACGGTGTGCGCCGAGCGCGTCGCACTGTGGAAGGCCCTTTCGGAGGGCGAAAGAACTTTCAAGCAAATTGCAGTCGTGACCTCCAGCGAGCCTCCTGCCTCACCCTGCGGCGCATGCCGGCAGCTCCTTTGGGAATACTGCGGCGACATTGAAGTCATTCTCGCCAACCTCCAAGGTTTCCGGAAAACCCTCCGGCTCTCAGAAATCTTTCCCCGTCCGTTTGATCAAAGCTCTCTGTGAGGCGGCGCGGCAATGATCAGAAGGGCTTTCCGGCGACGGAGCTGACGAGGAGGCGAAAGAATGTTCATTACTGTCATCCTGAGTCCTTGGCTGTCATTCTGAGCGTTGACAGCCTCAAGGGGTCTTTCCACAACTTGTAAAGCCCCGCCCTTGCAAACACTTTGTAATAAATCGCGGCTAAACCCCGCTGACAGTCGGCAGATTTTCGGGGTAACGGATTCCGGCGTAGCCTGGTTTAATGGCGGTATAGATGATGCGGATGCGCTCCGCGTAAGGGAGGAAGGAGCTCTTCATGGCATTGATGGTAATTTTTTCGAAGTCATCCAAACCCAGCCCGAACGTGTCCATTGCCACCTGAAATTCGTTGCTCATGCTGGTGCGGCTCATCAGCCGATTGTCAGTGTTGAGGGTAACACGGAACTGTTGTTGATAAAGAACCTTGAAGGGATGTTCGGCAAGAGTAGGAATCGCGCCGGTATGAACATTGCTGGATAGACAGATTTCCAGCGGGATGCGTTTGTCGAGGACGAACTGAGCCAACCCGCCCAACTTCACGCCTTTTCCGTCTGTTACTACGATGTCATCAATCAGCCGCGTCCCGTGACCGATGCGATGCGCCCCGCAATACTGGATGGCCTGCCAGATGGATTCCTTTCCATAGCCCTCACCCGCGTGGACGGTAATATTGAAATTCTGGCGCTGGATGTAATGGAACGCGTCGACATGCTTTTTGGGAGGGTAGCCGCCCTCTTCACCCGCCAGATCAAATCCCACCACTCCACGGTCGCGGAAATCCACGGCGAGTTCCGCCACCTCGAGCGATATTTTCATATTGCGCATGGCACAGACGATCAATCCCGCAGGGATTTTGAAGGCTCTTCGTCCCCTTTCCAAGCCTTTGAGCACGGCCGAGACCACGTCCATGTTGGTCAGTCCCTTCTTGGTGTGGAAGATGGGAGCAAACCGCGTCTCAAAGTAGACCACGCCGTCGTTCTTCAGATCCTCCGCCTGCTCGTAGGCGACCCTCTCCAACGCCTCAGCCGTCTGGGTAACCGCGATGGTGTGGGCAAAGCCCTCCAGGTAGCCGGCCAAGTCCCCCCGATAGGCTCCCTGATAGAACCAATCCGCCAGCGCCGCCGGATCGGCCGTCGGCAGTTTAGTGTATTTGGCGTCCTTGGCCAATTCAATGATGGTCTGCGGACGCATGGAGCCGTCCATATGCTCATGCAATAAAACTTTAGGAAGAGCCTGTATTGTGGACTTGTCCAAAAACATGAAAGGTTACCTCCACAGCCCTGTGAGGCAATGCCCATTATATGTAATTGCACCCGAGATGGGGCGGAATTCATTCCGCAGATGTCGCCGTGGAACTCATGCTGAAGAATTCTACCCTCGTCCCCTTGGGGGAGAGGGGAAAAGAATTCTTGGTTTTGGCGCTGTATTAATGAGTCTCTCTACACCAATCCCATTTGCGTTGGCTTCCAACATAAACGGGCGTAACCTATGTTTTTGACCGAAGGGGATCTCAAAGTGGAATTCGTAACGGGACTCAAATGCGTTTTTTGCGGCGCGATATATTCGACTCGAGTTCCCTACACGTGCCCGGCGTGCGGAATCACCGGGACGCTTGACGTTCAATACGACTACGCGGCGATTGCCAAGCACCTGACTCGCCGCAGCCTGGCCAAGCGCGCCGAGTACTCGCACTGGCGATACCGTGAGCTGTTGCCCATCCGCAAGGATGCTGTGCTGCCGGGCCTTCAAGTTGGATGGACGCCTCTTGTACAGGCCCCGCCCCTGGCACGGACCATGGGCTTGAAAACTCTCTACCTCAAAGATGACGGACGCAATCCGAGCGGATCGTTGAAGGACCGCGCCAGTTCGGTTGGTGTGGTCAAAGCGCGCGAGAAACGGCAGAAGATTATCGCCTGCGCCAGCACCGGGAACGCGGCCTCCTCGCTGGCGGGCATGGCGGCGTCGATGGGACTTCGGGGTGTCATTTTTGTGCCTGAGCGCGCGCCCGAACCCAAGGTTACCCAACTATTGATTTTCGGCGCCACCGTCCTGCGCGTGCGTGGCAGTTATGAAGACGCATTTCAAATGTGCCAGGGCGCCTGCGAACGTTGGGGTTGGTACAATCGCAACAGCGCCATCAATCCCTACCTGGTCGAAGGTAAGAAGACCGTGGGGCTGGAAATTTGCGAGCAGCTTGATTGGGAGGTACCGGACTGGGTGGCGGTTTCGGTGGGCGACGGCTGCACGATCAGCGCTGTCTGGAAGGCCTTCCACGAAATGAAGACACTCGGGCTCATCGAACGTACTCCCAAAATGCTGGGTGTGCAAGCGGCGGGCGCGGCGCCGGTGACCACCGCTTTTCTTAGTGGGATGCCGCTCGAGCCCATCGAGCCGCAGACGATTGCCGACAGTATCGCGGTGGGCGTGCCAAGGAATTGGAAAAAGGCGGTGCTGGCGATTCAAGCCTCCAGCGGCACCATGATCAATGTGGAGGACGAAGAAATTCTTGAAGCCATGCGCAGCACCGGCCGCTTGACCGGCATCTTCGCCGAACCCGCCGCCGCGACAGCGGTTGCCGGCGTCCGCCGCGCGGTGGAAGAGGGGATCATCGGACGCAAGGAGAGCGTTCTCGCGGTGGTTACCGGCAATGGCCTGAAAGACATTCGGAGCGCGCAGTCCGCAGTCAGGAAACCCTTCGACATTGCGCCGGATGGAACCGGGCTGGAGGAGATCTTGAAGGAACGGGGCTTGATTCCATAGCGAGCACGCCAAACCTATCGTGAACGTGCGCCCTCTCCCTGGGGAAAGGGTGCCCGAGGGACGAGGGCGGGTGAGGGTTTTTCCCACGCTAACAAAAATGAAGAAGTCCTTTCGTCATACGCACTGAATGCGCAAGGTAGCGAAGATCCGTCGTATAGGTCTGCGGCTCGAAATCGAAAAACCCCGCAGACCTATATAACAGGGTCTCGCCACGTGCTCAGCCCCGTCAGGGGCTTCAGATTGTAGCCCACGGCGAAAGCCGTGGGAAAAGAGACAAGCAGGAAATGAAAGCCCTGGAGGGGCGACAGAAACATCCGCCGCCGAAGATTTCTGCCGCCCCTCCCAGGGCTAATCGATCTCTTTCGTTATCCGAATCCCACGGCTTTCGCCGTGGGCCACATTCCATCGGCCCTGCCGGGCCTTTGTGCTTACGTACTGAAGTCACGATGACCAAAACTAAACCCGCCAAACCATCACTGCTCATCCGCGACATCCATACGGTGATTACGATGGATGCGCACGACACCGTTCTGCGAGGTGGTTTCATTTACGCCGAGGGGGGCGAAATCAAGCAGGTGGGCAAGCGTCCGCCCGAGCGGCTGCGGGCCGACCGCACCATCAGCGCTCGATATGCGGTTGCGCTGCCGGGGCTAATCAACACCCACCACCATCTCTGCCAGACGCTGACGCGCGCTTGCGCGGCTGCTGCCGACATGGAGCTTTTTGACTGGCTCCGCACGCTATATCCCATGTGGGCGCGCCTGGATGAAGAATCGATGCATGTGGCTGCCATGGTGGGCATGGCGGAGTTGATGCTTTCCGGCTGCACCACGACCACGGACCATCACTACCTCTTTCCACGCGGCGAAACCAAGCTGATCGACGCGGAGATTGCCGCTGCCCGAAAAATCGGCATGCGATTTCATCCCACTCGGGGGAGCATGAGTGTAGGCCAAAGCAAGGGAGGCCTGCCGCCGGATTCCGTGGTGCAGAGCGAAGATGAAATCCTGGAGGATTGCGAGCGGGTGATTCGCAAATATCACGATCCCGCCCCGGGCTCCATGCTGCGGATCGGGTTGGCCCCCTGCTCGCCGTTCTCCGTGTCGGAAGAACTGATGCGCCAAACCGCGGCGATGGCCCGGCGCCACCAGGTGCGGATGCACACCCATCTTGCGGAGACCCGGGACGAGCAGGACTATTGTCTGAAGCATTTCGGTAAGCGCCCCCTGGATTTTATGGCGGATGTGGGATGGCTGGGAGAAACCACCTGGGTCGCGCATGGGATTCATTTCAATTCTCGGGAGGTCAACCGCCTGGGCCGCGCGCGCGTGGGGATCGCCCATTGCCCCAGTTCGAATATGCGGTTGGGCTCTGGCGTCGCCCCGGCCTTGGCGCTGCGCCGCGCCGGCTCGCCGGTGGGCCTGGGTGTTGACGGCAGCGCCTCCAATGACAGTTCCCACATGCTGGCGGAAGCGCGCCAGGCATTGTTGCTCAATCGTCTGGCGCACGGTGCCTCGGCCCTCAAAGCAATTGAGGCGCTGCGCATGGCGACGGTGGGAGGCGCCGCGTGCCTCGGCCGCGATGACCTTGGAAGTCTCGCCGCGGGCAAGCGCGCGGACATCGCACTGTTCGATCTTCGCGACATAGGTTACAGTGGAGCCGAAGACGTGACGGCGGCCCTAGTGCTCTGCGCTCCTACACGGGTGGAAACCCTGATCGTGGAAGGGCGAGTGATAGTGGAACACCAAGAGATTAGAACCGTTGCCCTGGACCCTATCTTGGCTCGCCATCGCCGCTTCGCGGCCAAAATGGTTGGAAGCCCACGGCTGCTTTGATATACTCCGGCGCATTAGAACGAGTGACAAGTGAAGAGTGACGAGAAAGAACGAATCAACCGAGCCTCTTGCTGATCACTTGTTACTCATACGAGTGAAGGTGATGAGTGACGAGTAACCACGAGTGAACGACACTTCTTGCTCGTCACTTATCACTGCTCTTAACTTCCATGTTTGACCACATTGAGTGTTTTTACAGACCCCAATCCGTTCGCGAAGCGTTGTTGTTGCTCCGCAAGGTGGGCAAGCGAGGCCGGATTTTGGCTGGCGCGACAGACATTGTCTTGCAGGCCGACCGGTCAACTCGCTTCCTCGTCGACATCACGCATGTGGGCTTGAATTATATCCGCGGAAATAACCGGGGATGCGTGCTCGGCGCCACGACGACGATGGCGGAGCTCGAACATTCGCCGGTAATTCTCGCTCTCGCGGGCGGCATTCTGGCCAAGGCTGCTGCCGCCTGCGGCTCGATTCAAAACCGCAATATGGCGACGGTTGGAGGCAACTTGGCGAACGCTTCTCCCGCGGCGGATACTGCCGCAGTGCTTCTGGCGCTCGACGCGCAGGTGGTGGCGGCAAGTTCGCGCCGCAAGCGCAAAATTACCCTGGCTGATTTCTACTCCGGACCGCACCGGACCGGCTTAAATGGTGAACTGCTGGAGGAAATCGTTATCCCCGCGTTGCCAGGCGGCGGGCGCTCGGGTTGGGCATTTCAAAAACTCGGGCGCACGGAGACGGATATCTCCCTGGTGAACGTTGCGGCAGGGTTACAGGCCGATGCCAAAGGGCGTATCAAGTGGGCGCGCATCGCTCTGGGAGCGGTGGGGCCCACTCCGCTGCGCGCCCGGCATGCCGAAACCTTGCTGCTAGGGAACACAATCAACGAAGACCTGCTGATGCGTGCAGGTGTAGCGGTAATGCAAGAGGTCAACCCCATCAGCGACGGCCGGGCCTCCGCCGATTACCGGCGAGAGATGAGCGCGGTGCTGGCGCGGCGTGCATTGCGTGAGTGTGCTACCCAAGCCGGCGTTCCCGCTGGAAGTGGAGCGTAGGGACGGTTCGCGAACCGCCCCTGCTGGATATCAAATGCGGTTACTGTTGAAGATAAACGGCGAAACGAAACAGTGGATCATCGCGCCCGGCGACCTCCTGCTGGATGTGTTGCGCCGCGAAGGTTATTTTGGTGTGAAGCGAGGCTGTGAGACGGGGGAGTGCGGCGCCTGCACGGTTCTGGTGAACGGCAAGCCTATTAATTCCTGCTTGATGTTTGCGGCGCAAACGGAGGGATGCGAGATCCTGACCATTGAAGGCGTTGAGCAGGGCGGAAAACTGGATTCCCTTCAGGAAGCTTTTTTGGAATACGGCGCCGTGCAATGCGGGTATTGCACACCCGGAATGATTCTCAGCGCGAAAGCGCTGCTGGCGGAGCACCCCGATCCCACGGAAGCGGAAGTACGTGAGGCGTTGGCCGGAAACTTTTGCCGGTGCACCGGCTACCTCAAACCTGTGGAGGCAGTGCTGGCGGCGGCGCGGGTCTACCGCACGCAAAAGGCGAAGCCACAAGAGGGAAGAACAAATCAAAAGGAAAAGCGCAAAAGGCAAAAGTCAAAGCCGTAGGAAGGACTGCAATAATCTTAGCGAGCCGTGTTCTATGAGAGCGCCGAAGGGTGCCCACTTTTGACTTTTGCGTTTTGCCTTTTGACTTGTTCTTCGTTTCTTAGCGAACAGCGCCCGCGGGAGCAATGATTCGATGAGTACGAAGCATTCCATCGTCGGAAAGAATCTTCAAAAGGTAGACGGATTCAAGCTCGTCACCGGCCGCCCGGCCTTTACCGACGATATTCACATTCCCGGATTGCTCTACGGCAAGATTCTCCCCAGCCCGCACGCGCACGCGCGCATCAAGCGGATTGAAACACGCAAAGCCCAGGAGCTTCCGGGCGTGCACGCCGTCCTGACCTACAAGGATGTTCCCCGTGTGCCCCACACCACGGCCGGTCAAAGCTGGCCGGAGCCTTCGCCATACGACACCTATCTGCTCGACTCGAAGATGCGCCTGGTAGGTGACCGGGTGGCGGCCGTCGCGGCAGAGAGCCGCGCCATTGCGGAAGAGGCGCTACGGCTGATCGAAGTGGAGTACGAAGTTTTGCCTGCCATCCTCGAAATTGAGCAGGCCATGGCCGAAGGCGCGCCGGTTATTCATGATGAGCCGGATTCCAAGGGCATCCACGATGCTCAGCACAACCTGGCCGGATACATTCTGAAAGAAATCGGCAACGTGGAAGACGGATTCCGCGAGTCTGATCTGATCATCGAGCGCGAATTCCGCACCCAGCGCCAGCAGCATTGCCCGCTCGAGCCGCACGTGACCATCAGTTGGCTGGACTCCGACGACCGCCTGGTGATCCGCACCAGCACCCAGGTGCCCTATCACACCCGCCGCCAGGTGGCGATGATCCTTCAAATCCCTGTGGGGCGAGTGCATGTGGTCAAACCCCGCATTGGGGGCGGCTTCGGCGGCAAGCAGGAAATGCTGCTGGAAGATATCTGCGGGGCGCTCGCCCTGGCCACGCGCCGGCCGGTGAAGATTGAATACACGCGCCAAGAAGAGTTCTACATGGCGCGCAGCCGGCATCCGCAAATTCTGAACATCAAAATGGGCGTGAAGCGCGACGGAACGCTGATGGCCAACAAGATGACGGTCCTCGCCACCACCGGCGCCTACGGCAGCCACGCCAACACCGTCCAAGGGAATACGGGCAGCAAGGTCCTTCCCATCTATCGCACTCCGAATATGCGGTTTGAGTGCCACGTCGTTTACACCAACACGCCTGTGGCGGGCGCGTTCCGCGGGTACGGGTGCCCCCAAGGTTACTTTGCCCAGGAATCGGTGATGGACGAGATTGCGTACACGCTGGGGATGGACCCCGTCGAACTGCGCAAGAAGAACATGATCCGGCTCGGCGATATTGACGAACTCTCCGCGCAACTTGGAGAGGGACGCAAAGGCCTGCCGCGGCACATCCGAAGCTGTGGCTTGCCGGAATGCCTGGAGCGCGGCGCCGCGGCGATCGACTGGGTGCGCAAACGCCAAACGTTGCCGGAGAAGAGCGGGCACCTGCGGCGTGGCGTGGGCGTGGCTTGCTCGATGCAGGGCAGCGGCATTGCCGGCGTCGATTGGGCCGCGGCTTTGCTGAAGCTCAATGAAGACGGCTCCTTTAATCTGCAAGTGGGCGCCGCCGACCTGGGGACGGGGGCGGACACGGTTTTGGCGCAAATCGGCGCGGAAACGTTGGGGGTTACCCTGGATAAGATGATTGTCTGCTCCGGTGACACCGACTTCACACCTTTTGACGTTGGCGCCTATGCTTCCAGCACGACGATTATATCCGGCGGCGCGGTGAAGAAGGCCGCGGAGAAGGTGCGCGACCACCTGCTGCGGCTTGCCTCCAAAATGCTGGATGTCCCGGCTGATAACTTAACCTGCCGCGACAACCAGGTGGTGACCAAGTGTGAGTGCGAGAAATCAGTGAGCATGGAGGATTTGGCTCACTACGCGATGTACAAGGAAAAAGTGCAGGTGATGGAAAACGCCTCTCACTGGAATACCGACAGCCCGCCGCCCTTCTGCGCGCAGTTTGCGGAGGTGGAAGTAGATACGGAAACCGGCCGGATTCGGGTCATTCACCTGGTGACCGCAGTGGACCTCGGCTTAGCCATCAATCCCATGCAGGCGGAAGGGCAGAGCGAAGGCGCATCGGCTCAAGGTTTGGGGTACGGGCTGACGGAAGAGATGGTGCTTGATGCCTCCGGCCGCGTGATTAATCCTTCCTTTCTCGACTACAAAATGCTGGGGTCGAAAGACATGCCCAAGCTCACTACAATTCTGGTGGAGACCGAGGAGCCCCTGGGGCCTTACGGAGCCAAGTCGATCTCCGAGATCCCCATCAACGCCCCGGCGCCGGCCGTGGCCAATGCGGTCTACCATGCCATCGGGGTGCGCTTCCAAAAACTCCCTATCCGCCCGGAAGATGTGCTGCGTGCCCTGCGCGAGAAGGAGTTGCCCTCACCGCTCGGGCGCGGAGAATAGGTGTCAAGTATTAGGTGCCAGGTGCCAGGTGTCAGGAAAAGAAGGGTAGCGCGGACCTACAGAACAGGTCCGCGCTACAGCTTGGTTCTGACTAACACCTGACACCTTCTCTCTTCACTGAGGAAGGAGACGTTACCAAACGCATGATCAACGCGCCCGAAAAAATCGTTCTCAATCGCGAGCGCATCGCGGCCCTCGCGCAAGCCTATGAGGCGGAGATGGTCAGCTTTCTGCGCGATCTGGTTGCCATCCCCGCCGAGAGCAGCCATGAAAGGCCGGTGATCGAGCGCATTCACCGTGAAATGGAGAAAATAGGCTTCGATGAAATCCGCACCGACCCCATGGGCAACCTGTTCGGGCGCCTCGGTTCGGGCAAGAAAATCATTATGATGGACTCGCACACCGACGCGGTGGGCGTTGGCGACCCGAAGGAATGGTCCTGGGACCCCCACAATGGCAAAGTTGAAGATGGGTTCGTATACGGGCGCGCTTCGAGCGACCAACGCGGGGGAATGGCCAGCCTGGTTTACGCGGTGAAGATCATCAAGGAACTCGGCCTCTTGGGAGATTACACCCTTTACGTGGTGGGCTCCGTGCAGGAGGAGGACTGTGATGGCCTGGCATGGCTCTACATCCTGAAGGAGGATGGCATCCCCGCCGACTGTGTGGTGCTGACCGAGCCCACCAACCTGCAAGTCTACCGGGGCCAGCGCGGCCGGATGGAGATGGAAGTGCATTTGCGCGGCCGGTCGTGCCATGCCAGCGCCCCCGAACGCGGTGACAATCCGATTTATAAAATGACTCCCCTGGTGCGGGAGATTGAAGCGCTGAACACACGCCTGCGCGACGATGCGTTCCTGGGCAAGGGGACGATTGCGGTGACGGACATCCGCTCGATGTCGCCCTCGCTGTGCGCGGTGCCCGGGGCCTGCTCCATCCACCTGGACCGGCGCCTGACCACGGGCGAGACCAAGGAGAGCGCGGTGGCGGAGGTGAAGGCTCTGGCGGGCGCGCAGGGCGCTGAGGTGGAAATCCTGAACTACGAAGTGCCCAGTTATACGGGCCTCCGCTATACCATGGAGAAGTACTATCCCACCTGGGTGCTGGAGGAGAATCATCCGCTGGTGCAAGCGGGCGTCAGCGCCTATGCGGCCCTGCACGGCAAGCCGCCGGTGGTTGATAAGTGGACGTTCAGCACCAACGGAGTCGGCTCCATGGGATTGATGGGCGTGCCCACCATCGGCTTTGGGCCGGGTGAAGAGGAAGTGGCGCACAGCGTCCTGGAACGCGTGCCCATACGCCACCTGGTGGAGGCAGCCAAGTTCTACGCAGCATTTCCGCTGACCTATATAAGTACGGTGGATAGTGGCTAATGGAGAGTGGTTAGTGGTTTGTTGCCACCCACTATCCACTAAGCACTGACCACAATCCACTAATCACTAACCACTGCCCTACTATGTCTGAACTGGTTCCCATTCCACTTCCTTCGCTCTTGCAACGGGCATTTCTCGAGTACGAGCGGGAAGGAAAGATCTTCGACCTGCCGAAGGCCAAGTTTTTCCGCGGCCTTCCCGGCCTCGATACCTCCGTCCGCTTTCATGGCCACGCCGCCTCCACGCCTTTGGGGCCGGCCGCCGGGCCCCACGACCAATTGGTGCAAAACATTGTGCTCTCGTGGCTGGGCGGCTCGCGCATTATCGAGCTGAAGACGGTGCAGATTCTCGATGAGCTGAAAATTCCCCGCCCGTGCATCGACATCATCAACGTCGGTTACAATGTGGAATGGTCGCAGGAGTTGCGCCTCGAGCAGTCGCTGCGCGAGTATGTGGGCGCGGCGATGTTCATTGAGATTCTGAAGGCTTCCAAGCTGCTGGGAGAGGACTTTCCCGGCGGCTGGGGTGAAACCATCTTTGATATGAGCGTGGGCTACGACCTGAAAGGGATCAGCTCACCGCGCGTGCGGGCGTGGATGGAGTCGATGAATGACTCGACGGCCATCGTGAACGCACTGCGTGCCACACTTAGAGGCCCCTGGGCGCGCTTTCGCGATTTGCCGTTCCCCACGCGCCTCAGCGACACCCTGACGCTCTCCACGTTTCACGGCTGTCCCGCCGGTGAAATCGAGGGGATCGTCAGCTTTCTATTGACGGAGATGGACCTGAATGTTTGCGTCAAACTGAATCCGACGCTGCTGGGGAAGGCCCACGTTGAACACCTGCTGCACAACGTACTCGGCTACCACGACCTGCTGGTAACACAGGAAGCTTTTGACAAGGACTTGCAATGGGTCGAGGCAATGGAGATGATCCCGCGTCTGAATCGGCTGGCGCGCTCGCGCGGCAAACGCCTGGCGGTAAAGTTCAGCAACACGCTGGTGGTGAAGAATCATCGCACCTTTTTCACCGATGAAGTCATGTATATGTCCGGCGCGCCGCTGCACGTTCTTACCCTGAATCTGGTGCAAAAGTTTCGCCAGCACATGGGCGCGGCGATTCCCATTTCCTTCTCGGCCGGGCTTGATGCCAATAACATGGCGAACTGCGTGGCTATGAATTTTGTTCCCGTCACCACTTGCACGGATTTGCTGCGGCCCGGCGGCTACGCGCGCCTCGTCCGCTACATGGAAAAGCTGGGGGAGAAAATGAACGCCGTGGGGGCGACCCGCCTCCCGGAGTTTGTCGTTCGCCATGCGGGACAGGGACTGGCGGCGGTCGATCGAGTTACGCAGGAAATAAAAGATTCACTGGGCGCGCAATTCCCCGGCGCTGACCCGGAACAGATCGGCCACGTCCAATCGTGGGTGGATGCGGAAGTCGCGGCGCCTTTGAAGGCGTGGCTCTCTTCCAGTAGCACGACCCTCAATTCGGTATGCCACCAGGTCGCGGGAAGGTTTGAGGAGAAGACCTCCGTGTTTCCGCCCTATGTGGCGGCTGCGCTGCGCAGGACCATTGCGGGGTTGGAACAAGCTCTGGTGGACGCGGCCGGCGTGCTCAACACTCCCATCCTCGTCAAGGAAGCGACCGAAAATCCGCGCTACGCGTGGGAGCGCAACCAGGCTGTGCCGCGCAAGATCGGCTCCAAGCTCTGGCTCTACGACTGCATCAACTGCGACAAGTGCGTGCCCGTTTGCCCCAACGTTGCCAATTTCGTTTACGAAACGACGGCGGCGGATATCGCCTACGACAACTTCGAATTCACGCCGGAGGGACCGCCGCAACGCATTCCGGGAGGCGTTTTCAAGGTGGCGAAAGCGCATCAACTGGCATGCTACGCCGATGCCTGCAACGATTGCGGAAACTGCGACGTGTTTTGCCCCGAGGACGGCGGACCCTACATTGAGAAGCCCCGCTTTTTCGGCAGCCTTGAAACCTACAGGAAATATGCGGGTCGCAACGGTTTTTACATCGATTTCAAGGGCGACCGGACAACCATTCACGGCACGATTGGCGGCGCGTCTTATCAATTAAGCCTGGACCCACGTGTTGACATCGCTCGGTTTGAGGATTCGGGCGCCGCGGTGGAAATCCGCCCCAGCAGTGGCGAGGTTGTGAGCTGGAAGCTGAAGCCGGGAATTTCCGCGACGCGCTACAAGCTCGACATGCTCCCGTATTTGCAGCTTAAGTTGCTTGTGGAATCCATCCGCGACCCCCGGCGCGTGAATTTTGCCAATGTTGCGGGCGTATAGTGCTTAAACCTGGGACATCCTCCTGCCCCGAGTATGTTTCTCCGTGTCCTCCGCGGCAGGAAAGGATTTCACACAGAGTTCACTGAGCGGCTCTGTGCACTTTGTGTGAAATCTTTTGAGGCACAGAGGACACGGAGAGCTTGGTTAAGGAGTCCAACTGTGATCACCAAACAAGCGCTCTTCAAAGGCAAGGATTACATCACGACGCAGGAGTGGGCTGATTCTGAGATTGAAACCCTTCTGGAGGTTTCCGGTGATCTCAAGCGGAGGTTCAAGAACCGCATTCCTCACCGCCACTTGCCGGACAAAACGATTTTCCTGCTTTTTTTCGACAAGTCCACGCGCACGCGCAATTCCTTTGAGGCGGGGATCACGCAACTGGGCGGCCACGCGCATTTCTTGACCGCCGACGTAATGCAGGTGTCGCACGGGGAGACCCCCCAGGACACAGGGATTATCCTTTCGAGTTACGGACACGGCATCGCCATCCGGCACGATTTGATTCCTGGGGAAGGGAACGCCTACATCCGAGAGGTGGCGCGCTGGGCAACCGCTCCGGTGATCAACATGCAATGCGATGTGGACCATCCCTGCCAAACCCTGGCGGACCTGATGACGATTCGCGAAAAGCTCGGCAAGAATTTGCGCGGGCGCAAACTGGCAGTGACCTGGGCATACGCACCCAGCTACGCCAAGCCCCTTTCGGTGCCGCAAGGGTTGATTATGCTGATGCCCCGATTTGGCTTGGATGTAGTGCTGGCGAATCCTCCCGAATACGCACTGATGCCGGAAACGCTTGACGCTGCTCGCGAGAACGCGCGGCAGGCGGGCGTGAGGTTCGAAGTGGTGGACAGCATGGATGAGGCCTTCCGCGACGCCGACATCGTCATCCCGAAAAGCTGGGGCTGCCTCGATACCATGGGCACCAAGCCGGAGGAATCGCTGCGCATCGCCAAACAATATCGCCACTGGATTTGTGACGCGGCGAAGATGGAATTAACGCGGCCCGATTCGCTCTACATGCACCCTCTGCCGGCAGACCGCGGCAACGAGGTGACGGACGAAATTATTGACGGCCCGCACTCCATTGTTTTTACCGAGGCCGAAAATCGCCTGCACACGGCGAAGGCGATTATGGCTTTGACCATGGCGGATGAGGGCGTTCCTTACGAAATTGAGGAGTGAGCAGAGTCCCGTGGCAGTAAGCAGTTGGCAGAAGGAGGTAGGCAGCGGGCACCAAGTAGAAGGCGGTACGCAGTAGGAAGAGGGCAGAAGGCACTAGGCTGAAGGCAGTAAGCAGAAGGACATACCCCCTCACCCGCCGCCTTGCGGTCCCCCCTCTCCCCCAAAGGGGCGAGGGAAGAAGAATCCTTCAAATCCCTCATGTGAATGATATTTCCCTTTTGACGGCATTTGTTTCCTTGGAAAATGTGAGGACAGAGATACAGTGATCATTCGCAACGCTCGCGTGCTCACATTCGATTCCGCCAACCGTGTAATTGATTCCGGCGCGGTGGAGATTCTTCCCGATGGCTCGATCGGGCAAGTTCAGGACGGCCTGGCCAGCGCGGAGCGTCGATCTGCGGTTCGGCAATCTTCCGGTTCTTTCGGATCGCAGAGCTTCGCTCTGCGCCAGGCCGCCGCACCGCACCGTAGTTCCCTTTTAACTAAGCCGGGGAACGCAGCCGACCTGGAAATTGTCGACGCGCAGGGCAAGCTTCTGATGCCCGCCCTGATCAACTGTCATACTCATCTTTACAGCACTCTGGCGCGGGGAATATCGCTTGCCGGGCGCGCGCCCCGGAATTTCCCGGAGATTTTGAGGAAACTCTGGTGGCGGCTGGACCGTGCGTTAAATCTGGACGATGTTTACTACAGCGCGCTGGTGGGCCTGATTGATTCCGCCAAGTGCGGAGTGGGCACGCTGGTGGATCATCACTCGAGCCCCAACGCTTGCGCGGGAAGCCTGGACCGGATCGAGCGGGCTTTTCGGGAAGTCGGCCTACGCGGGGTTTTATGCTACGAGACTTCCGACCGCAATGGGAACACGAGCGCGGCGGAGGGCATCGCCGAGAACGTCCGTTTCCTTGAACGCCACAGGAGTGGCCAAGGCGACGGCCTGATAAACGGCAGCTTCGGGCTGCACGCATCTTTCACACTGAGTGACCGCACGCTGCGGCACTGTGTGGAGGCGAACGAGTCGTTGCGCGCGGGTTTTCATGTCCATGTAGCGGAAGATCGCTGCGACTTCGATGACGCCCGCCGGCGCTATCACAAATCGCCGGTCCGGCGCCTGCGTGACCTCGGCATTCTCGACGACCGATCTCTGGCGGCGCATTGTGTGCACGTTAGCACACGGGACATTGCGGCCCTTGCCCGGCGCCGCATCAACGTGGTGCATAACCCTCAATCGAACTGCAATAACGCGGTCGGCATCGCCCCTCTGCTGGAGATGTTTCGCCAGGGCGTGCTGGTGGGATTGGGCTCCGACGGGTACACGCCCCGGATGTGGGAGGAGTTCAAGGCCGCGTTCCACATGCAGAAGGTGCGTGAAGGTGACCCGCGCGTAGCTTACGCTGAGGCTTACGCTGCCGCGCTGCTCAATAACCGGACCATCGCCAGGAAGATTTGGGGATGGGAAATCGGCCGCATCGAAACCGGCGCCAGGGCGGACCTTATTCTGGTGGATTACTTCCCCCCCACGCCTCTTGACGCCAACAATCTGTTCGGCCACATGCTGTTCGGCATTGTCAATGCGCCGGTGGACTCCCTCCTCGTCAACGGGCGATTCGTGCTGCGCAACAAGGAATGTGTTACCGTGGACGAGCGCGAAGTGGCGGAAAAGGCCTCGATGCGCGCTCGCGCCTTGTGGAGACGTTTCGGGAGTCAGCGCGTGTAGCGAGCGGAAGAGCAAAGGCCCGTCAGGGCCGATATAATGTGGCCCACGGCGGCAGCCGTGGGAGAGAGACGGCGTTAAGTCTCGAGCCCCGGAGGGGCGACAGAAGGCTTGTGGGCGTGGAATTTTTCTGTCGCCCCCTCCGGAGCTTGCGCCGCGAGGGGGCTATTACTTAGCTCCCTCACCGCAGAGGCGCGGAGGTAGAGCAAGTCAAAACGCAAAGGTCAAAAGGCAAAACGCAAATCCGTTACTTTTGACTTTTGCGTTTTGACTTTTGACTTGTTCTTCCTCCGCGCCTCTGCGGTGCGAGCAGCCATCAGGAGTCACATGTCCGCTTACATTCCCGGCCCTACTTACGCGGAAATGCTCGATCCCACGAGGTTGCCGGCTGCTCTAAGAAACAAGGCCGCGGCGGTCCAAGGCGATGAACTCGCTCCTGCCAATCTCTTCAACATTACCTGGCGCGGGCCGGACCAGGCTATTCGCCACGTGCTCCTGCCCCAAGAACTGACGGGCGTGAAGGCGAACATTGTGGTTCTGGTGGGGCACTTTTTTCCCTCCGGCAGCCACAAGGTGGGACCCGCTTACTCGACACTGATGGAAGGCGAATTGTCCGGGGAGATTGAGTCCGGCAAGAGCACCACGATCGGGCCCTCCACCGGGAATTTCGGCATCGGCGTGGCGTATGTTTCCAGGCTCAAGGGGTATCCCGCCATCGTGATCATGCCGGAAGGGATGAGCGCGGAGCGCTACCAGCGCATTCGTCATTATGGCGGGCAGCTTGACCTCACGCCCGGCTCGGAGAGTGACGTCATCCTGGTGCTGGAGCGCACGATGGAATATCGCAAGGACCCGCGCAATAAAGTCCTGGCCCAGTTTGAGCTGCTTCCGAATTACCGGTTTCACCGCTATGTTACGGGACGCAGCGCCCTTGAGGCCGCGAGACATTATGGAAATGGCCGCGTCGCTTTGTTCGCGGCGGCGCCGGGATCCGCCGGGACGCTGGCGGCGGGCGACGAAATCAAGTCTGCCTTCCCGGATTGCCTGGTCGCGGCGCTGGAACCCCGAGAGTGCTCCACGCTCTTCAACAATGGGTCTGGAAGCCATCGAATTGAAGGCATTGGCGACAAGATGGTGACGCTGATCCACAACGTCTTGACCACCGACTTTGTGGCAATGATCCACGATGATGATTGCGTGATGGGGTTGGAGTTGCTTGAGCGCCGGCAGCACGGCATCGAACCGTTCCTCGGTTTGCCGGCGGGCTCGCTCGGCTGCTTCCAGGGATTGTTCGGTGTGTCGGGCATCTGCAACATC
>JBEKQO010000095.1:0-32445 GCA_049519635.1 Terriglobia bacterium | reverse complement strand
CCAAAGGGGCGAGGGCAATAAAATCCATCCTCCCCTCGGTGGCCGTGGCGACCGAGGGGCCCGGGGGTGAGGGGGTCCTTGCAACATGCCATTGTCAAATCTTATCCGGGACACCACAGTAGAGTGTAGGCGCGAACATTGTTGCATAACTCCTGATTAACGGGGTACCCGGAAGTTTGCCCCGCAGCCGGCTCGCAGCGACGACTCTCCGGCGCGCCCAAGTCTATCGGTCCCGCCTAACGCCGATGTGCTGACCGAGCCGATCGATTCCCGGAGGGTCGCACGCGAAGTTCTTTTCCCGGTCGCCGGCGGGGCCTGCTGCGAGCAAGCGTGCTGCGGACCTCGCGCCCCGAAGGTCCGGGGCAATCTTGCTTGCGGGCGGCCGGGATTTTGGACGAATTACCACCTTTCGTGCGGATCTTTTCCTGCCCGCAGGAAAAAGCCGTTACGGTACATCATCCTGGATGTTCTAAAGCCTCTAGGCTAATTATCATCTGGACACGCATGAAAGCCATGATATACTAGGTTATGAGGCCAGGGATCGCTGAAGGCGCTTTTGCTCCCGCCTGACACTGCGGAAAGGCCCTTCCGGGCGGAAGGGGAGAGTGGTTCCCCTGCTCACCCTGCAAAAATCCAAGTTGACGGCTGACAAGGATGTTTCTGAAGATCCTACGCCCACGCGGCAAGGAGGAAGTTGGCGAAAGCCCCGCCCAAAACGACTATCTTCATGAAACAACAGTTAGTTAGTAGAGATTGGGGAGATACCCGATGATCGCAACAAAGAGTCAAGCATTTGAAAACAGGGAAGTTAGACTGATCCGGGTGAGAAGGGGAGGCGCCGTCCCCAAAAGATGTTAAAAATGAAGAATGGTCTGATTATATGCATGAAAACACAGGGGCGAGTGACAAAATGTCTATCCGCCGACCTGCATTATTGGCCGCAAATCCATGGATTACGCGACAAATCGGTGCGAAGTGTTGCCGACCTTCGAAGCCGAGCCTTAACGTAAGCCAGGGCGATGTTTCTAATTGACGAGTATTTTGAGTTGAACGCTTCGAGCTACCATGACACAATGTCGTGCAGCTTTGCGCGCGAGGAATGCGATGGCCGGCGATCAGAAAGTCTATGACGCGGTGATTGTGGGTTCGGGCGCCAGCGGCGGCTGGGTGGCCAAAGAGCTCTGCGAGCAGGGCATGACCGTGCTGATGCTCGAAGCGGGGCCGCCGCGCGTACCCACGCGCGACTTCACCGAGCATATCTGGCCGTACCAGGTCAAGTTCCGCGGCTTCGGCAATCAGCCGGCCCTTCTCGAAAATCAGCCTATTCAGCGGCTGTGCTACGCGTGCGACGAATTCAGCCACCAATTCTTCGTCAACGACCACGAAAACCCCTACACGTTTCCCCCTGATAAGCCCTTCATGTGGATTCGCGGGCGCCAGGTGGGCGGCAAGACATTCTGTTGGGCAAGAGAGAGTTACCGCTACAGCGACTATGAGTTCAAGGCTACCAGCCGCGATGGCTACGGTGAAGACTGGCCGATCAGCTACCGGGACCTCGAGCCGTATTACGACAAGGTGGAGAGTTACATCGGAGTAAGCGGTTCGCGTGAAGGCCTGGAATCGATGCCCGACGGCAAGTTTCTCCCACCCATGAAGCTTTCGTGCGGAGGGGTGCGGGCGCGCGAGATCATCGGGAAGAAATTCGGCATGGTGGTGATGCCCGACCGCGTGGCCAACCTTACCATTGCCCATAATGGCCGTCCTGCCTGCCACTACTGCGATGAGTGCCAGCGCGGGTGCTTTACGGCGTCTTACTTCAACAGCCCTTCGGTGACCCTGCCCGCCGCCGCGCGCACCGGCCGGCTGGAATTGGCGAGCGACGCCGTGGTCAGCCACGTGGTGGTGAACGGGCAGGGAAAAGCCGAGGGCGTCTACTACGTCGATCGCACGACGCACGCGCATCGGGAGGCGAGGGCCAAAATCGTCGTGCTCGCCGCGAGCGCGCTCGAATCCACGCGCATTCTTCTCAACTCCCGGTCGGCGCGTTTTCCCCAGGGGCTGGGAAATTCCTCGAGCCAGCTCGGCCACTACCTGATGGATCACACTACGCTGGAAGGCGCGGGCGGATTTATGCCGCAGCTCAAATCCTCCCAGCGCGAGCCGCGCGGCAACCCGTGCGGGTTCCTGATCGCCAAATACGTCAATGCCGGAAAGAAAGTGAACAAGAATTTCCTGCGCGGATATCGCTTTGACGGCGACGGCAGCCAGGAACTTTACGCACACGCGTTCGGCCTGGCCGGGTTCGGCTCCGATTGGCGCCGCCGGGTACGCTCGGAAATTCCGTATTATTTCGGCATAACCGCGCAGGGTGAGTGCCTGCCGCGCTACGACAACTACGTTAGCCTCGACCCGGAGAAGAAAGACGCGTGGGGCATTCCCGCCTTGCACATCGTGGCCGCCCACGGAGAAAACGAGCACGCTATGGCCAAGGCCATGCGCCACGACGTGCTGGAAATTCTGGACGCGATGAAGGTGGAAACGTCACGGGCGCCGGAAGAGAGCTTGAAAGTTTTCGGCAAAAACATTCACGAGTGCGGCACCGCGCGCATGGGGACCGACCCGAAGAAAAGCGTGGTGAACGGCTTCTGCCAGCTCCATGATGCAAAGAACGTCTTCGTAACCGACGGCGCGGTGTTTGTGACCCAGGGGTGCTACGAGCCCACCCTCACCATCATGGCGATTTCCGCGCGCGCCGGCGACTATATTGCCGAGGAGTACCGCAAGGGGAATTTGTGAGCATTTGAGGGCCGGATTGCTGTAGCGGCGATCTAAGAACGCCGGTGAGAATTCGGCGGTCGGAGACCGCCGCTACCAATGGACGACGTGAAAAACAAAATCGACGAGGGTAAGGGCCCCGCTGCACTCACGCGGCGCGAGTGGCTGCTGAGTCTGGGTAGCGCCGCGGTGCTGGCGGGATATAGCGGTGGGCCCGGCGAGGTCGCGGCGGGGCAGGCGCCTGCACCTGTTACGGGCACGCTGCCGCCGGGGCTCTATCTGCCTTCCCTCGATCACCTAACCCATGCGCTGACCAGCGACGACGCGTTTCATCCGATTCCCCCAGGCGCCGAGACCGAATACGTCCGCCCGCGCACGGGGCCTTTCGTGCCGCAGGCGTTTACGCGCGAAGAATTTCCGGTCATGCGCAGGCTGGTTGAAATCATCCTGGGGGAGGATTTGAAGGACGCGGAAGAGGCGCCCGTGCCCGGCGGCCCGGCGAGCATTTACGACGAAGTCGCCGAGTGGATTGACCTGGTCGTTGCGAGCGCGCCCGCCGTGCGCGCCCAGGCCCTGAGCCTGCCGGCGGGCCAGCGGGCGCTGGCGGTGGCCTTTTTCGGGAATGAGGACCCGCTGCGCGAACTCGAAACTTTCGAGCCCGACCGAATCTGCCGCGAGGGACTGGCGTGGCTCGGCGAAGAATCGCGGCGGCGCTTCACAAAGGATTTTCTGGATGCTGCGCGGGCCGAGCAGATGGAACTCGTGGGCTCGGCGAGCGATGCGCGCGCGGATAAGGCCGCGGCCAATGCCGGCACACGCTTCTACGATTTCCTCAAGGCCGAATCGATTCGCGGATTTTATACCTCTCGCCGCGGCCTGAAGGAGCTCGATTACAAAGGCAATTCGTTCTATGCCGAGTCGCCCGGTTGCGCGCTCACACCGCATCCCGAAACCACCGAGACCGTACCCGACCCCATGGGGCACCTTGCCGGGGAGGGGGGAGGTGATTTATGAGTGAGCCGGAGGGCCTGCCCGACCCTGAGCCCTGCACATCCCCTCGCCGGTGAGAGATCTGGGCTAGACTTCCTCAGGAATTACATAAGGCGCCCGATAAGTACCGCGCAACATCTTGTTCGCTTCGTCGTCGCCAATGACCATTTCAGTTTCCGGATCGAATTTGAGTGAACGCCCCAGCCGGTACGAGGTGTTCGCCAGGTGGATCAAGGCGCAGGAAATGTACCCTTCCTCGATGGGCGCATTCTGTTCCTCCGTCTTCCGGCTACGCACGCAGTTGATAAAGTTCTGCCAGTTATTTCCTTCGCGGGAGCCGCTGGGCCCGCGCTCCTGCTCCTCCCCCAACCACGTGCGGTAGGAAGGGAATTCCTCGTTCGACATCGCCATGTAGCCTTTCGACCCGTAGAAGATATTACCGACGGAACCTTCAACTCTCTCCCGCCGCGGGCGAGAAGGATTGGCTCGCGGAGGACCCAGGAATCCCGGGACGGCGACGCCGAATCCGAGAGAGCCGATTCCCGCCTCCTGATTGGTAATCCAGTGGCGCACTTCGAATTCCAGGATCTTAGGCTTGCCCCCCGGCTGATTGAATTCAAAGGCGGCGTTGAGAGTATTGGGAGTCTCCTGGTCGTCATCAAACATGAAGTGTCCACCCAGGGCGGACACCTTGTTGGGGAATCTCACGCCCAGCCCCCAACGAGCCACATCAATTTGGTGTGCTCCCTGGTTGCCGATGTCACCATTGCCAGTGCCCCAGAACCAGTGCCAGTTGTAGTGAAAGCGGTTTCGCGTAAACGGATGGAGGGGAGCAGGTCCTGTCCACAGATCGTAGTTCACGCCCGCCGGAACCGGCTCCACCAGGGCGCGCCCGATCGTATCCCGATCGTTGAAGCAGAGACCCCGGGCGAGATACACGTCGCCGATCAGACCCTCTCGCATCTTTTGGATGCCCTCGATAACAGCGCCGGCGGAGCGGTTGTTCGTTCCGTGCTGAACGATGCGGTTGTACTTCTTCGCCGCCCGAACCAGTTGCCGGCCTTCCCACAAGTAATGGCAGCAAGGCTTCTCGATGTAGACATCCTTGCCCGCTTGCACCGCCCAGATTCCCATCAAGGAGTGCCAGTGGTTGGGTGTCCCGATGGAAATGGCGTCGAGGGAGGAGTCTTCCAGGAGTTTGCGCACGTCGGCGTAGGTCTTGGGTGCAGGCAGGGCCATGCGGTCCATGTCGGCCAGCCGCCCGTTCATGATGTTTTCATCCACGTCGCACACGGCGGCGACTTCGACATTCGGCATTCGGGCGTATTCCTCAACGTGCTGGAAACCCTGCCCACGAAGCCCGCACACGCCGACCCGCACCCGGTCGTTCGCGCCAAAGACCTTTTGGGGCTCGGTGATGAAACTTATTCCGGTCAGGGCTGCCGAGCTTACGCCCTGTTCAAGGATTCCTTTTGTGATGTGTTCCACTTCGCTCTTATTTTCTACTGGCATTATGGCTACCCTTCATGATTTGCGATTTTCAATAGGCCTCTACACTTCAGTGTGAAAGGGAAGTCCAAATTATTAACAAAGATAGGGGATGTCAAGCGGATAAAATCTCTGGATGAAATCCCCCCCGATTTGTCCACAAAGCACGAAGTATTGGAGACGGGGTTTTGCCGTGCCGAGTTGCGGCGGCCATCAAATACGGGCTGCGGCGACCGGTGTAGCCGGAAGCTCCGCCCTGAGATTTCTCGCCCGTTGTGAGGGCCTGCACTTGCTGCTGCCTGCAAGCAGGCGACCAATCTCGGCGCACAAAGAGAAATCCTGATGCCGCTGCGGCGACCTCAGGATTGTGACTACATCATCGGTCAATTTCCGGATTCTTGGTCATCCGCCGCGGCGGACTCCCAAGGGTTACCAGACGTATTTCAGCCCCAACTGCAACTGCCGCATGTTGGTGTTGGTGCTGGTGGCCGGGCCAAAAGTCAGTGGCGCGCGGGCTGCCTCGACATCGGAATTGCCCATTGCATCCGATGCTCTTGCGGATACATACTGGGCAGGAGAACTTGTAATGATAATTCTTCAATGAATATTTGTTGTCCGTTGTGGACCAACGTTATGGCGAAAATTCCTAGCCTTAACCGGCGTAAATTCATCCAGGGTGGAACAGCCGGCTTCGCGGCGATTGCGGGGATGAGCATGCCGGGCATTGCGGAGTCTCGAAACGCCCAATCTGCAAGCGTGCTGAAGGACTCCGATGTCGTTTTGGAGAGGCGGAAGCGCTATCTCGAAACCTTGCAAGAGATTCTTCCCCGAACGACGGCCAACGAGCTCACGGGCCGCATGAACGGAGGCGACAAGGACTGGGAGGCATGGGTCGCGCGTACGGGGGAACTCCCGCCGGATTTTGAATCCATGCCGTCCAACAACTTCTTGCCTGACCCGCTGGTGCGACTCGAAGGAACAACCATTACACCCATCGCTACCATGGAACAGTGGACCCAACAGCGGAAGTGGATTCGTTCGGAGTTTGAACGTTGGGTCTATGGGAAAATGCCCCCTCCACCCGACAACCTCCGGGCGGTCGTGACGGAAACGCGGCGCGAGGGTGGGGTGACGGTCCGAGAAGTACGATTGGAATTCGGTCCCGATCACCGCGGGATTCTGCATATTCATTTATACATACCCGACGGGAAAGCTCCGTTCCCGGTATTCCTGACCAATCAGCCGGAAACCAGCAGTTGGATTCATCCCGCGATTCACCGAGGCTATATCGCGTGCATCTATGACGCCACGGATCCGGTCTTCGGCGCTACGGATGACTCCGATAAGTTCATCGACGTTTACCCCGACTATGACTTTGCGTGCATTGCCCGCTGGTCGTGGGCGGCGATGCGTGCGGTGGACTACCTCTACACTCTGCCCGAAGTCGATCGGCAAAAAATCGGAATTACCGGTCATTCCCGCAACTCGAAGCAGGCGGTGTTGGCAGCGGCATTCGACGAACGAATCGGGGCCGTGGTGGGCTCAAGCGGCACCAGCGGCGAGTGCCTGCCTTGGCGCTACTGCACCCTGGACTATTGGGGTACGGGTAGCATTGAGTCCATCACCGGCGGCCCCCACAACACCCACTGGTTTCATCCCCGCTTGCGCTACTTCGCCGGGAGAGAGGATAAGCTTCCCATTGACCAGAATCAGCTCCTGGCGCTGGTTGCCCCGCGCGGCCTTATGATGTACGCCGGTTACAGCGAGCATGAGGGCAACTGCTTCGGGTACGAGCAGGCCTATCGCTCGGTGCGCAGCGTCTATCGGTTCCTGGGCCGGGAAGAAAACGTGCAGCTTCACTTGCGGTATGGCGAGCACGACTTCATTCCCAATCACATTGAGAACTACGTCAACTTTTTTGATTCGGTCTTTGGCCGGCGCCATTATCCCAAGTCCGAAACCTGGATCAACGGTTACACATTCGAGGGCTGGTTGAACGCCACCGGAGAACGGGTCGACGCTTCGGAGTTTCCGCGCAAATCACTGAAGGATTTTGTCCCCTTGGATTCGGCCTCCTGGCCGCACCGGATGGAAGAAATCAAGAAGGAAATTCTTTGGGCGCTGGGAGAAGAACCCCCGGGGCTGCCTTTTGCCGGAGTGAGGAAATTGCCCGCCCCAGAGGGTCCCTACTGGATTCACCCCCCGGGCGACAGCCCGCTGGCGCTGCTTTTTGGCAGACCCTTGAAGCGGCCGAATACGGGAACAACCATCGTTCCATACGGGGATGGCCTGCGGGCCGATCTCTACTACCCTCGAGGCGCGGACGGCAAACCGAAGCCCGGGCCACTGCCCGTAGTCATTTGGCTCCATGCGTATGCCTATGCAACGGGATACTCACGTTGGGTGAATGCGGCCTTTGATTCCCTCACCCAGAAGGGTTTTGCCATCCTGGCGTTTGATCAACTGGGATTTGGCACGCGCGGTCCCGATGTGCATGATTTCTACCATCAGTATCCCCGGTGGTCATTGCTGGGGAAGATGGTCACCGACACGCGAGGAGTCATCGATTCCCTATCCACCCTGGACTACATCGACCCCTCACGGATATATATGATCGGCTACTCGCTCGGCGGCAGAGTGGGATTAGTGACGGCGGCCTTCGACAATCGAGTAAAAGCCGTGGCTTCGGTATGCGGATTCGATCCCTTGCAATTTACCAAGCCGGGGGATGGCACGGAAGGCGTACGGCACTACTCGCAACTGCACGGATTGCTCCCCCGGCTAGGTTTTTTTGCGGGGGAGGAATCGAGGCTGCCCTTCGATTATGATCGAGTGCTGGCGCTGGTGGCGCCCCGGCCCGCTCTGATCGTGGCTCCCACACTCGATCGCTACGCTCAAGTTGAAGCGGTGCGCAGTGAGGTCGAGCAAGCACGCAAAGTCTACCAGCTCCTGGGGAGAAACGAGGCGCTGCGGCTGGAGACGCCGCTCGATTTCAATCGCTTTATGGAAGATCGGCAGGAACAGGTCATCAATTGGATCGCCCAGCAGGGATGACTGCGGGCCAGGCGCAATCTCAACGCTGACGAGGATCGCATCAGCCCGACGAATGGGGTTGCATGAAGACAACAAGATCCAGGGAGGGGCGGGCCTTCAGGCCAGCCGAAAAGGCATGGAGTATGAGGGGGCTTTACAGTCTGCGGAAAAACCCTCTCGTGCTGTCATCCTGCGCCCATTCACTGTCATTCTGAGCATTGACAGCCTTACGGCTGGTCATGATAGGCGGTAACTCGGGCCGAGGAAGGGTAGCGCGGACCAGTTTTTCAGGTCCGCGGCTTTTCCTTGTCCATCGGGGACGAGCCGCGGACCTGAAAAACAGGTCCGCGCTACACGTGCCGAATCTCAAGGACTTACGTGTCGAGTTTCTGCAGAGCGCAACGAAGAATCTCGCTCTGACTGTTTTCAAGGCAATGCGCGATTCTTCCTTCGCGAGGCTCAGGACCGCCTGCGGCTCCTCAGAATGACAGTGCTACCGGGTTTTTCCGCAGCCTGTGAAGCTCCGCCCTTCCGAGTGACGGCAAAACTTGACTCATTTTCACCAGGTTCTCGATTTCAAGATTTCCAGTGGACACTTATCAAAAAAAGGGAGGGTCATTCATGCATCAATCACGCCGTGATTTTATAAAGGAGTTGCCGGCTTTGGCGATGGCCGTAGGCCTCGCGAGCGGCGCAGATCTTTACGCCGATCAGAATATCCCCAAGCTGCATTTCCCCACAGCCCCGCGCGATCGGCTGGCCGTCACCTCTTATCCGTTCCGCGCCTTCATCGACGCCCCCAACAATCGGGAAAGGGACGCGAGCAAGCCCGGAATCAGCCTGCTGGAATTCCCCGCCCAGATGATTGAGAAATTTGGAATCCACAACATCAACCCCGTCATCGAGCACTTTGCCTCAACCGATCCCCCCTACCTCGCGTCGTTCCGCGCAGCTCTTGCCAAAGCTGGGTCGCATATTGTGGACCTGGGCTTGAATGAAGGGCATTTCTACGACACTGATCCTGCCCGACGCCAGAAGGGTATAGATTATGGCAAGAAAGGGATCGATGTTGCGCTGGCGGTCGGCTCGCCCAGCGTCCGCCAGCATGTGGGCGGCCGCCGCGGCGTCCCCACGAACGTTGATTTGGCCGCGGAAAGCCTGGGGAAGCTGGCCGAGTATGGCGCTCAGCAAAACATCGTCGTGAACCTGGAGAACGATAGCCCCGGAGCAGAGGACCCTTTCTTCCTCGTGCAGGTGATCGTGAAGGTCAATAATCCGTACCTGCGTGGATTGCCGGACTTCGGCAATTCCATCATCGGGCACGATGATATGTCCGCGACGAGAAGGGCAAGGATTATCACGTTGACCTTCCCAAAGTCTTCGCCATCGCCAAGGCGAGCGGTTACCGCGGCTACTTTTCCATGGAGTACGACAACGAGGGGGGCGACCCCTACGAGGGCACGCAGAAGTTGGTCAACAACACCTTGAAAGGTCTGTCCGCGCTCGCATAGCGCGGATAGCGGACAAAGACCCTTTCCACGCCCACGACTTTAAGCGTGATGAAAAACTGCTCAGATTCTGCGATGGACACGTCCGCGTCGTTTTCATCGTGCATGATCACGGCGGGGATGCAGGTCGAAATTAGAAACCCGGAGTAAGCGCAAAACCCATGTTCAAACTAATGCCATTCATGCTCTTCTTCGCCAGCGTGGCCCTTGCCCAACAACCCGCTTTCCGCGTCGTGGATCTTGATGTGGGCGGGACCGTTCGCGTCCAGTTCGCGGATGGGACGAGCGCGACCGTAAAGCTCCTCTCAATCAGTGAGACTCGCGACAAAGCTCGCTCGGCGGTCCGTGAGGCGCGTGCGGAGGTGGAGATCAATGGATCCCACGCCACTCTTTCCTGCGGGAATTACCGGCTGCCAGTGGCCATGGGCCGGGTGCAGGCAGACTGCACCGTGACCAAGGCCTATTATCAAAACACCAATCATGATCACTGGGCGCTGGCAAAGGATGCCCGGGTGCGACTCTGGCCCGCGGGGTCGCCCTTCATGCCGCCGGGATCGATGGTCTATCCGGTTCGCCAGCGCTGGTTCGCCTCGCGAACGCAAATGGCGAACGAACCTACCTACGTCGACGGTGGTGAGCAGATCAGTTCGGCCAAAATCTACTATCACGCCGGTCTCGACCTCGGTGGCGCTGAGGGCTTGGTGGATGTTTTGGCCGCGACCAGCGGCCGTGTAGTGGTCATCGGGAAAGACGTCATCGATCAGGAGAAAAACAATACCAGCCTTGACCTTCGCAATAATGGCACCATCTATATCCTGGATGACCGGGGCTGGTACCATCGTTACTCACACCTGTACTCCTTTGACCTTTCGGTGAAGGTGGGCGCACAGGTGGTGATGGGGCAAAAGATCGGGACGCTCGGCAAGGAGGGCGATAGCGGCGGCTGGTCACACCTCCATTATGAGATCCTCAGCCGGCAGGCTTCCGGCAGATTGGGGACTCAGGAAGGGTATGCGTTCCTGTGGGAGGCTTACCTGCGGCAGTACAAGCCCTCACTGATCGCCGTCGCGCGGCCTCATCAGGCCATCCTTGTGGGAGAAACGGCGACGCTGGATGGGTCGCGATCGTGGGGCGAGTCGCACCTTGCCCGCTACGATTGGACTTTTACGGATGGCGAAAAAGCCCTGGGAGTGAAAGTCGAGAGGTCTTACTCGCAAGCCGGCACCTACAGCGAGATTCTGATGGTCACCGACGACCACGCCCGCATTGCTTATGACTTCGAGACGGTCAACGTGCTCGATCCGAAACATCCTGAGCAGGTGCCGCCGTCAATTCAAGCTGCGTACTTCCCCACCACGGGCATTGCGCCGGGAATGGCGGTCACCTTCAAAGTCCGGACGTTTGGCACGACGGATGGACAAGAGATGTGGTCATTTGGCGACG
The DNA here is from genome assembly GCA_049519635.1 of Terriglobia bacterium. Taxonomy (GTDB): domain Bacteria; phylum Acidobacteriota; class Terriglobia; order UBA7540; family UBA7540; genus Bog-366. Next base: position 21,208 of record JBEKQO010000095.1, on the reverse strand, counting down.
GCTCGACCGCCACGACCAGGTCCGATGGCGGTGCCGAGGAACATGCGAAAGACGGATTCGCCATCACGACACACGCCTTTTCAAGGCCGGGAGATTACATAGTGCGCGTAGAGCGCGAGGACAAACTTGGCCAGAAGGCGATCACCCATTTGTGGGTGCGGGTGGGCGCCTCCGACTAGTCATGCCCGGCTCCGTCCTACGCCAAAACGCGGTAATGGTGCATTCGCTTCAAAAACAGCCGCTCAACGAACGCCGCACCAGAGATTTCCGCGAACGATGAAGCAGGCGACATTTACACGTGGACAGCGACCAATGGACCTTCAGGGTTTCTGTGCCGGTAGTGAGGGGGGCGGCGCTTTCCCAGATAACTGTTCCGCCTGCTTCCCGCGGGCGGCGGCCTGCAGTTTCTGGGTTGTCGCCAACTCCTTCTCGGCCTCCAGGGATTGGCCGGCCTTCCGGTATGCTTGGCCCAACTGGTAATGGATACTCGCCGCCCCGGGATCGCGAGTGATGGCTTCCTTCAGATAACGAATGCCTTCTGCTTCCGCGCCCATCTGCACATAGGCTTTTCCGAGTCCGGCGAGAGATTTCGGCAACTTGGGATCTCGCACCAGAGCTTGGCGGTAATACTTGATGGCCTGGTCCGGTTGGCCCAGGTCGAGGCAAACCTCGCCGCGATTCTCATAGCTCCATGGTTCGCGAGGAGTGAGGGTCATCTCAACATCGAACTCCTTGGCGGCTTCTTGGAGCAACCCCATGCGCTGATAAACTACGCCAAGATTGAAGTGCGTAAAGCCTAATTTCGGATCGAGGGAGATCGCCTTCTCCAGTTCCGCCTTGGCCTGCTCGTTTTGGTAAAGATCGAGGTACGCCTTTCCCAGAAGGAAATGCAGGTGAGCACTATCGCCGCCGACACGAATCATATGGTCGAAAGTCTTCTGGGATTCCTCCACCCGTTTCACTTTGCCGTAGCTGATACCCAGCGCAAAAAGGAAGTCGAGGTTGTCCGCCTCTCCGCTCGCCAGGGGTTCGAGCACTTCCACGGCGTGCCGATAATTGTCGTCCAAAAAGTAACTCATCCCCAGGAGATAGCGAGCTTGATAATCTTCCGGCTGGGCTTGGAGTACGCGCGAGAATGCTGCAATGGCTTGGAGAAACTCCTCCTTGTTATAGTAGGCCAAACCCAGATTCAGGTCGATGCCAGGCATCCTCGGGTTCAATTTCTTGGCTTCCAACAACTCCCGAATCGCGGAATCGTACTTCGCCGTTCGCATATACACGACGCCCAGGTTTGAGCAAGCGGCGGCGGATTGCGGATCGAGACGGAGAACCTCCTGAAACCCTCGTTCCGCCGCGGCATAGTCCTTATTGAGCAGGGCCTGACGGGCATGCTCGAAGATTGGCCGCAGGTCTTGCGCAGGCGGCGCCTGAGATTGTGCGCGCAGCATGAACAAGGTCAGAACGATCACTGGCAGCGCGGCGGTTCTCATCTCACCTAAGCTTCAGTCCTCGGAGCGGAATCTTACCAGGTCAGCGTGGTAATTGACGTCCCGGGCAGATTCACTGCCAGTGTCCTTCCATGCCACTGGATTTCAGTCTGAACCGGTTGAGTCCGGCTGTTCAGGAGTTCTAGAATGGTCTTGCCAGTTGCCGACTGGAAGGCCAATGAGCGCACTTTCTCCGCTTTCCCAGTCACTTCGATACGGTAATCTCCCGGCCGCACGAACTTGCTGAAGTGCGCAAGATAATAGTAAAGCCCCGTGTAGGAAATTTCGTGTGTCTGCCGGTTCACGATAACGACGGGGTGCTGCTCATTGGGATCGGGGTCCTCGTGAACCGTTGAAACCAGCCACGGGCCGCCCTTTTCATCGAGGACCATGTTCCAGTAGATCCAGGCGGAGGCGCCCGCTTCGAGGTCCGACATGATCATGTTCCCCCAAAAATCGCCGTCTTCGAAATTGTAGAGCGGCATCGGCATCGTCCGAGGGTCGCCGACTTCATAGGCATGGCACACCTCCGTCATCCACATCGGGAATTGGGGATATTTCTTGTGAACTTCCGCGATCATGCGGTAGATGTCCGGGTGGGTCCATTCATAGCCATGATACGCCAGGCCGCCCACATACTTCCGCGCCTCCGGGTCATCCAGCACTAAGTGATAATTCTTGAGAGCGTTTTCGCGGGTGGGCGCCTCGCTTAATTGGATCCTTGTTTTCGTACCCGATTTCCGGAGCAGTGGCCCCACATGGTTCTTCAGCAGTTCCCGGATTTCGTCGTAGTTTATTTTCGTATAGTTCCCGGGCTCATTGAACAGACTCAAATAATTAATCAAGACTCCGTTCTTCTCATATTCCTGGAGGTAGCGCAGGTAATAGAGGGCCAGCGCGTCATAGTACTTGGGGTCGACGTCCTGCTTTGTGTGGTCCTTGGCGTTGGTGAGCATCCAGTCGGGAGGGTAATCCATGGGCGCCTGAAGAACGAAGCTGCCATACTTGCGCGCCCTCTTGATATAGGTGATTTCCCCATTCGGTCCCAGGTCGCGAGCGATGGAAAACTTCTGCATCGAAATATCGCCCGGGGTATCGTCATAGGTGAAGAACGGTCCTGCCGCTTGGAAGTCGGTGGCGCCGATCACCGTCTTCATCGCGGAGAAACCCGCGCCTCGCTGTGGATCAAACAGGGCGCGAAGGACCTCCTCCTGCTTGTCTTGAGGAAGGCTGTTGATGCAAATCAGGCCCGATTCCAGCAGTGAAGCGCCAAACCCGTCGATCTTCTGGTACTTCACATCTTCCTGGATAACAAAAACCGGAGCCTTCGCCCCAGCCTCGGATGCGAAGTGAAGGTCCGGCTTGGAAGACAGCCGGTCACCAGCCTGCGAAGAAACAAAAACCTTTACGTCTTGAGCGTCCACCACTGCCCGGCTGCCCACCACCAGAACCGCAAGCACCAGAACCGAGCGCAAATTGAGGAAGGGTCGGAGAAAACAAGTCAGCTTTCCAAGCATGTCCAATGATATTCCTTTCTCGCTGGAGCGATTTGTAAAGGCTGGCCCACGGCCTTCGCCACATGAGAAGTCCTCTATTTTCGCTTCAGGATCCATGAATCTTACATTCCGATGCGGACGATGTTTGAATAGGCGGATTCGCCCGCATCATTGAGCGCCCGGACCCGATAGGAGAGACGCTGGCCTTTCGATAAGCGGCGGTCAGTGTACCCCTTCGCGCCATTCTGCAATTTCGCCACCCTCTCCCAAGCACCGTGCTCGCCCACCCGGCGCTCCACCGCGATGGCCGTTACGTCACCGCCGTGCGATTCCCAGGTGAGTTGGGCCAAATCGCCGTTGAGCTTGACCTCGAGCGAACTTGGCGCTTCGGGCAGAACCGGCCAATCGAAGTAGCTGGCATCCACGATGGCTTGCACGCTGTCGAGTAGCGGGACCTTCTCCAGCGTGTCATGCGTCCCGGCCTTCCATTCCAGCGGCTTGATATCACCGGTAAGAACACTGGCCAGCACGGGGTGCTCGATCCCCGTATTCTTCAGCGTGAGGGTCACATATTGAGGAACGAAGGCGTTGTGCGGCCAACTGTGCGCCGCGAGCCAGTAGCCCACCACTGCCTTGCCATGGCGCGAGCGGAACCCGTAAGCGAGCACCGGCCCCCCGGCCTCCGTCTGAATTGCGGCAAACTCCGGGCTCGAGATTTCAATAGAAGCATCCCGCTCCGTGTCGGCGAAAACCGCATCCAGGTTCTGCACAGCAGCATAGACGGGACGCGGGGAGAAGTCGGTGGGCTGGTACATCATGCCATGAATGATCCCGAAATTATCGCCCTCGCTGCTGCTGGTGTCATTGATCAGTTCCCAGATGGAGGTTGGAATCCCGAACGACCAGTTGTAGAGCATCCCACGCGTGACGTACTTCGCCTGCACCGTCTCGTCATTGCCGCGGGGAAGATCGGGCAAGACGTTGAACTCATCATCCCAGAACTGGATGTCGGAGCGGATGCCGGGATAGCTGCGCACGGCCGCGCGGAGCGCCGTCGGGGTCAGTGGTCCAAATGCGCCGTAGTCCATGGATTCCGGAGGGGCATTTTGAGAATAGCCGCCCGGATAGGTGTGGTAGGCGAAGACGTCGAGGCTGGAAGCACACTGGCAGGCGTCCAGAGCGGTGCGGGCGAAGTCCGTGGAAAGCGTGGCTTGGCCACCGTAAACCAATTTGGCGCTCGGGTCGGTTTCGTGTACCGCTTTCACGAAGGCGCCCAACAGCCGCCCGTATTCTTCCGCGCTGGAGTCAGGATTCCAGTAGGAACCGTCCTGCTCGTTCCACAAAGCGTAATAATGGATACGGCCGCGAAAGTGCTTAACCACCCACTGGGTGTAACGGACGAATGCAGCAATTTGCTCCGGCGTTTTGGGCGGCCAGAACACGGAGTACAGATTCATGTCGCGATTGTGCACGGAGGCGGGAGTGGGAGTTATCGTGTCCGGCAGTTTCCCGGCCGGAGATGTGTACATGGGGTTGCCGTAGAGAAGTTGGAGCTGGACTTTCATTCCGTTGTCGACGAGCGAATCCACGTAGTCATCGAGTTCGGGCAGACTGCTGAATTCCCCGCGCTTCTGCTCGATCCAGTCCCAGCCCGTGATGTCCGATGTGTCCTCGTACTGGCCGATCCGGGCCCAGGTGATGCCGCTGTCAAACATGCGCGTCCACCACCATCGGTTCCAAGGGATATACGGATCACGCGGCAGGCTGGTGTTCACGCCGCCCAATCCTTTGTCGATCTGCGATGAACGCTTGGGAGGAATGCGCTCCGGCACACCCGGCTTTTTCTCAGCAGCCAACGCACCAACGGCCACCGCGCCCAGCAGAATCAATGCGGCTAAGAACCGCATCAACCCTCCATAAACCACGTATGAAGACGGCTGTTCTGAATGCCCGGACATGTTCTTACCTCCAAGACGAAAGATGACCAACGCGTCTGAACCTTTGACCGCACGCAAAGAGGCGCCGCGGAACTTTCCCGGCTCGATTTCTGCTCAACCCCAATACCATTCAAATCGGGGGTTTGGGGAAACTACTCATGAATTTGTTCCCGAGATCCCCCCCACCTACCGCCTTGCAGAGGGGGCCCCACGTTTTGCAAGGAGTGGGGGTGAGGGGGTCGAATAGCGGGAATGCTCTGCTTAAGCGAACAGTATTGAGGCCAAGTTCCCGGCGCCGGCTCGCTATGGCAGGAAGACAGGGAGAACTTTGCCGAAGGCGCGGATGATGTCGTCCTCATCACTCTTCTTCAGGCACGATGGAATCGCTATCAGGATGCTCCGTTCAAACAGGCTATCCGCCGTGGGACAGGCCCCCTTTTCGTAGTTCCGCTCCAAGCCGGCATTCTCTGCGAGCTTCCAGGGAGAACCGCTGGCGTCCATACTCGCGTGCTCCACCAAGCTGACGTTGTTGTAATACAGGTGCAGCCCCCAATCCGTCATGACCACATTCGAAACCCCCTGGGCATGAGTCACGATACCTTCCGCGCGCAGCGCCTGGTTCACTTTCCTGGCGATTTCCGCGTCCGGGTAGGTTGTGATCAGGAAGCATCCGGTGTCGCCCGCCGGGTCCTGGATCTTCCGCAACTGCACCCCCGGGAACTCTTCCAGCGCTTTGCGTATGCGGTACTTGCTATGGTTCATGGCTTTAATGATGCGCGGCAGTTTCTTCAATTGGACTCGCGCCACAGCCGCGCGCAGCTCATCCAGTCGGTACCCTCTTCCCCACAAGCGCAGATTGGGGTCGTCAAAAATCAGACGCCCGTTTTGGTCGCGCGCATAGCCCAAATCGTGGCAAGCGAACGCCCGCTGATAAAGCTGATGGTTGTTCGTCACAATGGCGCCGCCTTCGCCCGCCGTCATGTTCTTGTTCATCTGAAAGCTGAAGATTCCCATGTCGCCGAACGTCCCCACCTTCTGGCCTTTAATGCTCCCGCCATTGCATTGCGCGCAGTCCTCCAGGAGGAAGATTTTATGGGCACGCGCAATCTTCTGGATGGCCTTCGCATTGCCCGGCGCTCCACTCATGTGTACCAAAATGATGCCCCGCGTCTTCGGCGTGATACATTTCTCGACGGCGGCAGGATTCAAGCAGAAAGTCTCGTCGATATCCGCCAGCACCGGAATGGCGCCGTGGTTCACTACCGCCGCCAGTACCGAGACCCACATGTAGGCCGGAACAATCACCTCCTGCCCGGGCCCCACTCCCAGCGCGGACAAAGCTGTGTGCAGGGCGCCCGTGCCGCTGGACACCCCGATCGCATACTTCGTTCCCACAACTTGCGCAAACTCGGACTCCAGCTTCTCCACTTCCTTCTGCAACTTCACGCCGTAGTATCGAAATAGCGACCGGGCCTTGAGCACCCTCACCGCCGCTTGAACTTCCTTTGCGTCCATGTGATGAACGCCCGGGAACTCCAACGGAAGTGGCGCCTTGCGGACAGGCTTCCCACCATTTATGGCTAATTCGTCTTCTTTCATTCTTCACCTCGAAAAACACCTGATTTTGAAATTTATAATATCTACATCCATGAGTCTCCAACTTAATGGTTAATAATGACGATGTTGTATGGTCTTGGTTCCCCGTCAGCGCCCGCCAGCGCTTGCCAAGATTCCCCGTTCGCGCATTCAGCAAACTAACCTCACGCGCCAGGACCCCACGAACAATCAAGGGGATTGGACTTGCGGGTAGTGGTGTCATTTGCGGTGGCCCGGCCATCTTCGCCGTGACCGTCCACGGGCGGGAGAAGCTGTGAAAAAATCAATTTTGGGCCTGTTATCCACGATGTAACTCATTGAAAAGGCATGATGCCAAAATTTGAAAATCCGATTTTTTCACGGCTTCGGACGCCCGTGCCACTTCCCAATGACACCACTACCGGACTTGCGGCGCCTGGGCGGGATTCTCTCCCGCCCAGGGCCGCGGAGATCCACTAGAAGAAGAACTTCGCACCAACCTGGCCGATTCGCGGCGCGTTGGCACCCGTCACAAAGCCGAAATCCGAGTTATTCAAGTTTCCGATCGGCGTTCCGAATTGGGCGTGGTTCCAGGAATTGAAGAATTCGCCGCGGAACTGCAGGCTCATCGTTTCCGTCAAGCGGACATCTTTGGTAATGGACAAGTCAAAGTTGTTCCAGCCCGGTCCGTCGAAGGCGCGACGATTGGCATTGCCGAGTTGCCCCAGGGCCTCCCGGGGGAATAGAGCACTGTTGAAATAGGGATTGCTTCCCGTGGGGTTGTTCGGGTTGGGAATAACTTCGGCGCGGGGATTCTGGATACTCAGGCTGCCAGGCAGGCGGTTCGGCTCGTCGATGTCATTACCCTGCCCGACTCCGCCAGTCCCCAGAATCGAACGGTCGTCAGTTTCCAGGATATAGACGGGGAATCCCGTCGTGAAGCGCGTGATGCCGTTCAGCAACCAGCCATTCGTCAGCCGTTTGGGGCCGGGAAGTTTGTCAAAAGGCATCCGATAGGAGTAACTGACCACAAAGTTCTGCGCGACATTGAAGGCGGAGAGGGCCTTGCTGACGGAGGGGTTGAAGGGGTTGATGTTGTCGCCCTGGCCCAAGCCGTTGCCGGAGGAGTTATCGAGCGACTTGGACCAGGTGTAGCCGGCCAGGAATTCGGCCCGGCCCAGGGTGCGGCGCATCGTGACCTCAAGGGAGTTGTAGTTTGAATTGGCCATGGTCGCAATATAGCCGTCGCTGGCAAAGGCTTCCGTGGGACCGTTCAGGCCAGTCACGACCTCATTGAAAGGCGAGCGAACCGAGTAAATCAGTTGGCCCGTGGCGCTCGTAAACGGACCGGAGTCCTCGTTGCCCGGACCACATCCCGATCCCGCTAAGCTCTCGCACAGTGCTGGATTGGAGGGATTGCCCGCGACAGTAGCCAGCAACCGGTGGCCCTGCGTGCCCACGTAGCTGACCGAGAGGATGGTCGCCGACCCGAATTGGCGCTGGAGCGAGAAGTTGTAATGCTCCGCATAGGGGAGGCGATTGGTGGTCGAGAAACCCGGCGAACTGCCGATGGGCACGAAGTTAGCCCAATTGACGGAAGTGTCGGGGCTGGAGGCGCTGACATTGAGAGGAGGCACGGGGAACGGAAACCGCTGGCCGTAATTGGTACCATTGTTACGCGCCACAAAGGGGGTCGTGAGATCCGGTTGATAACCAAGTTGGTACCAGTAGCCGTAGGGCGCGTCTCCACTCTCCTGCTCCACAATGCGGTTCTCATACGAGCTGTAGTAAATGCCGTAAGCGGCACGGATACTCGTTTCGCCCGAGCCTCCGAACAATTTGCGGAGGAAGCCGCCTTCCGGGTGCGGCGAGTAGGCGATGCCCAGGCGTGGGGCAAAGTTGTTGTAGCGGGTCGGTGAAAGCGTGTTGGGAACGCCCGGGTCGCCGGGAAAACACCAGCCTGCTGGCGATCCCGGAAACTCTTTCGATTGGCAGCCGGGCACCAGGGCCTCAAATTCGTTGTGGGCCTCCCACCACGGAGAGCTCACTTCCCATCGCAATCCATAGTTCAGGGTCAGGTTCTTCTTGGCCCGCCAGCTATCCTGCGCGTAGAGGCTGTACGTCCGGGCACGGCTGTATACGGGTAATTGCAAGCCCTGCGAGTAGCCGTTCGGCGCGCCCAGCAGGAAATCGGCAAAGTCATAACCCGTCTCGTTGCCGTTAAAATTGAACGAGCCGTTCAGGTTCAGGGTAAAGCGATACTCCACCTGGTCGTAGGCGTAGCCCCCGCCAAACTTCAGGGTATGCGTACCCATGACCTTGGAGAAGTTGTCCGCAAAGTTGTAGGTGTTGTCGTACACCCGCAGGAAATTGTTCGCAACCCCGATGTTGTAGTTGTTGAAGCCCATGGGCTCAACCCCCTCATAGGAGGGATTCATCGGAAAGATTCCGGTAAACCCCTGGGAGGACAGCGACTCGCCCAGCCCGCCCATCGGGGTACCGGAAAACTGTATATCCCGCATGTAACCGATGTGGAGTTCGTTGACGGAGCTGGCGCCAAACGTCTTGGTGATGCCCAAGTTCAACATCTGTGCCCGGCCGTTGTTTCCCGAGGCAAAGCCGGGGATATTGTCCGAGCCGTAGGGATTCACTAAGGTGAAATCGTCAACGAAGTAGTAGCCCGTAATCATCCCGAAGCGGGTATTCCCATCGATTCGCGCGCTGGCTTTGTCGTCCCTGAGCGTTTCGTCGTAAGCGGACGTGCTGAAGCCCGCGGCGGTATTGGGAGCCGGAATATACTTCGCGTCGGCCTTGGCGGGAGCCGAAAACGCCGACTGAGGAATGGTGGCGTTCGGTAGCACGCATTGTGCGCTGGAGGTGCAACCCGGCGTGTAATAGGGTTCGCCGCTCGTCACGGGGTAGCCCAAGGTTTGCGTCAAGGTGTTGGCCCACGCTGCGCCGTTCACCGTGCCGGTGAGGAGACTGGCTACGTCCGACAGGTTGCCAGTTTGGTCTTGAGCCGAGGGAACCGAAATGACCCCGCTATCGAGGCCGTTCACCATGCGTGTCCCTTGATAGTCGGTGAAAAAGAACAGTTTGTCGTGCAAGATGGGCCCACCACCCGTGGCGCCGAATTGATTCTGGTGGAGTACCGCCTCAGTGGGAGAGTAGAAGTTCCGGGCGTCCAAATGGGGGTTGCGCATGAACTCAAAGACGTCACCATGGTACCGGTTGGTGCCCGACTTGGTGACGACGTTGATCATCCCGCCGGAATAGTTGCCGTATTCGGCGTCGGCGTTGTTGGTCAGAATGCGAAACTCCGCAATGGAATCCAGATTGGGGATGATGGCGGTGTTGTTGTAAAGCCTCTCCTCCGCGTTGCCGCCGTTCACCATGAAGCCATTCGCCGCTTCTCGCTGCCCGCTCACCGAGAGCGCCCCGGGATTCAAGTTCCCGGAAACGGCCATGCCGGAACCCTCACCGCTGCTGGCGGGGGCCACGCCCGGTTGCAGAGCCAGCAGGTCCGTGTAACTGCGGCCATTCAGAGGAAGCCCGGTCATCTTGGTGGTCCCGATCACCTCGCCCATCTGGGTGGTGGTGGTTTCAACGTGCACCGAGGTGGAGGAGACGCTCACCTCCTGGCTGACGGAGCCCACCTTCATCGCGGCATCAATGCGCAAGGCGTTGTTGACGTCCAGCACCAGACCCGTCTCCCGGTATTCCTCAAATCCGGCGGCCTTGATCCGCAATTCATATTTCCCTGGGGGGAGGGCCGGAAAGGAATAGAACCCCTGGGCGTTCGTCCGGGTCGACTCATCAATTCCCGTGTCGGTATTGTGGGTAGTAACCGCCGCATTAGGAATGACCCCTCCCGTGGGGTCGGTCACAGTTCCGGAAATGCTCGCCGTGACGCCCGCCCAAATGGTCCCGGTCGCGAGTAGCAATAGAATTATCAAAGTTCCCAATCGGTTTTTCATAACTCATTCATCCTTCCAGATTTGAATTCGCGAACATTCCATCGGTTCGACCCGGGTACCCCGACCAAATGCAGTACACATGGACCCGGGAAGGCTCTCGCCTCCAGGTGAAATCCCCTGTTCCTGGATCCAAATTGAGAAAGGCAGTCTTTCCACTACGTTTGTGCTTCCCTTCTACTCTATGAGGCTTAACTGGCATGCGAAAGCAGGCGTGCCAAGCGACCAAGGTAAAAAATCTGGAAACCCTATCTGGGTTTCATTGCTTTCGAATAACATATGGGAATTCCCTTGTCAAGGCCGGTGTCCAATCCCTGTCGATTTCTCGCCCCCAAATCCGCACGTAAGAACCACAGCCGGGTGCGCAATGAGTAGAAGGCCCGGCAGGTGGGCGGCGGTGCAGAGTGGGGCTGATATGCCGTCCAAGGGCCGGGCGTCGATTGCACAGACCGTAATATTGGCCACCGCCTGTGACGTCCGCGCCAGGGGAGGGATAATGTTGGCCCCGTTCAGGTTATGCTTTCGCAATCTTGCGCCTGTCAACATTCTTTTGCTGTAGGGAGGCGACCCTGCGGAAACCCCGATCCTGCCACCACGGAAACCTGTAGCGGGCCCGGCGGATGGCTTACCTCGACCCCATCCGCAAGTCTGGCGCCGGCACGCTCACTTAGCCCGAGGCGCACAGGGTCAATCGTCAATTGTATTCGTCTCACGTCTTTCCGGCTCCCGTCACCCCCTCAAATTTGCGAGTAAGGCGCGGGTGAGAGAATCACGTTGCTAATGTTGGAGACGATTTCGGGGTCCGTATACCCCGGCGTTGAGCTCAGCTTCTTCCACTCGGGATCGGCGACGAAGGCGGCCCAGCTACGGGTGCGCTCCTCCATGTCCGCGAAGGTCAGCATGTAAGTCAGGCTGGGCATGCCCGCGCCCACCATCGTTTCGCCAAAGAACACGGGTTGCAGACCGGTTCGCCTGAAGATCGCGATCTCGGCGCTGCTGAACATCCCGATCTTGGTGCGATTAGCTTTCTTGCTGTGACTCTCGTAAGTGCGAAGCTCAAAAATTCGCGGCTTGTTTTCGGCCGCGCCGGACGGCACTTCCAGTTTCGGCATGCCCGCAAAGGCTGCGAGCAAAAAGCTTTCCACGCGCACGTAGGAAGGTTCAGCCGGGGTGGCATTAATGAAAGCAGCGCCCGCTTGCAGATACTCCGGGTCGGCCGCCAACCGGTCGTGAATAGTAACCGCGGACTCGACCGATGAGTGCGGCGCCAGCACGTAAAGCGAGGGGCTGCCGGGTCCGATGGTGGTATTGAAAACGCCCACCGGCCTGATCCCGTGACGGTTCAGCGCCGGGATGTTGGCGTCGCGAAAGTAATTGTCGATCTTATGTTGCTGCGGGCCGCGGCGAAGCAGATACCTTCGTATTTCGTAGTATTCGCGCCCGGCCTCTGTTGGCCGGGCCAAGGGAGGCGTTGCATCAGCCGAGGGCGCCACACCCGCAAGCGCCGAGGCGGCCAGCGACGAAACCAAGAATCCACGTCTTTTCATGTCATTCTCCCGAGTTAAGGGTGGCGATCAGTACGGCAGCATTGTACGTCATGAATGCGGCAAAGTGCCGCAAGATTAGTTTCCCACACTCCACCACGTCGCCCAGAGGCGGAACGAACAAATTCCCGGCGGCAAATCCAAGTTGCGTGGCAACCGCCATGGCTCCGCCGGGGCTGGGAGAAAGATGGAAGGTGCGAGTGATCTCCGGAAGCAGGGCTGATTGTAATAGATGGTAGCGACACTGGCGCCGCTGGCCATCCCTAGTGTGGTGTCCCGGATAAGATTTGACAATGGCATGTTGCAAGGACCCCCTCACCCCCGGGCCCCTCGGTCGCCACGGCCACCGAGGGGAGGATGGATCTTATTGCCCTCGCCCCTTTGGGGGAGAGGGTGGCGCGCATCCGGCGTAATCGCCAGCCGGGGCGGGCCGGGTGAGGGGGTCTCGCCTATTGTCAATTCTTACGTGGGACACCACACTAGAAATGGCAACAATCCCCGGCGCGCGCGGTCGATGACGACCGGCTCCGATACTTTCATTCTCCCGGCTTTACCACCGGGCGTTGCTTCGCGATGATCTCGCCCACCAGAAACATGTCCGTGAGCACGGCACGTAGATGAATGGAGGCATTCAGATTGTCGATGAGCTGAGAACTGATGACCGGTTGGGCGAGAACCAGTTCCAGGGCGGCGAGTGAGTCACGGGCGTCGCGCTCCAGAACCGCAAGGAACGCATGGTATTTCGCGGCGGGCTCCAGGCCTTCCTCTTCTATCGACGCGCCAAAGCTCCCCGCCAATCCGTCCAGCGCTTTCGCGGCACGCGTCAGGAATTCGCGCACCTGCCCGCCTGCCCGGCTGCCTTCCTCACTCGGAAGTCCCTGCGCCGCGTAGGCCAGCATGAATTCGTAGCATTCCTCGATGGTTTCACCGCGCTCCTGCAAATCGCCGAGCATGGATTATATCTTTGTACCCTTTCCGCCGGTCTTTGGCGCCGAGTCGCCGCCCTCGATGGTCCATCGTTCCGGGTCGTAGTGTTGCAGATAAAAGTCGCGCTTCATCGTCCCGAAGATCATCGACTTCGTAATATCCAATTTTTCCGGCCGGATCGCGAAGTAGACGTGTACCATGACCAGGGTGATGAGCCCCACTCCCGCCAGCCCGTGGAGCACATACATCATGCCCCAAGTCATGTCGCCAAACAAATAGGGATTGCGGGGAAAGAAAATGGTGCGGACGCGGAACATCATGAACACACCCGTCAGGATCACCGAAAGGCCGGTGGCCATGATCGCGCCGTGGTACAGCTTGTTTTCCAACGGATATTTCGCGAATCTTCGCGGCGGCGGCGCGGGTTGCCCCATGAACCGCCGAACCCTTCGCACCGCATCCTCAAGGTCGGCCCGGTCAGGCCAGATCGACCAGAAGTCCAGCCAGAAGGAGGCATGGATCACATGAAAGATGATGGAGATGGTCAACACCGTTCCCGCGATCCAATGATAGGTTACCCAGTTAAACCGGATGCCAACCTTCGGCAGGAACGCCGTGAACAACAGCGTGAACATGGAGGCTGCCATGACCCAGTGAAAGAGGCGCGCGGCAAGGGAGTGCCGAGGGACGCGTTCGGGCACGCGGGCTGCGAGTTCAGGCGCGACGCCACCGGCGAACTCCTCTTCTGGGGCGAAGTACCTCACGTAGATGGCGTGCACGACGAAAAAGGACAACCCCGCTATCGCCGCAACCCAAATCAAAAACCAGGCGATATGGATGGGGACGTGTTGGCCCCAGGGACTCGTGGCCCACTCTACGATGCCCATTTTGCCTCCTCAACTCCACCGATGGCGCGCTTCACCAGGTTCCTCATCAATGGGATCTTATAGGCGTTGAACTGTAAGGGGACGGCGCCCTCCACCGCCAGTTTTCCCGCCATCTCACCGGTTGCCGCGTCAGGGGATTTACCACGAACGGCATCTTCAACGGCCTTTAAGCGCAAGGGACGAGCGGCGGCGGCGTTCACCGCCAGGCGGATTCGCTCAATCGTGCCGCCCGATACGACCATAGCCGAGGCCACGTTCAACAGGGCAAAGTCCCAAACGTTCCGGTCACGTACTTTCTCAAAATAAAATTGCGCGCCGGCCCAGGTGGACGGGATGCGAATGGCCGTCAGCAAATCACCAGGCTGAAGGATGTTCAGCCGCGTGATATCGATTTCAGGTCCGATGAAGTAATTCTCCGCATCGACGATGCGCGCACCTTTCGGCGTGGCGATGACGAATTTGGCGTCTAAGGCGATCAAGGCGGGGGCCGAATCAGACGGGTTTACCGCGACGCATCGCTCGGCATGAAGAATGGCGTGCTCACGGTTCCGGCCCGTGGGCGTGTCGGCATAGCAGATATTCCCGCTGGCTCGGTAACACGGCCAACCCGCCCGGTAATACCAGCAACGCGCGTCCTGCGATACGTTGCCCCCGATCGTGCCCTGGTTGCGGATTTGCGGTGACGCGGCTAATTCCGCGCCCTGCGAGAGCAGGCTGTACTTCTCCCGAATGACCGGGTTTCGCACGACCTCGGTCAGGGTGGTCATGGCGCCGATTTCAATGCCGTCGTCCGTGGTGCGAATGCCTTTGAGCTCGTCGATGCCACTCAGGTCCACAACCGCCTTGGGTTTCTTGATGCGGTCCTTGAGCCAGTCGAAGCTATCCAGCCCGCCGGCCATCACCCAAGCGTCCGCTCCGAGTTGTTGGAGAAGCTTCTGGGCATCAGTGATGGAGCTTGGCTGATACAGTTCAAAAGCCGGCATTACATCGCGTATAACCGCCATGATCTCCTCCCAACATCTAACTGCGGGCAACCACCCGCGCGTAACCCCGCGCGCGTAACCACCCCGTCGCTCGGCGCGCCACCCCTCCTGAATCAGGAGGGGAGTTCTTTAATAGCTCCCCTCCTCAAATGAGGAGGGGTGGCGCGCCGAGCGACGGGGTGGTCTGAAACGAGAAATCCTAAATATGCGCCGTGAGTGGATGTTGCGTCGGCCGTCCGGATTCGAGCGATGTCAAAATAGTGTCGGCGTTGACAGGCGCGCGCCGGAAGATCTCATCCCCCAGAGCGTCCGAAAGGGCGTTCAGGATGGAGGCACATCCGCCGCCAACGGGCGGTTCGCCGATACCGCGAGCGCCGACGGGGGTCTCCGGGTCGGGAATATCCAGGGCTTCCCATTGCATGTTCACGGGGACATCCAGAATCGTGGGCGGCTTGCTGTGGTGGAACCGTTTGGACACCATGATGCCGTACTGGGGGTCAAAGACCCACTTTTGGCCGATGGCATGGCCGATTCCCAGCGTTGACCGGCCCAGGACCTGCCCTCCGAGCGCGCGCGGGTGGATCACCGTGCCGACGTCGGCGTAGGCAAGAAAATCCACGATATAGTACTTCCCCGTTTCCACATCGACTTCGACCTCGGCAAAACTGGCAACAAACGAATGGGTCGCTCCATCGTGCGGATACTGATCCTTCGCGGCGGCCACCAGGCCCTGGCCCGCCAGGGCCGCCACTGAGGCTTTGGTCATTTTGTTGACCTCTGGCGGCGCCTCGTGGCCGTCATAAATGCCGCCTAGTTGAATCGCGCGCTCGGCCGCTTGTGCCAAGGTCAGGCCCGCTCCGCCGCCTTTCCGAAAAACGCGTTCGTGGGCCACTTCGTAATCTTCCGGCTTGCCGCCTAGACTCTTCGCTGCGATTTCCTGGAGTTTTTTCCTGGCATCCATGGCCACCGCGTGCGCGGCGCGCGTCATCGCGTGAGTCGTCTGGCTGCCGCCCGATACGCAACTCCACGGAAGATTCTTAGTCGTATTGCCCCAGACGATATCGCATTTCTCCCAGGGCACCCCCAATATCTCCGCGCCGACCCGATGGACGTCAATTACGTTCTCCGTCCCCAGATTGCCGATGCCGGATTGAAACGAGATCCGGCCATCAGGTTTGATGACCAGAAGCCCGTCAAATCCAATCGTGCCACCTACATAACAGCTCAGCGATACGCCCACGCCCCGAACCTTCGTGCCACTTCGCTTGGGAGTACGCGCCACCCTCTCGCTCCATTTGAACTTCTCCGCACCGCGGTCGAGGGCTTCTTTGATGAAGGTGCTCGTCACATGCTGTTGCTTACCCTGCACGAGCGGTCCGAATAGCGCCTTGCCCTCCGGGCAGTTGATGCGGCGAATCGCCACCTGGTCAACCCCCAGCTTGCGCGCCGCTTTGGCGATAATCGGCTCGATGATGGCAATCCCCTGCATGCCTCCCGGAGCGCTCTGCGCGCTGCGGGGTGGCGTATTCGTCAACACCGTTACCCCACGCCAGCGCATCGTTTGCGGCTGGTAAAGCAAGGAGACCATGCGGCCGGACGTGGCGGCATCGCCCATCTTGTCGTAGGGACCGTTGTTGCAGATAACGAACATGTCGAGGGCCACGATTCGCCCTTCTTTGGAGAAGCCGACCTTCATCCGGCCCAGCAGGCTGGGGCGCGCGCGTCCAACAAAGGTCTCCTCCTCGCGGCTGAGGCGCATCATCACCGGAGCGTTGGCTTTCTTCGACAAAAGGGCAGGGATAATCAGCGAAATGCCGCCCGTAATCTTGCTGCCGAATCCGCCGCCCGTATATTCGCTGATGAAAACCACCTTGCTCCGGTCGATATTCAACCAGCGCGCAATGGCCGGCAAGGTTTGAGCCGTGCTCTGGGTGCCGGTGTGAACGTAAACCTTTCCGTTCTGCCAATAAGCCATCGTACTGCGGGTCTCGAGCGTCTGATGACTCGTATCCGGCGTCACAAACGTCTCGTCAAGAATCAGCGTGGCCTGCCGGAAGCCCGCGTCAAGGTCACCGACCGTCCATTCCTCCGGCGCCTTGCCCATCGGCAGGCGTCCCTCCTTCGCCTCGGCAAAGTCTGCCTCGGTCCACTTGAGTTCCGCCAGTTCGGGTGGCTGCCCGCCTTGCGCGGCGCCCCAGATGTTGCCGCCCGTTCGTGGATTCGGCCCGCCCGGCCGCAGCGTATCGAGCGGGTCTACGACAAAGGGAAGGCGCTCAAAATCGATGTGAATCTTCTCGATGGCATCGGCAGCGGTTACTTCGTCCACCGCGGCCACGGCCAGAATCGGCTCGCCCTGGTAGAGCGGTTCCATGGTGAGGCCCCGCTCACTGCGTTTGTTGGCCTTGATGACGGTGCCGTTGTCAGTAAGGCTATCGGCCGGCATGGGAAGATCATCCGCCGTAAGAATCGCCCTTACGCCGGGCATGGCCAGCGCTTCGCGGGTGTGGATGCGCTTCACCCGCGCGTGCGGCAAGGGGCTCAGGAGAAGTTTGCAGAAGAGCATGCCTTCGGCGCGAAAGTCCTCGGCATACTTCGACTGTCCCGTCACCTTCGCGTACAAATCCGGCGTCGGGTAGTCTTTCCCAATCAGTTTGGTATGAAGTCCGTACTCACGCACGGCTCACCCCCCTTAGATTCTCCGCGCCGCGCATCAACGCGGTGAGGATTTTGTCATAGTCCTGGCAACGGCATAGGTTTCCCGAGATGCCGTGCGCCAGCTCCTGCCGGGTAGGGTTGGGATTGGTCTTCAGGAATCCCACTGTTGCCATGATGAAGCCCGACATGCAGAAGGCGCACTGAAACCCCTGTTCGTCAACGATTCCTTGCTGGACCGGGTGCAGGGTTCCATCGGCCGCCGCCAGCCCTTCGATCGTCGTGACTTTCCGGTTGCGGACAGTGTGCGTGAGCATTGAGCACGAATAATGCGGCACGTCGTCAATCAGGACGGTACAAGCGCCGCATTCCGCGCGGTCGCATCCCAGCTTGGTGCCGGTGAGACCCAGCTTGTAGCGGAGCGTCCAGGCCAGGGTCTCTTGCTTCATCACATCGACTCGCCGCTGCTGCCCGTTGACGTTCAGGGTGATCAGCCGCTCAACCCCGCCGGCAACCGGCGCGTGGTGGTGCACGGTGGAGAGGCGGAACAGATAACCCGCGGATGAGACGGCCGCGCCGCCGGCGATGACGCCCTTGATAAAAGTTCGCCGGGATATGGCTTTCGAGGTCCCGGCAGTCTCGTTCTTTTCCGCCATTCCTGTCATTCTGACTTACCTCCCGTTGAGCATGTTAGTCAGCACACCGTGCAATGCGGGGGAGCTTTGCAAACGGAGAATCAGGGGGGCCACGGAGGCTGCGACCTGAGCACGGCCGACAGGGTTACGCGGCGGCTGCCGACTCTTCCAATTTGCGCTCGCATAGAACTCGCTCATTTCCGTGCGACCAAGTCCCCCTCCGGAGACCATCGCGCCTTGCGACCCAAGGTTTACCTTTTCCATGCTCACACCTGTTTTGATGGTTGTACTTATTCTCAGGTTCCGCTTTTTCCGGCCGCTACGGGACCAGACACCGTCTTGTTAAACTGACTTCTCCCGGCGGTCGCCAATGCGGGTCCGCCCTTCGTCCGTAGCCTCCAAATGGGCCTGCTTTTCCATTTGCTGAATTACGGCGGAGAAGTCTTGCTCGTTTGCTTGCGTCAATTGGGCCGAATTAACCTCGAAAGCCGCATGTGTTGCGGGCATTTGCGCACCGACCGCAGCCGCCAGGTGGAGGATTAGCCCTAAATCCTTATTCATAAGCCTTAGCGGAAATTGCGGGCTATAGTCGCCCGTCATCGCTCTCTGTAGCTTTCCAACATGCGCTGGAGCGACGACGGCAGTCTGGGACAACACGTCGAGCAAACGATGGCGATCGAGACCCGCCTTCTCACCGAGTGCAACGGCCTCGGCAATCGCCTGCATTCCGATTCCCAGCAGCGCGTTCACAACAAGCTTCATCGTCGCTCCGGAGCCGCTGGGCCCCAGGTAGAAATACTTTCGGGCGATCACGCGAAAGATCGACTCGGCAGCGTCGAAGCATCCCGGGTCTCCACCCCCGAACAGGATTAGGGTCCCCTGCTCGGCGGCGGGAGTGCTTCCCGAAATGGTCACGTCGAGGACGTCAACTCCGCGCTCGGATCCTAGTCGCCAGAGTTCCTCCGCGGTCTCCGGATACACCGTGCTCATGTCGATAACCAGTGAGCTGCGACGCGCGTTGGCGAATACACCGCCGGGTCCTCGATAGACGTTCAGGACCGCATCGTCGTTCGGAAGGCACGACAACACAACATTGGAAGTGGAGGAAAGTTCCGCAATGCCGTCCGCGACTTTGCCGCCATATTGTATAAGCTCCTCCGCCTTGTTTCGGTGTCGGTTGTATGCGGTCAGATGGAAGCCGGAGACAAGCAATCTCTGCGCAATCGGCCTACCCATATAGCCGATGCCGATGAAGCCGAGGTTATGATTTTCCGGCGTGATGGGATTCATGCAAAATTGTCCTTTGGGGGGCTGATGTGCCAGACAATTCGCCACTATACACTGGGCCTTCTCCGCTTTCAACCTTCCAATTGGGGGGGATTCACGCGTGGTGGGAGGATGAAGCCTTCAGCCGCTCTTTAACCGGTGTTCCGCGTGCGTGAGCGGGGTAGCGCAGACTTTGTGCCGTTCAAAGTCTGCGGTTTTTAAGATGGTAAACATCCACCTTTTGTTAACATCCGGCGAAGGCCATCAATGTCCAGAACGGCAGCTCGTAGTGGGCAAGCGTGTAGCAGACCGCCGCGTTTGCGGTCCGCGTCGGCAACACGGTGGTTCCCAATGAAAAGCGGCAGAGGAATCCGGCTCGCGGGCGGGATAACTCTGCGCTTGTATCTACCTTCGTTTTCATCAACTTATCGGCCTCGGGCATAAATGTGCGGAGATCCCAAATATAAGCTCTCTGTTTTCTGCAAGTTATCGGCATAGAGGGGATTGGAGGGGGTTTTCGCATTCTTACGGTCCAGAAATCGTGCTATCTCCTGTGTTTTCAGCAACTCATCGGCCTTTTTGATAAGCCATTTGTTTTGAGCAACTCATCGGCTTATGACATTTTGTCGCTTTATCCGCCCTTTGTTTTCATAAAGTCCTCGGGGTCGACCTTCATTTTCGATATTTTCCTCCTTACGCGCTGCTTCTTTGATTTTTAGCAATAAATCGGTGCTCCGCCACAATTGTCGCAGGCTCGATTCTTCCCCTCGATTCATCAGCGCGGCCTTCGGATGGCCGGCCGCGAGGATTTCGTCCCGATCGAATTGGGCACGAACTTTGTTCGGATCTTCGTCGGGCCGCATGATGCGCTCCGAGAGGCTGTCGATTTCGGCCTCCAGGGTGCGCAGAAGTTGCACGCGCGCGGCCTCCCGCTCCTCCCCCTCCGCCACCGGGACCTCGTCATCCCCAGGTAGCAGCCACGCTTCGGGCGCCTGCACTTCCGCGGTCCCGATTTCCCGCAAGCGCAGCAGAAGCCGCAGAATCTGGCGGGCCTTTTCCTCCGGCACGTCGTGGCAGGCGTTCTCAAACAGTCTCATTCCCTCGGGACGGACGACGGCGTTGGGGGCCGCGCACGTTGCGTAGCACAGATCTTTCAGGCGCTGCAACCTATCGAACAGCGGCGCGCAGCCGAGGGCCGCCATTTGCCTCTTGGATTCAAGCACGCGCTCCAGATGCTTCACCGCCATGCTTTCCTGGATGCGGTCAAAGCGCTCCGCCCGCCATAAGGAACGAGCCATGCGGAACAGCACGCCCATTTCCAGGGCATTGGCGGGCTCATAAGTGCGCATCAACGACTCGAGGCGCTGTTTGAACATTGCCGGGTCCTCTCCCAAGGCGGCCAAAGCCACCTCCGCCGATTGCGAATAGTACCCGTGACGCACCCCCGCCGCCGCCGAATGAGCCTTGCCGGCCGGAGTCGTCGGGCCGTGAGATTTGTGGGCGTTCAGCCGGTTTGCGGCCAGATTCCTCTCCGTAACTTTCCGTTTTGTGGTTAAAGACATGAAGCCTCCAGTGGTTTGTCGATCGTGGTTAGTCGAAAGTGGTTAGCGGTCAGTCCGCGTTCTGGACTTTGGAGCCAGTGCCGAGTTGCCGAAATTCGCGCTATTTCAAGTCGGCGGATGGAAGGGCGGGGCTTCAGCCCCGCCGTAGAACTCGGGAGGGGTTTAGCCCGAACTTCTCACCAGGCTGAAACGCTCTTGGGGGCTACCGGAAGGGCGGGGCTTCAGCCCCGCCGAAATCGCGGCTCCACCCCTCTGTCCGTCCCGCGCCCCTCGCAGCTTGCGG
>JBEKQO010000094.1:0-24596 GCA_049519635.1 Terriglobia bacterium | reverse complement strand
CCCGGCGTTCAGGCACACCGAGGCCTTTTCCTTCCAGATCGCGACGGAGAATCAGGAAGAGACGGACCGTTACTGGAACGCGATCGTCGGCAATGGCGGCACGGAAAGCCGGTGCGGTTGGTGCAAGGACCGCTGGGGCCTCTCCTGGCAGATCACCCCGCGCACGCTAACCGATGCGCTTGCCGCTGGTGGCGGTGAGGCAAAGCGTGCCTTCGAGGCGATGATGCCGATGAAGAAGATCGACGTCGCCGCCATCGATGCAGCGCGGCGAGGCTGACGTGAACACGCCGACACGTCCTTATTCATCCTGGATCACGCGCAAACCGGAAGTTGGCCGACTCCAGAGGCTGCGGAAAAACTCAAATGTACTGTCATTCTGAGGAGCCAACAGGCGACGAAGAATCTCGCATTGTCTGGAAAACACTCAGAGCGAGATCCTTCGCTGCTGCTCAGGATGAGAGTATTGGGGCGTTTTTACGCAGCATGTCCAGTCCGCCGTCGCAATGTCCAGTTTGACCATCTTGGAATTAGCGGTGGGCGCATCCGGGCCAACAACAGGGGCGTCGTTTTCCATCCTTAAGGCTTGAACAGCCCCACTCGATCCGGCGGCTTCTAGTTTCCGCCTTTTTAGCTGACTCAATCCAACATATCCACTCGTTGCGTGCGAGCGGTGTAATATCCTCCCATGCTGTTAACGCTTGCGGGTCGGATGTAAGTGCTTTTTTAAAATCTGCGGGCAGTTCGTGCACCACACCGCTGGAAATCTTTTTTTGCGACATAGATCAGCTCTCCTTTCGTAAGCCCAGCGGCGCGAGGATCTCTTGCCGGGCAAAGCCGGTAGCGCGGACCACCGGGATTGTGGTCCGCGTCTTTTCCGTCTCGGCATGGAATGTTCAAATTCGCGTGTCGGGCGGGCGCAATGATGAATTAATCAGCTTGTGTGCTAAGAACCGCGGACCGCAAAGACGGCGGTCCGCTCTACGCCGCTCCCCGGACTTCCCGACGATTGCCGCCTAGTCGAACTACCCCTCAGGCTCTCGCCCGCTTGGGTCCAGATATGTAAGGGCTACCCCTTTCATAGAACCGGAGCAAACGCCGGGTTTCTCGCGAAATTCCAATCCTTACGCTCCTGCCTATTTCCCCCGTCGGCCTGACTGAGTCGCCAAGCCACAATGGGCTGGCGGCGCACAGGTCCAAGCCGTCATGCTGGAGGCCAATACCCATTGCCTGAGCGAGTCTCCCCGGGCCTCTAGCAAGATCGAGCAACGGCGCTTGCGGGCGTCGAAGGCGCATGAGATGAATTCCATCGAGTGGCTCAAGAGCGCGCAACAGGACGCCAGCTCCCACCCCGCGAACTTCGCTGCTGACGTTTACCAGGAAGTGTAAACCATAGGCACGATAAACATACGCGTGCCCACGATCGAGAAACAGAGACTTGTTTCGCAGTGTAGCTCCTCGATAGGCATGCCCGGCGGCGTCGCCCACTACATAGGCTTCTGTTTCTACGATCCGCCCGCTCACTCTGCCGGCCCGAGTATCATGCACGAGCGTCTTACCGATAAGGTATTTCGCGAGTTCAAGGGTGCCAGCGGGTAAGCAGGTCCGGTGAAGGCGGCGAATATAGCTCTCGTTTTTCTTCTGCCCCATCTCGTCTCGCGGCTGGCGCAGACCTCGCGGTGTGAGGTCTGCGGCTTCGTGGAGCGGCCGGGAAGATCGCGGACCTCCCCAAATCGGAGGTCTGCCGGCGCCTCGAAGGGATCCCCGAAATACTGTGTTTCGTGGACGACCTTGCCGTTGCGGAACTCCATAATACTCACCGTGTATGCCAGTCGCCCCTGGTACGTGATGGTGTATTCCGTGATCCAGAGATCCCCGTTTCCGAGAATCCGCTTGACCTGGAAGCCGGACGGCTTGCCGGGATGATGACTCCGCAAGGCCTGCAAATTGCTTCGGCCGAGAATTCGCTCGCCCGACTGGGGATAATCGCAAATGGCATCGTCAGCGTAAATATCGTGTTCCGCGTTTAAATCGCCGACTGCCGACGCGTGCCAGTGCGCATCGAGGGCCGTACGGATTTGTTCCTCTTGCATGGACGGCTTTAGCTGCGGTTTTGCTTCCATCTTCATCTCCCTCGTGGAATGAAGCCCGGACTGCCGGTTTTCACCACTTCATTCAGCCTCTGCCTGGTTTGAATTCCATTGATTTCGTCAAGCGCGTCTTCCGGAAGGGTAGAGATATCGAAATTCTCCCTGGCGCGGGCCGCACTCTTAGGCGTGGTAAGCAAAGCCGTGCCGCGCTGCACCGCCCAAGCCAGCAGTACCTGTGCCGGGGTCTTTCCAACTCGCGCGGCGATAGCTGAAATGACCGGATCCTCGAGCGGCCCCGGCCTCATCCCGTGACCTAATGGTGCAAAAGCCAAAAACACCACACCCTTCTCCTTGCAGAATCCCAATAGCTCTGTTTCCGGCAGATACGGATGTGCTTCTACTTGGACCGCGGCTGGCTTGATTCTCGCAGATTCATAGAGGGGCTTCAGTTCGTTTAAACTGATGTCCGAAAGTCCGATGGCCCGGCACTTGCCATGATCCAGAAGACTTTCCAGCGCTTTCCAGGTGTCGAGCAAAGTCACGTCGTGGTCGTAAAGGACATTGCCGTTTTGATCCCGCGGATCCTGCTCGTCCCCGGGTTGAAATGCAAATGGAGTGTGAATGAGGTAGAGATCCAGATATTTGAGCCCGAGTCTCGCCAGACTCGCCTGGAAAGCCGGTTCGACGCGCTCGGGCCGGTGATTGGAGTTCCACAGCTTGGTGGTAACAAAAATGTCTTCGCGCGCAATCCCTCCCGCGGCAAGTCCTGCCTCGAGCGCCCTGCCTACCTCGCGCTCGTTCCCGTGCCCGAGAGTGGCCAAAGCCCATATCATCTGCCGGATGCGAAGTTTTGCTCGGTCTCGCTTGCACCGAAAGTGCGCAAGAACCGATTTAAGGGTTCTTCCGCACTCTCGGTGCAACCGCCAAGCGCCAGCCCAGGTTAAGCCATAGGTAGTCCGTCACTTGCCGAATTGTGACGGGCAGGTCCACGACGCGCTCTTTCTTGATTTCCTCGAACAGAGCCAAGACCCTTTTTATCTGACAGATGCAACGTTTTGCTCGGTCTCACTTGCACCGAATGTGCGGAAGAACCCAATAATGTGCTGGATGTGACGGACGGACTACGGTCGCACGTGGATTGACTCAAATGGACGACTGCTCCAAGGGCTCGGCAGCCTTCATAATTTCCCAAAAAAGGCAGAACCGGAAGTTTTCGGCCTCTTTAGGGCGGGAAAAGCGACTGGGAAGCCGATTCTACCAGGAAACTGCCGGCGCGAAAGTGACAAGGGAATTGGCAGCCAAGCAGGCGCCAGACCCGTTGGGTTCTATCACAGCTTCCGTTGTCTTGACCCAACGGGGCCCGCTTCCACCAATTGGCAGAACGATGGTTACCCCGACCGCGGGTGCTCTATCCTTATTCCGGGCAGCGCTTTGCCGCTACACATCCAAGATAAGAGCCTCATGCGGGAATGCCGCTCGTGGGGATCTGTGCGGACGGCAGCGTGCAACCGCTGTGCCTACCGCGACCCAAGATTACGAACGAGAGGCAACAGCGAGAAATGTTTAAGGTGGTTGCGCCAAGGTTGAATGACCGCCTAGGGCGGACAGTTTGACGGTGGAATGCGAAAGAAAAATGCACCATTTTGGGTGTTAGCTCTTTAGCGGACTTGACCGTTTATTCCGAACTTAAGACAACGCTTGTCACGGTTTACTTATAAATCTGCTGTGGTGATGCGGTCACCCGTGATACTTTTCACTGGGAATTGTCGATAACTTTTCCTTGATTTAAACATACGAATGACTCATTATTACTCCCGCAATCATATCTTAATAACCACCATGCGGGGAGTTCTGTATGGCGAATCAAGAAAAGGAGAAATCGCAGTACAGCGCGGGCGCTGAGACACCAAATCATGCTGCCCCTGTGAATTCGATTAATCTTCCGAAGGGTGGTGGGGCGATTCGCGGGATTGGTGAAAAATTCTCCGTCAATCCGGTTACGGGCACGGGCGCTTTTACGGTCCCGGTTTTCACGTCGCCAGGACGCGCTGATTTTTTTCCAAAACTTTCGCTTTCCTATGATTCCGGTGCGGGCAACGGTCCCTTTGGCCTAGGCTGGCATTTTTCCATCCCGTCCGTGACCCGAAAAACGGATAAGGGACTTCCCTTATACGACGATGCCGCGGAATCGGATGTTTTCATCCTTTCCGAGGCGGAAGACCTGATGCCTGCGCTGGGATTGCAAGGCGGCGAATGGCTGGCCGTGGCAACGCCGGACGCCGTGTGGAATGGACAGAACTACGCCCTCAAACGCTATCGCCCGCGCATTGAAGGCTTGTTTGCCCGCATTGAGCGGTGGCAACGAAAGTCCGACGGCGATCTCCATTGGCGCGCCACCACCAAGGATAATGTCACCAGCATTTATGGCGTCAATCCACTGTGCCGCCTGGCGGATCCCTCCGACCTGTCCCGGATTTTCAAATGGCTGCTGGAGACAACGTTCGATGACAAAGGCAACGTCATCTTCTACGAATACAAGGCGGAAGACACGGCGGGCCTCAATCTGGCCGCCGCGAATGAACGCAACCGCCAGAATGGCTATGCGCGTTGGACCAACTTGTTTGTCAAACGCATCCTTTACGGGACGCAAACACCTTATCAGTTCGGGGAGGATCTCTCCCAACGCTCTGACTGGCTCTTTGAGGTGGTGTTTGATTACGGCGAACACAACCCCACCACACCTTTGCCGGCGGAGGATCCCGCCCGCCAATGGGCCGCGCGGGCGGATCCGTTCTCGACGTTTCGGTCCACATTCGAAGTACGAACCAATCGCTTATGTCAGCGCATTTTGATGTTCCATCATTTCCCCAAAGGTAAAAACGGGGAGGCTGGCTATGATGGACTCGTCCATTCAACCAATTTTTCCTACGACCAATCGGACCCGGCCTCGCCGCTCCTGGGCAATCCCATCGCCACTAAACTCCTGTCCATCACGCCAACGGGTTATGCGTTGGATGATGCCGGCAAGTCATATGTCAGCAAAGCGTTTCCACCGTTGGAATTTACGTATTCGACAGCGGTCATTGACCCGACAGTGCGAACCGTTGAACCCGCAAGTCTGGAAAATCTTCCCATGGGACTTGACGGCTCCAAATACCAGTGGCTGGACCTGGATGGCGAGGGTCTCTCGGGCATCCTCACCCAACAATCCGGCGCGCTGTTTTACAAACGCAACATTAGTCCGATTAATATGATTACCGAGGACGGCGCCGCCCAGACGCTGCCCCGGTTTGCACCGGTCGAATTGCTCGGCTCCCAACCTGGCTCCGTCCCGGCGGGCGCCCGGCCGCAATTCATGAGCCTGGCGTCAGACGGACATCAGGCCCTGGTCAATTTCGAGGAACCTCGGCGCGGTTACTATGAACGAACTGACCTTGCGGATTGGGAGGACTTTAGTCCATTCCCGAGCTTTCCCAATTTGGATACGCGAAACCCCAACCTGAAATTTCTCGACGTCGACGGTGACGGGTTGACGGATATCCTCGTTTCCGAAGACGAGGTCATGGCGTGGTACCAATCTCTGGGCCGGGCGGGGTTTGGCCCCCGGCAATATGCTCGTAAGCCCTATGACGATGAGCAAGGCCCCGCCCTGATTTTCAACGACCCGACCCAATCCATTTTTCAGGCGGACATGACCGGCGACGGACTAACCGACATCGTCCGTATTCGCCAGGGGGAAGTGTGTTATTGGCCCAATTGCGGGTATGGTCGTTTCGGCGCCAAAGTGACCATGGACAATTCGCCGGGTTTCGACACTCCCGACCTGTTCGACCCGCGGCGCATTCGTCTGGCGGACATTGATGGCTGTGGCACGACCGACATCATCTATTTGGCCGCCCGGGGCGTGGCCATCTACCACAACCAGTCCGGGAACAGTTGGTCGGACGAGACCACCCTGGCAGACTTTCCCGCCATTAATAATCTCGCCTCGCTAACCACGGTGGATTTGCTCGGCAGCGGCACGGCGTGTCTGGTTTGGTCCTCACCCCTTGCCAGTGACAGCGGGCGGCAAATGAAATATGTGGACCTCATGGGTGGCCAGAAACCTCACTTGCTCACCGGCATCATCAACAACCTTGGCGCCGAGACCCGTGTTCGCTACGCGTCCTCGACCAAGTTTTATGTGGAAGACTTGGTGGCGGGCACGCCCTGGGTGACCAAACTGGCCTTCCCGGTTCAAGTCGCTGAACGGGTGGAAGTCTTCGATTTCATTGGACGAACCCGGTTGGTCTCCACTTACCGCTATCGTCATGGCTATTACGACGGTGTGGAGCGTGAGTTTCGAGGCTTTGGCTATGTGGAGCAGACCGACGCGGAATCTTTTGGCGATTCCGGGAGCCTTTTCACCGAGGATACGGACAACGAAGCCGATGCCCTGCATGTTCCGCCGGTGGTGACGAAGACGTGGTTTCATACCGGCGCCTGGCCGGATGAAAAGACCATTAATCAGCACATGGCCCGTGATTACTATGGCGCGCCCGACGCAAGCGATCCGCAATTTGCGCAGAAGTGGGCGGCATTTCTTGCTTCATTGCTGCCCGACATCACTTTGCCGACGGACATATATCAGCCCGACGGTACCCGCGTTCCGTATTTGCTCACCGGCGAAGAAGAACGTGAGGCCATCCGCGCGTTGAAAGGCAGCATCCTCCGCCAGGAAATCTACGCCAATGACGGCACGACCAAGGCCGGAATCCCCTATAGCGTCTCCGCCCGCAATTACACCATTGAATGTTTTCAGCCGCAGAGCGCCAACCGTTACGGCGTTTTTTTTAGTCATGCGCGGGAGACCCTGGATTATCACCAGGAAAGGAATCCGGCCGATCCGCGCGTCACCCACGATGCGGTTTTGCGGGCGGACCCGTTAGGCAATGTCCTCCAGAGCATCAGCGTCGCTTACGGCAGAAACGTGCCGGCCTCCGGTTTGCCAGTGGCTCCGGCGCCCATTCCTGGAACCGCGCCGAATCTGGCGGTGGACCCCTCAGCCTTTGTGGCCACCGAACAACAGGCCGCGTTGCTCCTGCTCAGCGAGAATACTTTCACTTCCGTCATCGACGGTGCCGGTGCCTATCGCGGGCCGTTGCCGGCAGAGGCGTTTGTTTATGAGCTGACGCGCCCCCCGCGCCCTGATGAGTCGGTATTATATTTGTTTTCCGATCTAACGGCTTTGGTGGCGGCCGCCGGGGAAATCGCCTATGAAATCGCGCCGGATCCGACAAAAACCCAAAAACGGTTGGTTCAAGATGTGCGCACCTTGTATTATAAGAACGACCTTTCCGGGCCGGCGGCGTTCGGCCAGACCGAATCTCTGGGTCTGGTCTACGAAACCTATAAACTGACCCTGACCGCAAATCTCGCCCAGCAAATTTTCGTTAATAACAACACCAACCCGAACAAACCAGCCAGCGCGGCCGCCTTGTCGACAATCCTGACGGATGTCGGCAGCGTGGGTGGTGGCGGATACACCAACAGCGGCGGCGGTTACGTTAACAGTCAGGGCGACACCAATTGGTGGATTCCCTCCGGCCAGACAATTTATTCACCCGTTCCCCAAAATCCGCCGAATCCCTTGGTTCAGAACGCCACTCTTGCGGCGGCGAATTTCTTTTTGCCACAAGCGCGCCGCGATCCGTTCGGACAATACACGTGGCTGACTTACGACTCTTACAATGTGTTGTTGAATCAAACGCAGGACGCTTTGGGCAACACAGTTGTTGCCCAAAATGACTATCGTGTGCTTCAGCCGGCGGAAGTTACCGATCCCAACGGCAATCACGCGGCCGTCGTCTTTGATTCCCTTGGCATGGTCGTGGGCGTCGCCGTGAAAGGAAAAGTCACGGCAACGAGCAACTCGGAAAGCGGCGATTCATTCACCACCTTTACCGTGGACCTGCTGCCGTCGGACATTGCCGGTTTCATTTACGATGTGAACCCCCTCACTTTGGCGCCAGGACTCTTGGGCACCGCGACCTCGCGCATCGTCTATGATTTGAATCGTTTTAGTGACACGCAAACCGCCAACCCCACCGACCCAACCCAGTGGAAACCGGTGTTTGCCGCCAAGATCGTTCGCGAAACCCATGTCGCTGATCAGGCGGCCGGCCAACCAAGCAAAGTCCAGGTCAGCTTCAGCTATTCCGACGGCTTGGGCCGGGAAATCCAGAAGAAAGCCCAAGCCGAACCCGGGGCGTTGGATCTCACCGACACCGAGGCCCCGGTGGTCAACCCGCGCTGGATCGGTTCCGGTTGGACGGTTTTGAACAACAAAGGCAAACCGGTCCGCAAGTATGAGCCGTTCTTCAGCGCCACCCATGATTTCGAGTTTGCCAACAAGGTCGGCGTCACTTCCACTTTGTTCTACGATCCCTTGGAACGGGTGGTGGCGACGCTTCATCCCAATAACACATGGGAAAAAGTCGTTTTTGATCCTTGGCGGCAGCAAACGTGGGATGGCAACGACACGGTTCAGATGAATCCCCAGGCCGACCCGGATGTTGGCGACTTGTTCAGCCTGCTGCTGGCGGCTGATTACCTGCCCACCTGGTATCAGTTGCGCACCAACGCGGCCAGCGCCGCCGCCGCCTTTCCCGACGCCACGGACCAAAGCTGCGAATTGGACGCCGCCAACAAGGCCGCCGCGCACGCCGGCACACCGGCCACCGCGCTCTTTGATGTCCTGGGCCGCCAGTTTCTTTCCGTCGCGCACAATCGGGGGCCCGTCAACGGCGTTATCACCGACCAATTTTATGCCACGCGCACGGAGTTGGATATTGAAGGCAACCCGCTTTCCGTCCTCGACGCCTTGGGTCGGGTGGTGATGAATTACGATTATGGCCAGGTCAAGAACAAGATTTATTCCCAAAGCATGGATGCCGGCGAGCGTTGGTTGCTCGGCAATGTCGCGGGCAAACCAATCCGGCTTTGGGATGCTCGCGGATCTGTGCGGACGATCAGTTATGACGAATTGCAACGGCCAATCGGTTTGACGGTCACCGGCAATGGCTTGAACAATGTGGTGGCCGAGAAAACTATTTACGGCGATAGCAAACCAAGCGGCCCCGCCAGCCCCGAATCAACCAATAGCCGGGGCAAAATCCACCAGGTTTTCGATGCCGCCGGTGTGATCAGCAACTTTGGCACAAACCCGTTGACCAAGCTTGACGTGGGTTATGATTTCAAAGGGAATCTGTTGCGCGGCCAGCGGCAGTTGCTCCAGGACTACAAGGATACCGCCGACTGGAATCAGAATCCCGCGTTGGGTGGCGAAACGTTCACCCATTCCGGCAGTTATGACGCATTAAACCGCGTCATCCAACAAATCGCCCCATACAGCAACAGCGCCGGAACCATGCTAAACATCCTTCAACTGGGCTATAACGAGGCCAATCTGCTGGCAACCATCGATACCTGGCTGCAGCAGTCTGCGGAACCCGCCGGCCTTCTGGCCACCGGCACCGCCTCATTTCATACCATAACCAATATTGATTATGACGAAAAAGGGCAGCGAACCGCCGTTGCTTATAGGAACGGCGCCGGCACGACTTACACCTATGACGATAAAACCTTCCGGCTCACCCATTTGCTGACCACGCGCTCCTCCGACAACTCCCAGATGCAGGATTTGCAATATTTTTATGATCCGGTCGGCAACCTCACCCATATTCAGGATGACGCCCAGCAGACTATTTATTTCAATAACCAACGCGTCGAACCGAGCGCGGATTACACGTACGACGCGATTTACCGGTTAATCAAGGCCGCCGGGCGGGAACATCTCGGCCAAACCGGCGGCACCCCCAATGCGCCCACGCCGCAATCGTACAACGATTGGACAAACATCAATCTGCCGCATCCCAACGATGGCAAAGCAATGGGGACTTATATTGAAAACTTTAGCTACGACGCGGCAGGGAATTTTCAACAACTTCAACACCTCGGTTCCAGCCCGGCCAATCCCGGCTGGACCCGCATTTATGCCTGCAACGAAAACAGTGTTATCGAAGCGGGCCGACAAAACAACCGCCTGACTAGCACAGCCGTTGGAGGGAACACGGAAACCTACAGTGTTTCGGGAAATGGCTACGACGCCCACGGGAACATGCTGCGCCTGCCACAACTGCCGGCTATGCAATGGGATTTCAAGGACCAGATTGCGATGACCCAGCGCCAAGCGGTCAATGCCCAGGATGAGGATGGCACCCAGCATCAAGGCGAGCGGACTTACTATGTTTACGACACCTCCGGCGAACGGGTCATCAAAGCCACCGAGGCTTCCGGCGGCGGCCTGGTCAAGCAACGCATTTATCTCGGCGGATTTGAAGTCTACCGTGAATACAACAACGCCGCCGCCGTGACTCTGGAAAGACAGAGCCTGCACGTTATGGACGGAAAGCAGCGCGTTGCCTTGATCGAACTGCGGACCCATGGAAACGATGGCACACCGGCTCAACTTATCCGGTGTCAATTTGGCAACGACCTCGGCTCCGCCTGCCTGGAATTGGACAATCAGGCGCAAATTATTTCTTATGAGGAATACTATCCTTATGGCAGCACTTCCTACCAAGGGGTCAGCCAGACCCTCAGCTCGGCGGCGAAGCGTTACCGTTATACCGGCAAAGAGCGCGATGAGGAGACCGGGTTGAACTATCACGGCGCCCGGTACTATGCGCCCTGGTTGGGACGATGGGTGGCGTGCGATCCGTCCGGAATCAGCGACGGTTTGAATCTCTTCGGTTATGTTAATGGCAACCCCATCCGTCTCATTGATACCAAGGGAACCCAAGGTCAACCGCCCGTGGTAGTGCCACCACCACCGTCCCCGCCTCCGCAGTTCCGAGTGACGTACGTCCCGCTCACCTACGCCTCCGAAGGCTCGCAAGTCGGCACGGATGCTGGCGCTCTGGCTCTTGCAGCCGCCAAAACCGTCGAAAAAACGCCCGAGGTCCAAGCCCTGGAAAAGAAGGTTCTCAAAACACTCGCCGACCAGTTGAAATTGAATCTGAAAACCGACCCGGTGGGAACCGTGATCGGCGTCGGATTACCGGCCTTGGGTTTGGGCGGCATCGTGGCTGCCCTGGCCATTACCAATGCTAAACTCGACGTTCCCATTGTCGGATCGGTGTCGGGGAGAAAACTGGCCGCACCGCTTCTGTCAGCCGGGTTGGAGGGGGCGACCGGTGCGCTAACCAAAGACCAGGTTAAATTGGGGGTTGGTTACTCAGAAGATAGTCAGGGTAATCCAACTTATAGCGCCAGCGTGGAGCTTCAGCACAAGGAAAGGTCAAATCCAAAAGTTGCGGGTGTGACCGTCGACGCGGAAAAATTGAAAGTTGAAACCAGCTTCGGCGCCCATCCCGGGGTCAAGGTTGGTTTGGATGTGCCCTTGCATGTCGGCGCCCTCAGAATAGATATCGTCGGCAAGTTGTCCGTTCCGACCGGCCCGCAAGCACTGCCGTCCAGCCCCTTCAAGCCGGATCCCACTCAAGCCAATCCGTCCCTATTAGGAGGCGTCGTCGACTCGTCGCCTCCCTTGGGAACAACCGTCGGGATCGGTGTCGTATTTCGTTTCGGCGGCGCAAATAAAACCGCAACCAGGAAAACCGAGCGAGGTTCAAACCCATGATCGTTCGCTACCAGGACGAAAGCGCAGCATGGAGAATTTGGCCAATTTACCAAACATGAGCATGTTGCCGGAAAAAGCGGCAGCCGCCATGTGCAACCGGCAAAGACGATATTAAAACGAATCAATTCATTGAGATGTCAGGCAGCCAGCCGAACAAAAAAAACAGGATATTTCCCATGCCAACCATTACCCCTTCCCTATCCCTGAACGCCCAGGGCGATCAGGTCAAAACCGTTCAAGCCAACCTTGCCAAAGTCGGCCTCATTGTTCCACCAACGGAAACCGCCGCCGCCACCTTGGGCGCGGGGACGGCGGCCACTATCAAACAATTCCAGGCAGCCAACAAATTGCCGGTCACGGGATCGGTTGACACGGTCACCGGGGCAATGCTGACCAACGCCGCTGCGATTGCTGGAACCACCCAGTCCGCTGTGAGCGGGCGAATGACTATGGACGATAGGGGGGCGGCCAACGGCATCACCGCGCGGCTCTATTCCATCGCCTATGGTGGCGCGGCCGCGAAACTGGCCGAAGCCAAAACGGATGCCAATGGCGTTTATTCCCTGCCATACACGCGCCCCGCCGCCGGCGCGAATGTCGAGGTCCGCGTGGTGGATGCGCAAGGCAAGGAGACCACCATTTCCTCGATCATTTACAACGCTCCAGCACAACTGGTGCTGAATCTGGTCGTTCCCGCGAGCGTGCAACCTCTGACTGCGGAGTATCAGCGACTGGCGGCGGACGTGCAAGGGGTCATTGGCGGCACGGGCATAGCAAATCTCGCCACGGCGCAGGAAACCGCCAGCCAGCAGGATCTGACACTCCTCAATCAATCCACCGGCTGGGACGCCCGGTTGCTGGCCCTCGCCGCCACCGCCGCTAAACTAACCACTACCACGGGGCTGGGGTCGGATGTCCTATACGCCCTGCTCCGCACCGGTCTGCCCACCGATCCGCAAATACTCGCCTTGATTCCCTCCGCCACCGTCGCGACAGCTTTGACCAAGGCCAATCAGGCAGGGATTGTCAGTTTGACGGACGCTCAGATTACAGCGGCCCAGACTGCCTTCACCACTTATGCCGCTAAAACCAATCTGGCCGCCAAGGCGGCGGGCGCGCCTTCCGCTTTCAGCGACCTGCTAGGCAGCGTGGTGACGGATGCCAGCCAGCAAACCGCCTTTGCCGGACTTTTCTTTAATCCCACGATTGCGAGCGCGGATTTGTGGACCAAAGCCGCAGCAGCCGGAATTTCCGCCGCCAACATCGCGACCCTGAAGTTGCAAGGTAAACTGGCCCTGCTGACTTTAAACAACGCCGGCCTCATTCAGAAACTGCAAACCACGGTGGGTCCGGCGAACGATCCTGCTGTACTGGCGGACAATGATTTTCATCTCCCGGTGACTTGGACAAACACCATCAACGCCATCGCCGGGAACGATCCCCAAAAACTATCAGGCCTGATCCCCGCCAATTATGGCGGCGCCACGGCCACCGACCAATTGGCGGCTTATTCGGCGGATCTCGCCCGCAAAGTGCGCGTGAACTTTCCCACTCGAGTGGTGGCGCGGATGGCAGCTACGGGAACTTTGGGTTTGGATGCGACCGTGGCGACCAAAGCGGGGGCTTTCCTGCAAGCGGCGGACCAGGCCGGTTACCAGTTGGGGCGAACGCCTTTGAACCAATTTTTGAAGAAACTGCCCGCGTCCGTCCCCGCCCCCGACGCGCCCACCATCGCCGCCGTCAAGACGGTGCACCGGTTATACCAGATCACCCCCAGCAATGAATCCCTGCAATCAGCCCTCAAACTGGGGTTCACCTCGGCCCGCGACATCATGGCTTACACGCCGGAAAAATTCCTCACGCGGTTTGGCTCTTCCTTCCCTTCGCTGGACGAGGCGAATTTGGTGTACAAAAAGGCCCAGCAGGTTGCCGCAGTCACTCTGAATTTATTTGCCGCCGCCAAACAACTGGACATCCAGCCGCCGGTATTTGCCATGACCTCCTCAGCGGCTGACCGTACCAATGCCAAAAACGCCATCGCCCAGCAGTTTCCCAGCATGACTTCACTCTTTGGGTCCTTGGATTTTTGCGAGTGTGAGGACTGCCGGTCGGTGCTCAGCCCGGCGGCCTACTTGGTCGACATTCTTCATTTTCTGGATCCGGATCCCACTGACTGGCAAGCCACCATTGCCGTCTGGCAAAACGACCATAACGGTCAGACCTACCCGTTTATGATCCAAAATGCGCCCGGCACCCCGTTCCAAGCGCTGACCTTGCGGCGTCCGGACTTGCCGTATTTGAATCTAAGCTGTGAGAACACCAATACGGCACTGCCGTATATTGATGTGGTCAATGAAATTCTGGAATATTTCGTGGCTCATAACGCCCTGACCTCCACGGCGGTTTATGATACGGGATCGGCCAACAGCGCCGACCTGATCGCCGAGCCGCAAAATGTCCTGCCGGCAGCCTATGCGGTGCTGTCAAATACCACCACCGCAACCCTCTACCCCATGGGGCTGCCATTTGACCTGTGGATTGAAACCGTCCGTGGCTTTTTAAATTATTTTAAAATGCCCCTGTGGCAAATTGCGGAAACTTTCCGGCCCGCCGATCCTCTGCCCCTGTTTGGCAATCCCGGTTCTTATAGCCAGTCGGCGGTATTTATCGAGTCACTGGGTCTGTCCCCGGCCGAATACAATTTTTATACGCAGGCGTCCAACCTGGCCAATTGGTTCAAACTCTACGGCTTCAGCAACGCAAACAATGCCGCCGTCCTGTCCTCGGCGGAAACGCTGGCGGACAGTCTGGACATCACCTATCAGAATCTGGCGGACATCATGGAAACGGGCTTTTTAAATCCTGCCTTGGTTCCCTTGACCCTTCCCCTGCAAAAATTCGGGCTGAGCTTGAGCGATGTTTTCGGCTACACCCCCTCCATACCGCCGGCCCAACCGAATGCGTTTGAACAGAAGCTGCAGGGCTTGATGCAGCAATATTATCCCCAATTTCCCGTAACGGCTTTGCAAAAATGGCTGGCGACCGTCGCGACTGCGGGTTATTCCAACACCGTCCTGGTGTTGCAGGCGCCTTCCCAAAATACTTGTGACTTCCAAAATACCACCTTTAAGTATGCGGGCGGCAACGCGGCGCAGCCACTGGATTACCTCAAGCTGAATCTGTTTGTCCGCCTTTGGAAAAAACTGGGATGGTCCATTGATGAGTTGGACCGGTCGCTGCAGGTGTTTCTCACCCCAATGATCCCGGCCGCATCTGATGCCAGTTTTAGCGCAGATTTTTCCAATGACATGGTCACCGCCCTGCTTTACCTCTCCCATCTGCAAGCCCTGTCGGTTCGTTTGCCGGCCGGACCCTTTGGCCGGACGGGCCTGCTCCCCCTCTGGACGGGGACGGATATTCCCACCACCGGCGTCAACCCGGTTTACGCCCAGATGTTCTTGACGGCGGCCGTCCTTAACAGCGATCCGATTTTTGAGGATCCGGCGGGCCAGTATCTTTCCTATTTTGATACGACCCAGAACAAATATCTGCCCTTCCGCTGGCAGACCGGAAAAACCGCCGACGATTTGGCGAACGGTTATGTCCTGTTGGCAAACCATTTGACCGCTGTTCAGGGCGCCCTCGGGCTGGCGGCCGATGATGTTGAAGCCATTCTGGTGAACCAAGGTTTGGATATTTCGTCCGCCCCGCTCACCTTGGACAATTTGTCCCTGCTCTACCGCTATGCCTTGCTGTCCAGCGGCCTTCAACTTTCGGTTGCGGATTTCATCGCGCTGCGAAATATGGCGGTGGACAAGAATACCCAGTTGGCCCTAAACCCGTTTACGGCTCTGAAAAACGGTTCACTGGCCGTGGCCACCGCTGTGCTGTCTGATGATGTGCCGTGGAGTCAGACCTTTAAATTCGTCGAAACGGCGGGATTGGTTCAATCATCCGGTTTTGCCGTGGAGGATTTGCAGTACCTCCTGCGTCATCAAATCGCCGACCCGGCCGGCAAATATCAACCCGATCCGGCCACCCTGCTGCAACAAATCCGATCCCTGGCGGCGGTCTTGCTGTCCATCCAATCCGCCAACGCCGTTCCCGCCGATCCCACCACTCTGACGGATGATTTGATTCGCCAGAAAATGGCCCAGGTTTATCCGGCCACTGTGGCCCAGACGTTTATGGGCATGTGGAGCGGAACGATCCAATATCAAGCCACTCCCGTCAATGTCACTGGCCCGATGCCATCGGCGGTTTTCGCCCAGGACCGTGAAATCCAGCTCGCCTATGACCCGACCACTCATCTTCTGTCCCTGACCTTTCAGGGGGTTCCGGTGGCCTCACTGATGACTGCCCTGACCGCCGAATTGGCCGCTTTGGTCACGGCCACCACCATTACTGTGCCTCAACAAACCCTGCTTCAGGGCATGTTGAACGATGTTCACGGCCAGGCTCTGACTTTCTTCCAAGCCTATCTGCAACAGTCCACCGTGGGCGGGCAAAAATCCGGATTTCTGCAGGCCGCTGATTTTGACACTCTATTTACCACACCCGCTGGGCTGGCGAGCGCCCGGGCCGTTTTGGCCCAGGAATTCCTTCCCTGGTTGCAGGACCAACTCATGGATCAAGCAAACTTCCAAGCCTTGGTCGACCAACTGGCATCAAACGCTTCCCTGACGAAAACCTTGTTGACCAATACGGCCATCCTTTCCGACCCGACCCTGACCACCATGCCGGCCACGCCGCTCGTGGAAGCCTTTAAGTCCGCCGCCGACCAGGGTGTCACCGCATCGTATTTTTCCGACGCCGCGGAACAAACTCTGTTGGGCGTCGCCAAACTGCCGACTGCCAACACCGATGCGGTTACCAACCCGAATAAGCCGCCGGGGGTAAACAGCGTCCATTTCGAGGGATATTTGGAGGTTCCCGCGGATGGTCCCTACAGTTTCACGGCAATCCTGCCAAACGCCACGGCGACCGTGACATTGCAATTTGATTTCCTGACCACTCCGTTGATGTTGAACGCCGTCGCGTCCGGCGACACTTCGCCCACCAACTACACCCAGTTTAAGGCGGGCATTCCCTGCCACTTCACCTTGGATTTCCAAGGACTAGCCGGCGGCGACGCCAAATTATTGGTTCAAGGCGAAACTCTGCCTTTGGCCCCGCTGAGCCAGCTTGTCCTTTATCCGGAAGCCTCCGTCCAACGTTACAACCGCGCCAAAATTTTGCTGGCCAAAACCTTGCAATTGATCCAGGGATTTAACCTGGACGAGACTGAGGTGGTTTATATCGCCACCCACGCGGCGGATTTCGGCAACGTCAACTTCAATGCCCTGCCAACGCAGGCTTCCGACGATTCCACCCCCAAGGCGCAGGCGCTTTTTGGCCAGTTCCTGCGACTGGCCAGTTACGCGACTTTAAGAGCGGGACCTGCTGGTGGCGCGGACGGTTTGATCAGCGTGTTTCAAAATGCCCGGCAAACCATTCCCTTGAGTCCCTTGCCGATTCCGCTTCCCACCGGCGTGACCACCGCGCCACAACTGGCTGCTTATAATTTCTATCAGGCCATCGCCAATTTGACCCGCCGGGATGCGCCCACCATCCAGGCGGTGATTGTGCAATTATGGGGAGCGGGAGCAATCCAGACCACGACCACCAGCGGTCAGGTCCAATTCACCGTCGCGCCTCTGGTCAACGACCTCGGCTTCGCCCGCCTTTGGGAAGCCCTCCAGTTGGTCCAGACTTTGGGGGTTCAGCCCCAGGTATTGACCCAAACGAGCGGTATCATCTATCCATCACGGGCCACAGCGCCGTCAAATCCCGATACCGGCGTTGCCATTGCCTCGGCGCTGCGCAACGCCGTCAAATCCCAATACACGCCCGACCAATGGCGGCCGCTTGCCCAATCCATTTTCGATCCGTTGCGCCAGAAAAAACGCGACGCCCTTTGCGCCCAAATCCTCACCATGCCCGCCATTGCCAGTTTCGGCGCCACCGATACGAATGGTCTTTTCGAGTATTTCCTGGTGGACCCGGGCATGGAACCGGTGGTGCAGACTTCCCGCATCCGCCTGGCCCTGTCCTCCGTGCAAACCTTCATCCAGCGGTGCTTTTTAAACCTCGAACCACAGGTGAAACCTTCGGTCATGGATGCCAGCCAATGGGATTGGATGAAGCGTTACCGGGTCTGGGAAGCCAACCGGGAAATTTTTCTGTGGCCGGAAAACTGGCTCATCCCGGAGTTTCGCGAAAACGCCACCGACCTGTTTCAAGCCATGCAGGGAACCCTTTTGCAGGGGGACATCACCAAGGATTTGGTGGAGCAAGTCTACACGCAGTACCTCCAGGACCTGGACACCCGCGCCCGGCTGGACATTGTCAGCATGTATAACCAGCCGCCGGCGGCGGGCGCCGCTGCCACGGCCAACACCCTGCACGTGATCGGGCGCCACCACGGCAAACCCGCCAAATACTTCTATCGGACTTACTCTAATGGCATCTGGAATGGCTGGATACCGGTGACCACCGATATTGAGGGCGACCATATCGTCGCCGTCATTTGGCGGGGCAGACTCAACCTTTTCTGGCTGACCTTTGTCGTGCAGGGCACCCCTACCGCCGCGTCCTCCTCCCCCGCAACCAATACGGATGGCACTTCCGGCACCAACAAGTTGACGGATCTCTCCTTCAATGATCTCTCCAACATCCTGGTGACCGTCGGCGCGCCGCAAAAAACCGTGCAAGTCCAGTTGAATTGGAGCGAATACTATCAGGCAAAATGGTCTCCCCGGAAATCGAGCGACATTAACCGGTTCATCCCCATTTCCGTCAGCCCCAACTTCGACGCCGCGACGGATGTCTACCCCCACGTATCCATTGACACCGACAATAATGGCAATGAAACGGCGGTGCGCATCCATATGGACGGCGCCATTAATCAGGCCTTTCGCCTGACCGGCAAGAATTGCGAACCAGCGTGCAGCGCCAAATACTGGGTGCAGCGGGTTTATACTCCCTATGGCAGTTACGGATATGACGCCACCAAGGACGTGGGGTTCATCGCGGATCCACCCTCCATCGCCACAGGATCAGGCGTGTTGCAAACCACCTATTTGAGTCAAGTAACCGAGCTTAGTGGCAATTTGCAAACCGTCAACCTGGCGCCGCAAACCATTCTGCAAACGGTAAATTCTTTCAATCTTCTGGTTTGCGACAACCTGCCGCAACCCGGCTTCCAAGGCTCCACCTTGACCGATTTGGTTTATTCCTATTACCTGAGCCAGGTGGGATCGCTATCCAGCCCCTTCTTTTTTGAGGACACAAGTGACCCCAACGCCAGCGAGGAATTGACGTTTTTTGTTCAGCCTACCATCACCGAGACGTCGGTAAGCCGTTGGGATGGCTGGGCTTTGTCCCCTTCTTTTCCAGCCTTGAGCACCGTAAATCCCAATTATTGGAATGTCGTGTTGTTGACGCCACAGATTCCGGTTTTCCCCCCGCCCAACCCACCGGAACCCGAAGCAATTTTTCAATATCAGCCCAACCTGGACATCATTGTGAATGCCGCGACTCAAATTTCTTATGGCAACAGTGTTTTTGGCAGCGCGGGTAAAATATCCGCGCCGGCCACCCTGGCCGGAAACATGACGGGAGCCGCCACGCGGTTGATCCCGAGCGGTGGCCTGGATTACGCCACCGCCTTGTCCTACTCCCTTACCGCCCAAAACGAGAACGCGGCCTCGCTGGCCGCCGCGCGTTTATTGCCATAAACCAGCAGGAGCAAACCTATGACCACTAATTCCGCCGGCAGCAGCTTTCACAATGCCATTGACGCGAACATCCGTCCGTTCCAGGCCTATCAGGTTGAGAAGGGCTGGGGACCGATCCTTTCCAATATCCTGACGACGTACAATCTCAACGTCAATTACCAGTTCTTCCCCCATTTTCATCCTTATGTCCTGCAACTGGCGCGGGAACTGAGCCAAACCGACTCCGTTTTCGACCTGCTGGCAATGAATGTCAGTTACCAGGCCAACCCCGATGGATCGCTGCAAGCCATTCCCAACAGCACCCGGGCGGTATTATCCAGCGCTCCCACAGCCGTTCAATTGCTGGATGCCAACCAAAACAAGGTGCTCTCCGGGGCGCCGCTGACATTGTTGGACGCCGGTTCGCCGCTATCGGTACTCATCCCCAATGGCACCCCCTTCGTCCATTCCGATGGATCTGCCTTCGGCGCCCTGTCTGTGGCCGCAGGGATTACCGTATCCCTGACCCTGCCGATTACCATCCCCAATTCCATCGTGAGCGGGATTCAAATCAGCCTGCCGGCAGCAACCGATGTCATCCTCGCCGGCGCCGCAACGGCCACGGCGCTGGCGGCGGCGACGCCCGTGATCTTGCCCGACCAATCATTGGTCGCCATCGCCAATGCCGGCGGAATTTCCGCCGCCACCTCCGACGGGGTATCCGTGACGCTGCCCGTCAACACCCAAATTCTACTGCGCACCGGACTGCCTTTGCCGCAACAAACGCCGGTACAGCTTTACGAGCAGATTTTTACCACCGGAGCAAACCCGGCCTACAATCCCACCCCAATGGTTCTGCAACCCTGGCCGGTGAAGGATCTGGATTTTTCCACCAGTGGCGCCTATTCGATGTACAACTGGGAACTTTTCTTCCATGCGCCACTTCTGATCGCCATCCACTTGAGCCAAAACCAGCAGTTTCAGGACGCCCAGAATTGGTTCCACACGATTTTTGATCCCTCCGACGATAGCGACGGCCCCACGCCGGCGCGGTTTTGGAAGGTCCGTCCTTTTCAATACAATGACGCCGATCTGATTCAGCAAATCATGTTGAATCTCTCCACCGGCCAGGACCCCCAATTGCAACACGACACCATCAACTCCATCAACGCTTGGGCGGCGGCGCCGTTTCAGCCCTTCGTCGTGGCCCAGTTCCGCCCCACCGCCTACATGCTCAAGACCGTGATGGCTTACTTGGACAATCTCATCGCCTGGGGTGACAGCCTGTTTCAGCAATACACCATCGAGACCATCAACGAGGCAACCCAAATTTATGTGCTCGCCGCCCAAATTCTGGGAACCAAACCCCAGGTCGTGCCGGTGAAGGAATCCACCGCGCCCCAGACCTACGCCTCGATCCGGCCCAACCTCAACCAATTCAGCGACGCTCTGGTCGACATTGAGGTCGACATTCCGTTCGACATCGCGCCCAGCCCCGCTCCCGCCGCGGATCCAACGCCCGCCAACACGCTTAACAGCGTCGGGCAGACCTTGTTCTTCTGCATTCCCCAAAACGACACCTTGCTCGGCTATTGGGATACCGTGGCCGACCGGCTGTTCAAAATTCATAACAGCCTCAATATTCAAGGCGTGTTCCAGCAATTGCCGCTGTTCGATCCGCCCATTGACCCTGCGCTGTTGGTGCGGGCGGCCGCCGAAGGGCTGGACGTAAACGCGATCGTAAACGGCTTGAACCAGCCCCTGCCGCTGGTGCGCTTCCAATTGTTGGTGTCCAAGGCCGGCGAAATCTGCCAGGAAGTCAAATCGCTGGGCGCCAACCTGCTGTCCGCCTATGAAAAAGGGGACAACGAAGCATTGGCGCTGTTGCGCGCCCAGCATGAGTCCATCGTGCTGAACCTTGCCGAGATGGTGAAGTATTCCCAATGGCAGGATGCCATTAAAGCTCGCCAAGGCCTGGAGCAATCCCTTGCCAATGCCAGTCAGCGCTATACCTACTACCAAAAGCTATTGGGCAGGACCCCCGCCCAAATCAACATTCCGTCCCTGGATCCCATTGACACGGCCGGACTGCAGAACCTCAGCTTCACCCAGGCGGATACCTCCAGCGAACCCGAAATGGCTTTTGATAACATCACCGTGGACATTTCCCAAAATTCCCCCTCCGTCAGCGATGGGGAAATTAAGACCCTTAGCAACCATGAGGCTTCGGAACTGTCCTATTTGGAAAGCAGTCAGGAAAACACCCAGCAAGCCAGTAGTTACCAGAGCATTGGCTCCGGCCTCGCCGTGCTGCCGAATTTTTCGGGGAACTTGGAGCCCATGGGTTGCGGCGTGACGGTGACTTTCGGCTCGCCCCAATTGATCGGTTTGATGACCTTTATGGCGGAAGGCTTCAAAACCATGGCCGAATTGGATTCTTACAACGCCAGCATGAACGCCAAGCTCGGCACCTATTCCCGGCGCGAGCAGGACTGGACCTTCCAAAGCAACTCGGCCATGGGGGAAATCAACCAGGTGATGAAACAATTGCGGGGCGCGCAAATCCGCGAGGCCATCGCCCAAAAGGAATATCAAAACCATCAAACCCAAATGCAGCAGGCGGAGGACATTCAAAACTTCCTACAAGGCACCCGGCTTCCCGTCGGCTCCCAGGGGCAGTATCAAAAAACCACCACGGTGGGATTGTATCTGTGGATGAAAGGTGCGCTGCAAAATCTATACGCCAACGCTTTTCAGCTCGCTTTTTCGACCGCGAAGAAAGCGGAACTGGCGTTGCAGCATGAATTGGGGGATGCCAGCCTCAGTTACATGCAATCCAACTACATGGACGGAATGGAAGGACTGCTCGCCGGGGAAAAAATGCTTTACGACATCAAGCGCATGGAAATGGACTATCACAATTTGAATGCGCGTGAATATGAGCTGACCAAACAGGTGAGCCTGCTGCAAGCCGCCCCGCTGGCCTTGATCCAATTACGCGCCACCGGAACCTGCCTGGTCAGCCTGCCGGAGGAGTTGTTCGATCTGGACGGCCCCGGACATTATTTCCGGCGCATAAAGTCCGTGGCCGTCACCATCCCCTGTGTCACCGGGCCTTACACCGGCGTGAATTGCACCCTGTCATTGCAAAACAGCTCCATTCGCGCCAGCAGCCAGGTGCAGGGTTCCGGGTATGCGGACGCCAAAAATTTCAGCGCCAATTACGGTGCCATCCAGGCCGTGGTCACCAGTTCCGCCCAGGCCGACAGCGGCTTGTTTGAAACCAACCTGCACGACGAACGCTATCTGCCCTTTGAATATTCCGGCGTAATCAGTCAATGGCAGTTGACCCTGCCGGCGGACGTGCCGCAGTTTGATTTCGACACCATCACCGACGTCGTCCTCCACATCCGTTACACGGCTCGCGAAGGCGGGGAAGCTTTGAAAGCGCTGGCGGTTAAAAACTTGACCGCGAAAATCCAAAATGCCGCCACCGTGGGATCCGTGCGCCTCTTCTCGCTACGGCATGAATTCCCCAGCGATTGGGCAAAATTCAAGGGTACCGCCATCACCGTCACCACGCCTTTGGCCCCGCTTTCCTTCAACCTCCTGCCGCAACATTTCCCGTTTTGGGCCGCGAAACTGGGATTGTCCGGAGTGCGAAGCGTGCAGTTTTTCGCGGAAATGACGAACGCGAACCCGGTCAATTTATACGATGGCACCACCACTGCCACGGCGAAAAAGGATGCCTTGGTGCCGTCGAATCTCGCCCCGAGCCTCATGACCGGCAGCCTTGTGAACATCG
Source organism: Terriglobia bacterium (assembly GCA_049519635.1). Classification (GTDB taxonomy): domain Bacteria; phylum Acidobacteriota; class Terriglobia; order UBA7540; family UBA7540; genus Bog-366. The sequence goes on along the minus strand of JBEKQO010000094.1, from coordinate 1,265 downwards.
CCTTGCCCGCCGTGGTGGATCCGGCCAATCCACCGCCAACGCCCTACACCCTCTATTGCGACAATAACGGCATGACCGACTTGTGGATGGCTGTTACGTGGCCGAAATAAAGATTCTGGCGCACTTTCGGTGCAGCATTGGGACGGATACCCAAGCTAAAACAAATAAAGGAACAGCGACACCGAATGAGGCTGGACGGAGAGACACTTAGAATAAAATAATTCCCCTGTCTGGATTTCCACGATGCTGACCGACGGCGTATGGGCCGAAATCATGGTGGGCAACGAACACTTGCGGTTCTTCTCAGAGCACAACGCGCAGGGCGTACAAGCGTCCGTGTATAATGTGACCACGAGGAGTTGGCTTGCGCCCTCCGAACCGGTCGAAGATATCGAACAGGGCAAGGAAAGAGCGGCGGAGCGCGCGCGAGCGTACTTGAAGCGTTCCGCCCATTCCGAACTGCCGCCGCTCACGTGGAAGGAGTCCCGCTCGCGGTAGCATCCCCGGCGACCACGCCGGCGATGCCACCGCTCCCTTGCCGCCCTGCGCAAGTACATCCGCGAGGGAGCGCGGTTCCTGGAAAATGCCGCGGCGAAGGTTGGGCTCTAGAGCCGGATCTCGGCCCACCGCGAGTACGGTGCCTTGTCGGTATCTCCCATCCGGGCGTTCGTCCCTCAACTCCGGCAAAAATCCTAATTGCCCCAATGGTGCAGGAGCGGTAGCGAGATCCTTTCGGCGTGGTTAAGACTCTTCTTCGCAATTGCTTGACAGGCTTCCGGGCATTACATACTCTTCGGGTCCTCTACGCGCTGAATCCCGGCGTTGTTGATCAGCACATTAAGCGAGGGATAGTCCACGGCGACGCGAGCGGCAAAGCTGCGAATGTGTTCTGGATCGTCTTGGTCCAGAACCAGAAATTTCATTCCGGGATTCGCTGAAACCACTTCCGGCAGTTTCCCTTCGCGCCGCCCGGCAACGATAACCTTGTTGACCAAAGCATGGAAGGATTCAGCGAGGCCTCGCCCGATGCCGGATGCGCCTCCTGTGATGAGAAGGGTGTTCCCTGTTATTTGCATGGGTCGCCCCTTAAAAGAATCGTTTCACTCATAGCTGCTGCCGCTCCTGAAAAGCAGTCAGGTCAGTTTGTGAGCGATACGTGAGCCACAGGGTCTACTCAAGTGCAGGGCAGGCGGGGTTGTCTGGGGCGGCGAGGTTTTGTTGATTCAGGATGGCGAGGCGGGCGGCGTGGTGGAGTTTCCACTGGT
>JBEKQO010000093.1:0-23886 GCA_049519635.1 Terriglobia bacterium | reverse complement strand
ATCACTCCGCCTTGGGGAACGCCTTTCTTCCCGGTCGCTTGCAGAATCATCTTGAGCAAATGCATGACCGCATCATCTTGGACCCGTCGCGCCACTTTCTCTAACAACAGTGAATGCCGCACGTTATCGAAATAGGCGCTGAGATCCAAATCAATGGTGCGCGTCTTCTCCTCGACAATCCCTTGGGCTACCCGGGCTACAGCTTCATGCGCTGTCCGTTTCGGTCGGTATCCATACGACCCTGGTTGGAAATCCGCTTCGAAGATCGGCTCCAGGATGAGCTTTAACGCCCCCTGAACCACTCGATCACGGATGGCAGGAATCGACAGGACGCGGACTTTCTTGCCCCCATCCTTGGGAATCTCCTTCTTCCGTGCCCGCATGGGCCGATACGTGTTGGTAACTAATTCCTCCCGAATCTGCCCGAGAAAACTCTCCGCGCCGCTTTCCTCAATGGCTTCGAACGTGACCCCATCAATGCCTGGTGCCCCGCCGTTACTTCTCGCCCTCCGGTAGGCTTCCCGCAAAGTCTCCATCTTGCAGACGTGGACGTATAGTCCCCAGAAACGCCAAGGCGGTGCTGCCTTCGCCTTGACCTATAGACTCCTTCTCAGGTCCTGCAAACTGATGGGTGCTTTTCTCATTTCACCCTTGCCTCCCGTTTTGTTGGAGCCCTTACAAACAGCAGGGCCTCTTCGCTCCACGGATGTTACTCCGCTTCCCCGCTACTACCGACCCAGCCGAATCCCTCTCGTCGTCCACCGACTTCCCGGTGTCGCCGGTTATACGGTTTCCCTGCTCCGCCGATTTCGCGACGGGACGAGGAGGGTTTCTCCAGTTGCTTAGCATGACCTTGCCGCCGTGCTGTCCCTACCAACCCCGCCGAAGTGTTTCGCCGCTTCAGTCCTTGCGACGGGCCTTCAGGGTGCCGTACTTTCGAGGCCCTATGGGTTCACTTGCGTTACGGCCCGGTGGCTCGCTCACCATCCTTTTAGATGGCTTTGTCAATAGGCTTCAGGATTTTCAGTTTCCTTCCTGCTATTCAAGCTACGGGGCTTTGAACTTTTACCCCGGTGGGACTTTCACCGCGTGAAATCTCCCACTGCAGGCATGAGAATCGAAATGATTACACCTGTTGTCTCTATATTCAGTATAATGACAATGCTCGCAGTGGTTTATGCTAATTTCGCGATGAGTCCACTCTACCAAGAGGTCTACGAGAAACTCGCCGAGCGCATCAATGGTGGGATCTATCGGCGCGGCACTATGCTCCCTACCGAAGTGCAGCTGCGCAAGGAATTTGGGGTCAGCACGATTACGGTGCGCCGCGCCTTGCACGAGCTGGCACTCGACGGTCTCGTGGATTCTCGCCAAGGAATCGGCAACTTCGTCCGCGAGAGACCGCGTGACGGCGTAATCATTGGGCTCTCGAATTTCACGTCGTCGGTCGCCTCGGGCCGCCTCCGCATCGTTCGGACGCTGCTCGCCGACGAGCTAATCCCTGCGTCGGCCGCAGTGGCTAAGAAACTAAGCGTACAATTGGGGTCAATGCTTCGTCATCTGGTGCGACTCGATTCCGAAGGCGGCGCACCACTGTCGGTCGATGAGGTCTTCATGCCCCCGGCCTTCGCTGGGGCGATTGACGACAGTATGGCGGCATCACCCCTCTTCGCGCACCTGTGGCAAATAATGACCCACCGGAACCTGGTTCGCACGCACTATGAGATCACCGTCACCGTGCCAACACTGGAAGAGCAGAAGCAGCTACAAATCGATTCCGCCGTGCCGGTGCTCGTGACGAGTGAGACCGTAATGGACTCGACCGAGAAAGCGGTTATGAACGTCATCACGCGATACCGCGGCGACCGCTGCCAGTTATCGGGAATCGTGCTCCTGGCCCAGAAAAAAACCAAACAAGGCATCGTAGGAGAATAGGACCCACCGCCTCGTACGTCAAAACTAGCCTGAGCGCGAAGGGAAGAAACGGGCGCAGGCAGAAATAGCTTGACATCGACAAGTCATTATAATAAGTATAAGTAATGCAAGCTTGGCGAGCGCCGCAAGAGTCGAGTCCATCTCTGACGGGTCGGCTGACCAAGCGCGACTGATCTCGAGTACGTAACATACAAATGAGCATTCAGGCGGGTTGTGAGGAGTGCAAGTCGCGGTGAGGGCGGCAGATATCACTGCAGAGCAGCGCCTCACGCCGGTCCGCAAGGCAAATAAATTCACCGAAAGGAATAAGCTCTATGGGTACTCTAACGACAAATCAACTGGCCATCAACGGTGGAACCCCGGTGATCGAGCGACGTGACTACCGCAACTGGCCGATCATCACGCCCGATGACCGCCGCCTGATTAATGAAGTTCTGGACAGCGGCATCCTGGCCGGCGGCACTGCGCCACAGGTGAAGGCCCTCGAGAAAGAGTGGGTGGAGTATATCGGCACAAAATATTGCCTTACGACATGCAGCGGTACTGCGGCTCTGCACATGTCGCTCGCCGCCGTAGGTATCGCGCCGGGAGACGAAGTCATAACTTCCGCCTTCACGTTTCTCGCCTCGGCTTCTTGTGCGCTGCATCAGAATGCTATTCCGGTTTTTGTGGATATCGAGCCCCGGACCTACTGCATCGATCCTACAAAGCTTGAAGCCGCCATCAACGAGCGAACGAAGGCCATCATTCCCGTGCACATCCAAGGCTGCCCCGCCGATATGGATCCCATTCTGGCGATCGCGAAGAAACACAACCTGTTCGTAATCGAAGACGCCTGCCAGGCGCACGGCGCTTTGTACAAAGGGAAAAATGTTGGCTCTCTCGGTCACATCGGGGCATTCAGCCTGAACAATTTCAAAAACCTCTGCGGCGGCGAGGGTGGCTTCTTGAACACCGACAGCGAAGCATTTCTGAACAAGGGACTGCTCATGCGCTGCTTCGGCGACGAAGTCGACGAGGTCAGCCAGCGGCGCATTTACAACGCCTCGATCCTCGGCTACATGTATCGCAACCAGGAACTGCCCGCAGCGCTGGCGCGGGCCCAACTCATGCACCTGGACGAAAACAACGCGATCCGCATCGCCAATGCCGAATACCTCACGCAAGAACTCAGCAAAATTCCGGGCGTGGTCCCACCCTATTGCCCGCCTGACTGCAAGCACGTGTACTTCATGTATAACCTCCGATTCGATCCCCAATCCGCGGGGGTTGATTGCGAGCCGCGCCGCTTCCGCATCGGAGTCGAAAAGGCGCTGTATAAAGAGGGTGTCCTGGTCGGCCAATGGCAGACCATGCCGGTCCCGGCGCAGGACTTGTTCCAGGCGCAGCTCGGTTGCGGCGGATCGCACCATCCATGGGCGATCAATGAGGCCAAAGGCATCAAGTACCATTACAGCGGTGACGACTACCCTGTGGCGAAGCAATTGTGCGATACCTATACGATTCTGCATGGCATTCATGCGCCGAACGGCAAAGAGCTGATGGACAAAATCCTCACGGCCTTCCACAAGGTGTTTACTCGCCTCGATGAAGCAATTGCTCACGCCGATGACGCGATTTACCCGGGGGCGGACGCCAGGCTCTATGGTGCAGGATAACCTGCAAAAGGCCGCGATCTAAACGGCTCGACAGAGTTCGACTTGGTCGGCTGCGGTGTATGGTGACGTATCCCTCTGACTGATATTTCGGCGGTTTTCGGGGAATCTCACGACTCGAAAGGGGCGAATTTATGAAAAGCAAAGGCTTATGGGGTAAGAAGTTCCTCGAGATCCAGGAGCGCCCGTTCGACATCGGCAAGCCAGACGATGACCATGTGATCGTAAAGGTGCGCGCTTGCGGAGTCTGCGGGACAGACATTAACTTCGTGCGCGACTGGCCCGATGACCCGATGCCGCTTGGGCATGAAATCGCGGCAGAAGTTGTCGAGGTGGGAAAGAGCGTAACGAGCGTCAAACCCGGCGATCGGGTCATCGTAGAAGACTGCACGATGTGTGGAATCTGCAAGGACTGCAAGAGCGGCCAGCCCCAGCTCTGCCGCAATATGTACAACATGGAAGGTCAGCCCGGCATGGCCGAGTACATTTCGGTCCGGTTCAACAGCCTTGATAAATTCGATGGCCTCGATTTCAAGTGGGCGTGTTTGACCGAACCGCTCGCCGTTTCCCTAACCTCCGTGCTGAACGCGGAGATCCCGCTTGGTGGCAGTGTCGTCGTCCTTGGCCCCGGTCCTCTCGGCCTTATGGCGGCACAACTGGCCAAGCTCCAGGGAGCGGGGTTCGTAGCGATAACCGGCACGTCGAGTGGAAGACCGCAATCAAGAGCCCGCCTGGAACTCGCGCCAAAGCTCGGCTGCGACTTGGTCATCGATGTGAGCAAGCAGAGTGTTGAAGATGAAATCAAGTCAAAATTCCCCGGAGGAGTGGACCGAGTCATCGTCAGTTCGCCCCCTGAAAGCATCTACGATGCCTTGAAGCTGATTCGATTCGGCGGCATCATCACTTTCTTTGGCATTCACTTTGGTAGAAACAAGATCGAAGTGGACGTGAATGACCTAATCTTCCGGAAGATCACGCTGCGCCCTACATTTGCCGAGCCCGCCATCAACTTCCCCACAGCCATTCGCCTGCTGCGCGACGGCTTGGTGGACGCGAAGGCGATCGTCACCCATACATTTAGCTTCGACGAGGCAAAGCGAGTTATGAACAACATCATTGATGGGAGCCAGCCCATCGTTAAGGCTGTAATGTTGCCTCATGGGTAGAGGGTTGGAGCGGCGCTCGAGCCGCTCGGCGACGAGGAAGGCAATCCATCGAAGAGCAAGGAGATCAAATCATGCCCGTCTCAATCGGTGAGCACCTGAACGGCATTTTCCCTGCTTTACCCACTCCCCTGACTGTAAGCGGCGAGGTGGATGTTCCAGGCCTCGAAAAGCTGGTCGATTATGTGATCCGCGCGGGCGTGCACGGTCTCTGGGTTCTAGGGAGTACAAGTGAATTCCCGGCGCTTTCAGCGGCTGAACGCAAGCTGGTTCTGGAAGTCGCCCTAAGTCGGGCCAAGGGTCAAATTCCGGTGTTTGCCGGCGTCATCGACAACGACGCGAGAAAGATAATCGCAAACGCTGAAGCAGCGCAATCGGCAGGGGCGACCGCTTGTTTTATGACCCTGCCATTTTACTTTATTGTCGATCAACAAGAGGCGGTACGATACGTTCGCGAAATTGCCGAAGCATCTCCCTTACCGGTTATTCTTTACGACAATCCCCCATCGACAGGAATAAAACTCACGGCTGAAACTCTCCTGGAGATGGCCGAATGCCCCAACCTCATCGCCTTGAAGGACAGTACCTGCGATTTTGTCAGGTTCCAGAATCTTCTCGTAACGATCAGGAAGAAACGGCCCTTCAAAGTCCTTCAAGGCATCGACCAGCTTGTAGCGGCGAGCCTGATGATGGGGGCCGACGGCATCATTGCGGCCCTCGCAAGCGTTGCACCGGCCCTATTCGTCAATATGTACAAAGCTGCCAAGGCAAACGAGTTTGCCGACCTCATTGGCCTGCAAGGCCAGCTGCTTCAGTTGTGCAGGCTTTATGCGATAGCCGCTGAATGGACAGATGGAGCGTTCTTCATGGGAATGAAGGCGGCCCTCCAGGTGCTGGGAATTTGCGGGCGCACCGTATCTAAACCGTTTCGTGCGATGCCCGACGAAAAGATGAAAGACGTCGAGGAACTGTTGCAAGAGTGCAAAATCTCCCGGGTGGCATGATAAGAAGATACAAGCGCCTATCAGACTACGCCGGCACGCAGATTGCCCATGGGACAAGCAAGAACCGAGACCGACACGGCAGGAAACCGAGCGACCGGCGGTCGAATAGTATACGGCCTGCGCTGGTGGATCTGCGGTCTGCTCTTCGCTTCGACCATGATCAACTACATCGACCGGCAGAGCCTTGCCGCGCTGGCGCCGTTTCTCAAGATCAAGTTTCAGTGGCGAAATCAGGACTTCGCGTTGGTTCTGATCGCTTTTCGAATTGCCTATACCGGTGGTCAGTTGGTTATGGGCCGCCTGATCGACCGGATCGGAACACGCAAAGGCCTGACGATTTCAGTTGCCTGGTATTCCGCCGTGGCAGTCCTGACGTCGCTGGCAACAGGTTTGCGCAGCCTGTGCGCCTTCAGATTTTTGCTAGGTTTCGGCGAGTCTGCCAACTACCCCGCCGCAGGGAAAGCTGTTGCTGAGTGGTTTCCAGCTCGGGAACGCGCTTGGGCGGTCGCTATTTATGACACCGGATCCGCCGCCGGAGGTGCGCTGGTACCGGCCATCGTAGTGTGGCTATACGCCAAGTTTGGAAGTTGGAGACTCGTGTTCTCGGTCACTGGGACGCTAGGCTTCGTGTGGTTGATTTTGTGGAGATTACTCTACTATCGGCCGGAGATTCATCCGCGGATTTCCAAAGAAGAAAAGGACATGATCTTGAGGGACAAAGCGGAGAGCGGTCTGCAGGAGAAGGAATTCCCGCATTCTCTCAGCTTACGCGAACTGCTAAGACTCCCGCAGACGTGGGGCCTCGTCTCAGGTCGATTCCTCATCGATCCAGTATTCTTTTTTATAATGGAGTGGTTCGCTATCGTACTGGTAGCAAAGGGCTTTAAACCTGAGACGAGTGTTCTGGCCTTATGGGTACCGTTTGTTGCGGGCGATCTGGGCAATTTTGTCGGAGCCGGAATATCAAGTTGGCTGATCCACCGCGGCTGGCCTGTAGTTCGATCGCGCAAAATGGTGCTCTCGTTGTTTGGACCGGGTATGCTCGCTCTCATTCCTACGATCTATGTTTCCAATTTGTACCTCCTCACAATGCTCTTCGCGGTTTCGATGTTTTCTTACGTGGCCTGGATAACCATGAGTCTTGTTTTGCACTCGGACTTGTACCCGAGCAACACCGTCGCCACGGTCAGCGGAATGAGCGGGACGGCTAGTGGTGTAGGCACAATTATCGCAACATACCTAATCGGCATCGTATCGGATCGTTACTCCTTCAGCCCGGTCTTAATTGGGGCGGGCATTCTTCCGTTAATCGCCACCGCCCTGACATTGTTGCTGGTGCAGAACGGAAAAGTGAATCGCGGCCAGTTGGAGCGGCGAGATGCCTGATAAGCGGGGACAGATGAAGCCAATCACGACAAGTGAATGCATGTTAAATGCCCAAAAGGCAGGAACCGTCATACCTGCCTTCAATATCTCATACCTCCCCATGATGGTACCGATCGTGGCGGCGTTGCGCGATACAGAGAGCTTCGGCCTCATCGCGGTGGCGCGCCCGGACTGGATCAAGTTTGAAGCGGAAGGTCCCAAGGCAGTCTATGACGAGTACCAGCGGCTTAAAGACGAGAGGTTCATGAGATTGCACATGGATCACGTCCCCGTCATCGATGAAGACGACTTGCGCATCGATTACACGGCATTGGTCCGGGAAGCGGTCCAGCTCGGATACGAATCCGTCATGGTGGACGCCTCGCGTCTTCCCTTCGACGAGAACGTGCAGGCAACAACAGAGGTGGTGAAGATTGCCCACGCGTCCGGGATTCCGGTGGAAGGCGAATTGGGCGCGGTGTTAGGTCACGAACACGGCCCGTTACCTTCGTACGAGGAACTTTACGCGACGGGCAGAGGTTTCACATCTCCGGAAGATGCCGGGCGATTCGTTCGAGAAACAGGAGTTGACTGGCTGTCCGTGGCGATTGGAAACATCCATGGCGCCATTTCCGGGGTCGCCGCCCGCAACCGGAAAGTCCAGGCGAGATTGAACATCGATCATCTGAAACGAATTCACGAGGCAACCGGCATCCCGCTCGTTCTGCACGGCGGATCCGGCATCGAGAGGGAATGCCTTCGGGAAGCGATTCAGAACGGCATCACCAAGATTAATGTCGCCACCGCCATCCGGCAGCCTTATCTGAAGGTAAGGGAGCAATCTCTCGAGGCCGCGCAAAAGGCAGTTTATGAGGCCACTGTGCAGGTGCTCACCGAGGAGCTTCACGTTCAGGGCTTGGCACACAAGGTGAACCCCGAAGTATAGCCGGCAACCTCACAGAGCTGGGGCATCGCGGGTGGCAGTGATTTAGTCAACGTCAATTAGGCACGAGGAGGAAGGAGTCATATGAGTATTACCATGCGCGTGAGTCAGCGGTTTGATTTCAAGCACGAGGAAGAATTTATGGCGCTGGAAAAGAAGTTTGCGAAGATGGAAGCCCGCCGCGACGACTTTCCCAAGGGAAGGCGAATGCAACCCATTGCCGGCGCTGAGGTGCGGAATACGCTGATATGGGAATGCGAGTTCCCCGATTTGGCTTCTGCGCAAAAAGCTCTGGATTTCGCCTCAGGCGATGCGGAGCACGACGTGCTCTTCAAACAACAACAGCCCTTCTTTGAGGCGGTCAAAATAGAATTCTTCCGCAATCTCGACTAGTGGCAACAAGCATGCACTCGGCCTGCCCACCGTGATGTGACTTGGGAAATCGAGCCTTCACGGTGACAGCGAACATTGGCAGGTGGCAGGCCGGGTGGGGCTGCCCGGGTTCGCGACTCAGTTGGAAAGCTAGTTTCCGCGGAACAAGAATGAGAATCGAGGAGGTTAAATCGAAATGCCCAGGTTCAAAGGACAAGTCGCCACGGTGGTTCTGACTTCTGAAGAGCTTCACAGATTGCTGACCCTGCCCGCGGAAGAGATCGACGAGTGGAGTCCGGTGAAGGTCGAAGTGCTCAAGGACAAGGACTCGCTCTACGAGAAGTTCGCGCGTTCCATCGCCGGCACGATCAAGAAAAACAACCAGGAGGGAAAGACCACGGCGATCGTCCTTCCGGTTGGGCCATGCCCGCAGTACCGTATTCTGGCGGACCAGTGCAATCGGGAGCGCATAAGCTGGAAGAACGTCTGGACGTTTAACATGGATGAATACCTTGACTGGGAAGGACGCCCCGTAGGCATCGATCACCCCATGAGCTTCAGACGATTCATGGTTACAGAGCTCTTCCAGCTTTTGGACGAAGAACTCCGCATCCCGCCGGCGCAAAGTTGGTTTCCAGACCCGTTTAACCCCGATGCCATCGATGGGAAAATTAGCGAGCTGGGCGGGATCGACGTCGCCTACGGGGGCATAGGCTATCATGGCCATATTGCCTTCAATGAACCCGTGTCGACTTACTTCACGCGCCTGACCCCAGAGGAGTTCAAGAATTCCAAGACGCGCGTCGTCCCTCTGCGGGAGGACACCTTCGTTATCAACAGCCTTTGCGGTCTTGGGGGAAACTGTTATTCCCTTCCACCAATGGCGGTCACTCTCGGCATGAAACCAATCCTCAAGGCAAAGCGCATTGAGCTCTACTGCGATGGCTGGGTCCTCAACAAGCAGCCGACGACATTCCGGTTGGCCTGCCTGCATCCGCCCACTCTCGACCGTCCCGTGACCTTCGTCCAGGAACACCCTGACCCTAAGAATACCGTGTTAATTTGTGCCGATCGCGACACCGCTGCACCGGTCAACCTGGAACTGCAGTAGGGGGGAAGCGCAGGTAGGCAGCAGCTTTCCCCGCTGCAACCTGTGCCGCCGGCTTTGGCCAGCCCAGCACAACTCGAAGCGAGAGGCAAATGAGAGAATATAAATCCAGAGCATTTGTGTATCAGGGACGGCCGGGGGCCGTCACCAAAGAGACGGTTTCAATCGAGTGCGGTCCCACGGACCTCTTGGTTGAGGTCTTGTTGTGCTCCCGCTGCGGCACGGACAAGGGCATCTACCGCCACGGCCATCCGAACGTTGATCCTTATGCTCCGGTGGTCCTGGGGCATGAGCTCGTCGGTAGAATTGTGGAGGTGGGGAGGCGCGTTCGCGAGTTAAAGGAGGGAATCGGCTACCGCGAGGGAGATACGCTTTCCGGCGAGTATCTTGACTTCCAGCCGGGAGAACGCGTGGTGTTCCAGTCGCGTATCGCCCGCCACGATCAGCACGGCCTGATGTTGATACCCAAGCCCCTCGCCAATCTCTCGTTCCAGATTAACGGCGGTTTCTCGCAATACATGAAAGTCCCGGAAATCATGATTCGCTCCGAGTCGGTCTTGCGCGTCCCGGAAAACGTTACCGACGAGGAGGCCTGCCTGGTGGAACCTGCCGCCTGCGCCCTCGAGTCCATCTTTGCAACTCCGCACCCTGTGGGAGTCGATGCGGAAGGCCGGCACACCTACGCGGCGGGCGTACGTCCCGGCGGTAACGTGTGCGTGATCGGTTCCGGCACGGTAGGCATGATCTACGCGCTCCTGGCCATCCTTGAGGGTGCCAAGCAGATTGTGATGGTGGTCCGGTCCGAGGCCAAAGAGAAGCTCGTGAAGAGTCTGCTGGGCGAAAAGGCGGAGGTGTACGTGGCGCCGGGCCTTGCCGATGACGCTTCGCCCGGGACGCTGGCGGCGGAAGCTGCCGTTGTACTGGAGCTTGCCCGTCTGACCGGAGGATATCTCTTCGATGATGTTGTCGCTGCTTGCGCCGCGGCGTCCGCACAGCGCCTGATGCTCAAGCTTTATACCCGCGAAGGGTATGCCGTGGGCGCGTGTTTCGGCGGTACGCATCAACTCGTGGATGCTGCGGACATCGACACGAACCACTACCGCGCCGGCAAAACGATTGGCACCAGCGGCTGTTCGACAAGTTGCATGAAGACGGTTCTCAAATGGCTGGGCACCCGACAGCTGGACCTCAACGACTTCATGGCCTCGCGCCGCTTCACTCTGGATGATGATCCGCATGAGTTCTTCACGACGGAGGCTGACGGACGTAAGCCCGTACTTTGCCCAGAGGTGAAATGAGATGAAGCGTGGCAAGGCGGTGATTGTCGGGGCGGGTGCGTTGGGCCTGGGCTTCCTGGCGGAGAGGATGGCACAAGGCTACGATCTCTGCCTGGCGGATACCAGCGCCAAGTCGGATATATTGAGCCGCCTGAAGAGAGAACAGTGCTTCGCGGTGAACGTCTGCGGCCTGGATGGAATCGCGGTCATGAAAGTAATCGGTTCCTTCGAGACCGCCATCGTCGGCACCGCGGAAGGCAGGGAAATTCTGGCCCGGGCGGTGCTCGAGGCAGATCTGATTCTCACCGCCACCGAAAGAAAGGCGCTGCGCAAGGTGGTGGACGAAATTGCCCCCGTCCTGAATGCGCGCCTAACAAAAGCCTGGCTGCTATTCTGCGAGAATGGGCTGAACATCGCCAAGGCCTATGCGCCGTCTTTTGGAGCTCAAACCGTACTGGTCGACACTGTCATGTCGCGGATGTGCCGCTTCGCGCGCCCCGGGGAGACGAGTTACGAACCGATGTGGACGGGCGGCGAGGCCTTGGTCACCGAGGCTTACGATTATCTGCCCCTTGATGCCGATCTTTGTTCGCCCGGGCCGTTCAACCCGGTGTTCTCGATGGTGTGCCGCGCCGACTTCTCGTGCTGGGAGGATATGAAGTTATACTTGCACAATGGCGTGCACGCCTTCATCTCGTACCACGCTTTTCTGGAAGGTGTGCGATTCTTCAAGGATACTCCTGCCCCGATTCGTGAGCGGGCGCGCCAAGTTCTGCTGCAGGAGGTAGTGCCGGCAATCGTGCAAACGCATCCGTCCGCAGACGAAAAGAAGGTGCAGCAGTACGGCCTGGAGCTTTTGGAGCGATTTTTCAGCCCATACTTCAATGACAGTATCGAACGCGGGATAAGGGGCATCGAGGAGAAGCTTGCGCCCGATGAACGGCTGGTCGGCGGTTGTGCCTATATCAAGCGAGCCGGTATCGAACCAACGCTCTACGCAACCACCATCGACGCAGGAAGGAAAATCCAGTGCCTGCAGAGGTCTCAGGAGAGGTAGTTCCGCACTCGGACTTGAATATGGCAACTTACGAGGCTATTTTGTTTGATTTTGACGGGGTGCTGGTCGAAAGTGAGCCGCTCCACTTCGCTTGCTGGCGTGAGGTTTTGGCCCCCCTGGGAGTGAACCTTGACTGGGAGACTTACCTGCGGCGGTGCCGGGGAAAATCAGACAGGGACTTGCTCGACGTGTTGTGCACGCTAAGCGATCCGCCTCTCGATCTCAATTGGCTACTCGAGTTGTATCCGAGGAAAAAGGAGCGCTTCCGTCAAGTGATCCTCGAAGGTGAGCCAATCGGCAAGGAAGTGCGCGCTCTCCTGGAATCTCTCTCGGGCTATCAACTCGCGCTGGTGAGTTCCAATGGGCGCGTCGAGATCGAGCCTGTACTCGCCACTGCCGGAGTTGAGCACTATTTTGAAGCGGTCGTGTGCCGCGAGGATGCACCACGCCCGAAGCCCGCCCCCGATTCCTACCTCAGGGCAGCCGAACTGCTGGGTGTAACCACGGCTTTGGTGGTTGAAGATACCATCATCGGTGCGGCCAGTGCGAGGGCGGCGGGCTTTGATGTGGTGGTCGTGCCTTCCGTCCAGGAGATGCCCGGCTTGGTCCGCAGGGCTTTGGATGCGAAGGTGGAATCGAATTCATAATTGTAAGGGTGGGCCGGCGGTGTGTCTGCCCAGTCCTTGAAGTGCCTGGCGTCGACTGGCAATGAAGAGCTCATTTACTTGCCCGAGACGATCCGGGCGACAAACGTCCATTCCGACCTGCGGCGCGGCCCTTCAACCTGGCTCTCTCCACCAGCACCAACGATTCTGTCGTGCAGCCGAAAAAACTGGTCGACAGCAACGGCTTCCGGCATCGGCGTCGTCTCGGAGTATCGCCCCGTGCCGAGATCGAGCTGCCATACCGTCTTTAGACCCGTGAACAGAAAAATGCGGTCCCCGATTTTAAGGGAACACACGGGTTGCATATCGGCTAAGGCCTTCGGAAGAGCGGGCATTGCGCCCCAGCTTTCACGGGCGAGATCGTACTTCAGCACTTCGCCCAGGTTTGTGACGGGATCCGCAGAATGCGACTGAAACATGCCTCCGAACAGCCAAATTGCCTTCCCGTCGGTCGTAGCAGCCGGCATCCAGCGGCCTCGGCCTGGAAACGAGGCGAGGTGGCGCCAGCCTTTCGCCGGGGATTCCGTATCGAATACCAACAGGCTGTTGGTCACCGTATTGGTAGCACAGCAAGTGCCCGCCGCGTCAAAGGCTTCAAAGGAAGTGGCGCCGCCGACTAGGTAGATCCTCCTTTTCACATTAATCGCTGACGCAAAAACCCGATCAGCGCTCATTTCTCCAAAGACGCTCCAACTGTATCGGCCTCCGCTTTTGCCCAGTGTGAAGATTTTGCGATTTATGCTATCGCCGGTATATCCGCCCAGCACGAACAATTTATTGTCAACCACGGTCGAAGCTGCATATCCCAGTGCTATCGGCAGGTCAGGCAGTCTTTCCCACCGCTGCGACATCGGATCGAAAGCATGTGTGCTGGATGAATAGCGTTTCTTAGTCCAGTGACCCACGGCGCCGTCCCAGTACGTTCCACCGGCAATTACGAGCTTGCCGCCGACAATCCCGGCAGCGTATCCCGCCCGTGGTTCGGGAAACGGTACAGATGTGGACCACTCTAAGGATGAATTCGGGGAAGATTTTGCTTCTACGAATGTCCTTGCAAAAGCGAGCAAGCAAATGCTCAGGCAGGCCGTAACGTACGTTGTCGGCCTTGTCATCGTCTCCGAACCTCGACAAAAGTACCGTAGATGGCGTTCTTGGACGACTTATCCGACAGCGGGATCGGATGCCATCCGTAGGGGGTGCTATCGTATACGACCAGCAGTTTTCCCGGCTCCACTTCAACAAGGTCGGAGTAGTGGGTGCTTTTACCCGTGGAAACGGTTGTCACATTCGTCCACGTTTTTCCTTCGTCGGAACTGAACATAACAATAACCGGGCCGGGCCGGCCGGTGGAGCAAGCTAGTAAGCCGTCGCTCATTAGCCGTAAGTGGGGCGCCACGCCAATTAAGCCGGTCGAGACGGGTTGGGTCCATGTCTTTCCATCGTCGGCGGACCGCGCTTGCCCCAGATAGCCGCCCTCGCCCGTGCGAAAGATGCAATACAAACGCCCCGAGGGTAACCGCACCAGCGACGCCTCATTGGGCCCCTCTTTACCCATCCAGGGCCAGGGCTCCTCCTTGGGCTGAATGGCCGCAATCACTCCGTACTCTTCCCAGTTCCTGCCCTGATCGGTGGAGCGAATCAGCACCAGCCGGCGCCGCCGTGAATCGCGCTGCGTCATATAGTAGAACGTGGCCAACAACTCACCGCCCGGACCACCGATAATCGTGCCCTGTGGGTCCGCTTCATAAACCACGCTGAGGTTCGTCGCGTCTTTTCTCCCCGTCTCCATCACCGTTGGGGGCATTGACCATGCAGGCTCCGCCAGGTGAATTCTAGCATCGCGAATTTGAGTGAGTTCCAGTCCTCCCCGCGAGATCTTTGACAAGGCGGCACGAAAATCCACGGCCTGGCCGGGGGGGGCCGCTTCCAGCGAATCATAACCAGCTCCCAGCACGCAGAGGGGCCCGTCGGCGGGAATGACCTGCGTGTACGCGGCGTCTACGTTTGCACCCGCACCCAGGGTATAGCGCCGGCCCCAGGTCTGCCCGCCGTCCTTCGAAACGCAGTAGCCTGAAAGCTCACCTTCTGGATTTGCGTCATCCCCACTCATGCGCATCGTTACAAGAATCTCGCCTGTGGGGAAACGGTGCACCGTGGGAAACCAGCAGTAGTTGATGTTCGAGGCGGAGATTTCCACTGTTTTCCCCACTTGGACAGTGAGTTCAGGCTGGCTCTCATCACCGCGGTACAAAGCGGGAGTCAAGCCTGCGATCAGCAGGGCCATGAAGAGTATGCCAAGGTACCGCACTACGTCGCGTTCTCGACCCACACGAAGCGTTATTTTCATCAGCCCTCCGTTCTGGACCCAAGGCAAGCAGTGCGTCCAAATGCGCACTGAGTATAACGGAATGATCGCAACCCAAGGCAACATCCAAGGACGGCTCACTCTCTTTTGCGTGGACGTTCCCACCCCATTTACTCAACTCTCCCACTGCGCAGCCTGACGGCGCGCCCGGAGCCGCTTGCACAGGCGGTAGGCGCTGGAACCGTGTATCGGTTCGGGAGATTCCGCCATGGGACCAAAAAGTTGCACCGGTCGAGGGTTGTCAGTACTGAGACAACCCTCGGCCGGCGATGGCTTTGTTTTACGGACACCCCGAGAGTGTGCGTGCGGATGCCGAATCTCGAATCCCTTCGGCATGCTCACGGGGTGAAACACCGGCTACCAGTAAAATTTCAGAGCGAATTCCATCGAGCGGGGATCGTTCTGAATGTTGGTGATTAGTCCGAACCCGCAACCTGCCCGATGGACTAGGTCCGTCCCGCCACTGGCCGTGGGTGGGAGGCAAAAGCCGGTATTGGGATACCCTGGATTCATGTGGTTCAGGGCGTTAAAGGCCTCCCAGCGGAACTCAAAATATTTGCTCTCCGATAGGTGAAAATTCTTGGTCAAGGCAGTATCCAAGTTCCAGAATCCGGGAGAACGCATGCTTGGTAGGACCGGACCCATGTTTCCGAATTGCCATTCTCGAGGATCGGCAGGGTTGGGGTTCGCCCAGAAGCTCTGGTCCCCGCCGAACGACGGTTGGAAAGCGGTGGGGTTAATCCAGTCAGCAATCTGTTGCTGCTTAGAACGGCCTCCAGAGAAATGCGGATTTCCGACCAAGTTGCACCGGCTTGCATTAGCGGCACTTCCCCCTACCTGGTCGTATATGGCGGATTGGAGCGAATCCTGAGGGCAGCTAATGGGAAGCGGTAGCCCTGATTGCCCAATAAAATTCCCTGTGAGCCTCCATCCACCCACCGCCTGGTTCAGAACACCCTTCTGATTCAGGAAGCTTCTCCCCACCCCGAAAGGTAAGTCATAGCTCCCGAATACGCTCAGGACCTGGGGAATGTCGTTTCTGTCGAGAGCACGATCAACCTTGCGGTCGTCTGGGTTTTGATACAGTTGGCCTCTAACGTTGCCGACTACTCGCGTCTCCCCGCCCGAAGATTGCCCCTCCTCCCCGTGAATAGAGTCAAGGACGTTTGAAAGCATCTGCGCAACGCAACAGTTATCAATCATCTTGGAATTCGTATAGGCGACCCCATAGTTAAGACCATGTGAAAGTCGCTTCTGGACCTTTACATTCAATGCGTTGTAGACCGATTCTCCATCCAGGCTGAAGGTTGGATTAATCCCGCCCCAAAACGGATACGGCGCCAAAAGCACATTCAGGGGCAAGGTCGAGGATCCGTAAAGCTGGGCGAGCGCCTGCGCAGTTTGTCCTGAATAGTAGTTCGTGATGGGGGCGGTCCCGAAGTACGATTCTTGCAATTTTTCGATCGTGGCGGTCGGAACATAGTTCTCGCGCCGGAAATGATCGCCTGGCAGGTGGACTCCGTGGGTTCCAGTGTAGCCGACGGTAATCATGAGGTTACCCGGTAGCTCACGCTGAACCTCCAGCTCCCACATCTGAACATAGGGATCGTGAGGGGGGCCCCCCATACCTGGCCAACCGGTGGGACTCCAACCGCTGTAGCCGAATTGCTGGGTCCCCCCCAATGCCGGGTACTGGGTGCCGGCAGCGGGAAATGCTATAGCGCCTTTCGGTGTCGTGGTGTCGCTCAAGGGAAAGGCTACACATTTTCCCGTAAAGGATTGGCACTGGCTTGGAGTCCAGCTCTGGGCCCAGGAGTTTCCAACATACCACCCGGTCTGCTGACTCGGGCCGCCTTCGCCAGGCGATATTTCCATATCAGCCGCGTTGCTGTAAAAAAGGTCATAGCCGCCCCGCACGACGGTCTTCTTGTCCGCGAATGGCGTCCAGGCGAAATTGATTCGCGGCCCCAGGGCCCGATACGGCGACCCAACGGGCTGATTTCCCTTGGTATATACGATCTCGC
The DNA here is from genome assembly GCA_049519635.1 of Terriglobia bacterium. GTDB lineage: Bacteria > Acidobacteriota > Terriglobia > UBA7540 > UBA7540 > Bog-366. The sequence goes on along the minus strand of JBEKQO010000093.1, from coordinate 6,953 downwards.
CGGGGAGCCCCGTCTGCGAATTGGCGCAAGTGTAGCAGAAGTTTACGTCGTCTGGAAAGCGGTCCTTATACCAGCCGAAAATGTCGTAGCGAAGACCCAAATTTAAGGTGAAGGACGGAGTGACGCGGTACTCGTCCTGCGCGTAAACCCCCCAGGAGGTTCCAGTGCTATACGGCGCTGCCAGGATGCCTGTGGCGGAAGTGTTGTCAACGGCTCCCAACATAAAATCCGCCAGCCCGGCTCCTCCGCCCAGTCCTGTTACCGGGTTCCCGGCGTTGGCGCCGAAATCAAGATTGGTGGGAAAGTTGCTGCTTGTGGCTGTGTGCTCCAGCCGGTACATGATCCCGGCCGTGATGGTGTGTCTTCCTTTGACCTTGATCACATTGTCCAAAATTGTGTAAGCTTCAGCCATATTGAGCACGTTGTTGTATGCGGCTCCGAATTCGTAATTGGCCCCCTCAGGTCCGGAAAAGGCAAAAATGGGGTACGGGTAGCCATCGCCGTCGGGGATTTGAGAGGCCGCCATCAGTTGTTGAAACTCCGGCTGATCGCTAATGCTACTGGGTAGGGGGTGATTGGGGTGGGTTGTAAGATATTGCCGGGTGAAGTTCGCCCGGAACTCGTTGATCAACGTCGGGCCTAGAGTGTAAGTGTTCCCGACTCCAAAAATCTGGCTCGTGTTAGTGAAGGGGTAATTACCATTGTATCCAATCTCAGGCTGTGGGAACGTCAGCCCGGTCCAAGGCTCTTGGTAGAACCCATAGTTCGTTGGGTTGTAGACCCATTCAGCAAAATACTTGCTTTTCTCACTCCCTTGCTGGTCAATTTTGATGGACAGATTATTCGTATCCTGGAAATTGCCAACACCGCCCAGGTAGTTACTGCAAATCTTGTATCCACCCGCCCCCGCGGGGCAAGTGGCCAAAGGGTTGTTATAGTTCGGTAAAGGGAACGATTTCATGAAGGCCATGGCAGTGGGATCGAAGCGGTTCGCAGGAATCGCCTTGGCGAAGTTGCAGCTCGTACCACCCGAGGCGTTCACCTGCGAGGCAAGGCAGCCATTGGGATTGCCAGCCGCCGGAGTGCCAAAAGCGGTTTCGTCAAATATTCCTTGCGCGTTCGGGCCCACAATGCTGTAAGGGTCCCAAATACCATACTGCGCAGTGTTGGGATCTTCGCTGAAGTCCCCGGTCCGCATCGCCGCTGTGGGCACGCTGAAGGGCTGTTGACCTAACACATGCAAGATGCTGGTGTCCCAGGAGAAGAAAAAGAACGTTCGGTTCTTCCCGTTGTAAATGTGCGGAAGCACGACGGGTCCGCCCAACGTGCCGCCAAAGTCGTTGTAGCGTATTTGGTGAGACTTGATGATATTGCCCTGCCCATCGATCGAGGTGAAAGGATTGCGGGCGTCCAGGGCATCGTTGCGCAGGTAGTCGTATATGTCGCCATGAACCTTGTTGGTTCCTGACTTCAGAACCACGCTGAAGACACCGCCACCGGTGCCGCCGTATTGGGCCGCGAAGGAATTGCTAATCGCCTGAAATTCCCCTACGGAATCGGGTGACGGGTCGACTGCGATATTCTGGGCCATAGCTGATATATTGTAATTGCCGTCCAGCCACCAGGTATTGGCCCCCCCCTGGCCGCCGTTCACGGAAAGATTGGACCCTTGAACATGGGTGGGATCGGGAAAGTTACCGTATTGGCTGTTAAAGCCGAAAAGGGACCCCATAGGCCCCCCAAAACTCTTGACCCCCGGCACAAGGAAAACGAGTTGTTGTATATCCCTGCCCGAAAGGGGAATTTCACTGATAGTGCCACTCTCCAGAGTAGTGCTGGCATTCGTGGGGGAGGTTTGCAGCATCACCGCTTCGGCCGAAACCTTGACCACTTGACGCGCAGTGCCTATTGTCAACCCTGTGTCGACCCGCTGCACTTGGCCGGCTAACACCTGGATGCCATTAATGTCGAGCGGTGCAAAGCCCGCGAGCTCAAAATGGCCTTGGTATGTCCCCGGAACCAGATCAACCACCCGGTAGTAACCTGCACTGTTGGTCTTGGTGGTCACTGAAACATTTGTTTCTAAATTGGTGATTGTTACATTGACTCCAGGAACTACCGCACCTTGCGGGTCAGTCACGAGACCCTCGATCACTCCGCGATTCAATTGGGCTTGTGCTTTGGCAAATGGAGCCAAAGAAAGAAGAACCACTACCACCACGAGTTCAAGAAACACGTTACGTCGCATCAAAATCGGCCTCCTTCTTGGATATTCACGCGAAGACTCCACGCTTAAGGCCGGCCGATCTCCCTCAGCCAACCGGAACTCTAGCGCGGGCTACCTGCCCTCACCGACGGCCCCCAGGTCTGCGCCGATCGAACGTATTTGGAATTCACAAATCGAAATTTGTGTTCTCTAAGAGACGTACAAAATGGTTTGGAAACTTTCTCGCGACTACAGTCACTATACTTATTATAATGAATACTTGGTGTCAAGTTGTTTTTTGCGCATGGTCCCCATGGTCTGTGACTCGCCACAATTCTATCCGGCTGTGAAGTCAATGGCATAAAAGCCTGGATGAGATTCCGATCTGCTATAACTATTCCACCATGCTCGATCTTTTCTGGATCTGGTTCGGAGCCGCCCGTCGCTTTTTTCGTACGCGCCAAAACTTGATGTTGGAGAACCTCGCTCTTCGCCAGCAACTCGTCGTCCTGAAACGCCGGCATCCTAAACCCAGACTGGATCTGCTCGATAAGCTGTTTTGGGTGGCCCTTTGCGAGCTCTGGTCCGACTGGAAAAAGAGCCTCGATCTGGTTGCTCCTGCCACGGTGCTGCGTTGGCACCGGGGTGGATTCCGTCTGTATTGGGCACTGCTTTGTAAAGTGCGCAAGCGAGCTGGTGGCAAGAAGATCCCAAGGGAAGTTCGGGATTTGATTTTCCAGATGGTGGCCGAGAACGCCACCTGGGGTGCTCCACGCATTCATGGCGAACTGCGTATGCTGGGCTTTGAGGTATCCGAGCGAACCATCTCCCGCTGGATGCGACGCGCACCCAGAAATCCTGAACGCGCCCAGCGTTGGCGGGCATTTCTTCGTAATCATCGCGAAGCCGTCGCGGCCATGGACTTCTTCACCGTCCCCACCCTTACCTTCAACCTCCTATACTGCTTCTTCGTCATCAGCCACGACCGTCGACGCATCCTGCACTTCAATGTCACCCGGCATCCCACCAGCAGTTGGATCGTTCAGCAGTTGCGTGAAGCGTTCCCCTATCAGTCCGCTCCCAGATTCCTTCTATTTGATCATGACCAAAAGTACGGGCTGGAAGTTCCCGCTGCCATTCGCTCCATGAACCTGGAGTGCGTGCAAACCTCGATCCAAAGCCCCTGGCAAAACGGTGTTGCGGAGCGCTGGGTGGGCGGCTGTCGGCGTGATCTCCTCGACCACATCATCGCGCTGAATGAAGCCCATCTGAAGCGACTTCTGGGCGATTACATTCGCTATTTCCACGGCGATCGCACCCACCTCGGGTTGAGCAAGGAGACGCCGAGCCGCAGAGTTCGATCGCCAGCTCGGGGTCGTGTTGTTGCACACGCGCGACTCGGCGGCCTGCACCACCGATACGACCGTGCGGCGTGAACGGCATCAGGGAATGATCTAGGTGCTCTTACCCTGGCCAGAGGGGAAGTGTCACGCGTTCCCAGGGAATCGCGAGGACGACACTGCCAGGAAACATTTCACCACCAGAACCGACCCTCATTCAAGCCGCTAAATCTTGCCGACTGTCCACTTAACCTTGATGCACATTGCATTGTGGCGAGACACAACTAGAAAAGCATTCCCGAAAGGCGGGGAGCCGACAAAGGGGGCGTGAAAAACGCGAGGATTGGGTAGGCAATGCCGTGCGGAATCTAGGTGTGCCGCTTCGCCGGTTAGGGGAAGTTACGTACGAGACTGCATCCCGAAAAACTGTAGGCATCCCTTATGCGAGTGAGGCACCACAGCGCACGTACCCATGGTTTCTGGGTCTGCCCGACGTGCAACCCCATTATGTCGTTCTCCTTTGTGAAACAACGGCCGGCGAGTTATTTCACTTCGTACTCGATCATGCCTGCGTTTCAAACATTTGGGGCTCTTTAAGCAGGGATGCTGATCACCATGTTAAGTTCCACGTCAAGCGGAGTGGAGCAAATTGGGAGTTAAAACTGAAGGACGGACCTTTGCTCCAGTTGAATGAATACTGCCTCCCTGGGGCGGCGAGCATTCTGCGGTAACAATCCAATGCGTCTGCACGCGGGACGTTCCGCGAAAGGCCCAAAGCGGGATTCAAATTGGATATAGGGTGGCATGGTGAACCTATGAAGCGCTCTAGAAATGAATCGGCCCATGCAGGAATCGCCTTTAGCGAGTTCGCACGTGGACTGCGCGACCTCGCCAAGAGAGAGCATGCTGGATCAATTAGCCACGATGTGTTCGTCAATTTATATTCCAAAGCCGTTTCCGATTTTGTGGAGAAATATGGTCCAGACCTTATAGTTGGGAAACGGCGGGAATTGAACCGCCGCGGACTTTCGCGTGGATCGAAGCAATTTCCAAAGCATGGAACCAAATCGTTGCGGTCTCGGCTTTCTGGGTTAATCAGGCAGTCAGGCGCACCACCATTACAAGGCGGTCGTCCTTGGTCAGGCAAGCGGTAAGCGGGACCATGGTCAGTTCCGACTTGCCGTGGATTTGTGGTTATGAGTAAAGGCCGCGGTCAATCAGGGCACGAACGACACCAGGGATGGCCGTCGGAGTTTCAAGCCGGCTCTGCAATGCAGAGCGTTGGGTAATGGGCGATCGTGGTTCGGGATCGTTGCAAGGGCCGCGATGCGCAAATCCCGTGCCAAATAAATTTCACTGGTTCAATCGTTTCTCATCGACCTATGCTTGGTCCAGCGCCTGTCTTCGGGCTGAGGTGGTCAGCAATTCGCGTGCCAGAAATATTTCGCTGGTCCAATGGTTTCTCATCGACCCTTGTACGTTATTGCCTATATCACGCCCATGACCGGGACTCGCTGTTAATGCGAAGCAACGCCCCTTCCTGTAGCGCGCTACCCGGCGTTCGGCTCGACTGCTACCGCTGGCTCGTCGGACGTATTCGCCTCGGGGACCAGATCCAAGAGCTCGGTAATCTCTCTGGATGCCACTCTGAATTCGTAAGAAGCGTCAGGGCAAAGGCCGTGGGCCTCGGACTGTCGGAATGCCTCAAAACGGAGCGCAGCATCCATTGTCCGTCCGAGTCGGGCGAACCTACGCAGATCCCGCTTGTCCAGCAATGGCGATCTCTGAATTCCAGGTGCCAGGGCTGCAAGCAATAAACGGAGTCGGCGGCGCAACTCGTCTGCTCTGATTTTCTGTTCTCGGGGGAGGTGCAGCCAACTGAATTCTTGAATCCTTGAGACGCCGATTGGTTGGTTTGCAACTTCTTCAAAAAATGCCTTAGCCTCATCTAACAAACTGTCGAATTCCCCTCTTCGATTCGGGTTGTGGTCAGGCATGTTTACCCCTCTGTCTCCTGAAATCGCAAATAGCAAAACACATAAACTCCCCCGCCAAGAACAATGGCGAGGGATCTTTCGGGAGATTTCTTACCCTTTCACCCACGTGGTTGAGACGAACTTCGGCGAGCTTAAATTTTGTTTTGGAACCAAATGGAACCAATTTGAGGTTTCGGGAGGTCGTAAGTGCTTGAAAATATGGTGCCGCGGGACGGAGTTGAACCGCCGACGCCAGCCTTTTCAGGGCTGCAATTAACGGCTAAGTCAGTGATTTCACGTAATTCCAAGGAGCGCAAAGGAACTCCGGGGAAGTCTCAGGAACGGGTATTGTTCCCTTATTGTTCCCGCGCGACGAAGCGTCGGATCTTCAAAACTTAACTTGCTTCGCGGGCGGATTGGCTACGACGCTGCAATGTAGTTTGAGGATCTCATAAGGTTCCAAGATGGTGCTATAGGTCAGGTTCGAACCCCGCAGGATGACAGTACGTCCTGATTGGCTTGGGTGAGTGATTGATATTGCGGACCACGCCAGCCCGGGGATCAAGATGTGATTTCGTTTCTGGAAGCGCTTGACGGCGCCTGGTACGAATCCACTCGCAAAGCATGGGCTGGGGATTTCTTCGACTGGATGTTAATCGATGGAGCTTGAAACTCTCACATTCCTGGGAGTTTCCCCCAAAGTGCGCCGTTTGGCATATCCCGACGAGAGCAAGAAATAACTAAACACAGGTAGAGCCCCGTATTGACAAGAAAATGCCGCTTGCTGGTGCGGGGCGGGGGACTGAATCGCGGAAACGTCCTGGCTCTTGCGACCTGCGCAATGACGACATTAGCGTGAGCGAAGTCGAGCGGGTGGGGATTTGAGGGGAAATCGTACGGCTCACTTTAGTTAAGAATCTTGCGAAGACACCCGTCCTTGAAAAACCCTTTGAATACTGCCCCTGGGCTCCGTTTGGACATGTTCAAAGATACTTCGCTTTTCGTTTTGTTTCTTGGGGGAACCGCAAACCCGCAGGGTGTCGCCATGGCGATAAAGCAGAAGCTCGCCGTGTTGCCAGCGCGCAGGCGTCTTTCCCATCTCGCCGTGCCCGCGAGGAAGCGGTGCCAGAAAAGATGTGGATTTTGGACTACCGATGTTCGGTCTTGCCCACGGCCCAGGAGAAATGTAAATTGTTGCCTTGTCGCGGGGGATACGGAACAATCTGCAATTTAGGACAAAGCGGAAGGGGTAAGGTCGACAATGCGCCGCCGGAGCCTTTACAAGTACTGCTCCGAACACAAATGGGCGGAAGCGTTTCTTGATGGGAAAGTGTTATTTCGGTCGTTGTCATACTTTCGCGATTATGAAGATAAGCATGTGAGGCAAGATCAGAATGAGGGAACCACAGTCTTTCGTCCCGATGGCGGCCT
>JBEKQO010000092.1:0-23028 GCA_049519635.1 Terriglobia bacterium | reverse complement strand
CCCGCCCCGGCTGGCGATTACGCCGGATGCGCGCCACCCTCTCCCCCAAAGGGGCGAGGGCAATAAAATCCATCCTCCCCTCGGTGGCCGTGGCGACCGAGGGGCCCGGGGGTGAGGGGGTCATTGCAACATGCCATTGTCAAATCTTATCCGGGACACCACACTAGAGAACAGGTCCGCGCTACCCTTCCTTGACCTGAGTTTCTGCCTATCATGGGCAGCCGCAAGGCTGTCAATGCTCAGAATGACAGTGCCGACGAGTTTTTCCGCAGCCCGTAAAGCCCCGCCCTTCCGGCGCCCCCCAAGAACGTCCAAGCGTGGCGAGAAATCCAGGTTAGACACGTCAACTAAATTTCCAGGCTTAGGTCAAGTACCGTCTACGTTTGATTGAGAAAAAGCCGAGGAATGAAAGACGCGCAATGGTAGAGAAATGGGGGGGCTTGCCTTCGGTAAAAGTTCGGCTTGACTCCTCCCCGTGCTCCGCGCTATAAGTTTGTGGTCTGGTTTTTGGGGAAGCCGGTGGGAATCCGGCACGGCCCACGCCACTGTAAGCGCGGAGAGCCGGAGCAATGCAAGCCACTGGAGTGAAAACTCTGGGAAGGCTGCTCCGGGACGATGATGCGCGAGTCAGGAGACCGACCAGGCTCTAACCGCAGCTTGATTCGACTTCGATGGGAGGGTCGATGAGCATTCTCAGGCAGTCGATCAATTTGACATCCAAGAAGCTCGCAGTGCTTTTCCCGTCAGAATGCCAGGTTTCTTGACGCATGCCATCGGACCCACCGAAAACGGTGACGCTGGTCCTGGGCGGAGCGCGTAGCGGAAAGAGTCGTTACGCGCAAGAACTCGCCGCTGCCTTCTCCCGCGTTGTCTATATCGCCACAGCACGCCGCGATGATGCGGAGATGCGGGCCAGGATTGCGCAGCACCGGCGCGAGCGGCCTTCCGCCTGGAAGACTATCGAAGTCTCGGCAGGCCTCGACCATGTTCTCCGGGAGCAGGGCCCGAGCGCTGACTTGCTGCTCATTGACTGCCTGACCGTCTATATGGCCAACATCATGGGCCGCAAGAGTGGTGGACGCCGAAAGATTCGAAGCCATATTCAAAGCCTCTGTGAGGCCGTGCGGGAGGCGGAGGCGTCTGTGATCCTTGTCTCCAATGAGGTGGGAAGCGGGATCGTTCCGCCGTATCGGAGTGGGCGCGATTACCGGGACCTTCTCGGGGATTTGAACCAACAGATGGCCAAAGTAGCCGACCGGGTGCTCCTGATGGTTGCGGGCTTGCCGCTGACCGTCAAGGATCGCTCCCAGAGGAAGGAAGATGACACTCATCGAATATAGCAAAGATGGGAGCACTTTTCGCGCCAGTGCGGCGTCCGTGCCCGTGCTCGCCCCGGAATGGCGGGCGCGGGCCGTAGCCCGGTTGAATAGTCTTACCAAGCCCCTGGGAAGTCTCGGCCGTCTGGAGGAAATCGCGGCCCGTCTGGTGGCGATTCGCGAGGAAGAGCGCCCGCGATGCACCAGGAAGGTGATCTTTACCCTGGCCGCGGATCACGGCGTAACGGACGAGGGAGTCAGCGCCTATCCCAAAGCGGTGACAACCCAGATGGTGCTCAATTTCCTTGCCGGAGGGGCGGCAATCAACGTTCTCTCCCGGCATGGTGGGATTGAGGTGGTGGTCGTGGATATCGGAGTCGATGGTGACTTTGGTGAAGTCACGGGTCTCGTGCGGGCGAAGGTCTGTCGCGGAACCAGGAACATGGCCCGGGAGCCGGCGATGTCTAAAGCCGAACTTGATTCGGCGCTGGGTATCGGCATTGAACTGGCAGCCTTGGCCCAAAACCAGGGCCACACCCTGATCGGAACCGGGGAGATGGGAATCGGCAATACCACCGCCGCCAGCGCCATCACCTGCGCCCTGACGGGACGGCCGGTAGCACAGGTGACAGGGCGTGGGACGGGCCTGGATGAGCCCGGCCTAAAGCGGAAGATCGAGGTGATCGAGCGCGCATTGGCGGTAAACCGGCCCGACCCATCCGACCCTCTCGACCTGTTGCGAAAGGTGGGAGGCCTGGAGATTGCCGGGCTCACGGGCCTGATCATCGGGGCGGCCTCGCGGCGAATTCCCGTGGTCATCGATGGCTTCATCTCCACCTCGGCGGCGGCCATCGCCTGTTCCCTGGAGCCCAAGGTCCGGCAGTTTCTCTTTGCGGGCCACCGGTCCTCGGAACCAGGGCACGCCGCGCTGCTGGAGTTCATTGGAGAAACACCCCTGTTGGATTTGCAAATGAGACTCGGTGAGGGGACGGGCGCGGCCTTGGCCATGACATTGATCGAAGCGGCGGCGAAGCTATACGACGAAATGGCGACCTTCTCATCGGCCGGGGTCAGCGAGGCTTCGGCATGAAGCGGTTCGTGAATCTCATTATGAGCGCAGTCGCCTTTTTGACCAGACTGCCGGTACCGCATGAGACGCAAGTGGGGCCGGATGCCCTGTCAAGTTCGTCGGTGTTTTTCCCCCTCGTGGGATTACTGGTGAGTGCCGGAGCCATAATCTTGAATCACGTTTTCTCCCGGTTTGTCGCCCACGACGTGGTGATCGTCATTATTCTCGTCTTCCTCGTTGCCATCACCGGCGGTCTCCACGAAGACGCAATGGCAGACGCTGCGGACGGCTTCGGTGGCGGCTGGGGAAAGGATCAGATTCTCCACATCATGCGGGACAGCCGGGTAGGAAGTTTTGGCGTGCTGGCCATCGCGCTCGCATTGCTCGCCCGCTTTGTTTTTCTATCCAACATTCCGCCGCAAAGGTTTGACAGCTATCTGGTAGCAGGCCAAGTGACCTGCCGTTGGACCGCCTTGCCCCTTGCTTTCTTCCTGCCGCCGGCTCGAGAACAGAGCGGCCAGGGCGCCCGGATCGCCGGGAAAATTACGACCTTCTCCTTGGTAACGGGGACTCTCCTGACCATCGTAATCCTGGGGGTTGCCCTCGGGACAAAGGCGTTATGGGTGGGGTTGGCAGCGATGGTGATTACAGGAGCGAGCGGGGCCTATTACCGCCGACGAATCGGGGGCGTAACCGGCGACTGCCTGGGGGCAACGAACCAGATCGCGGAAGTGGCAATCTATTTCGTCGGAGTCGTCCTGCGATGATGGACCTGCCCGCAACAACATGCCGGCTGCTCCTGGTCAGGCACGCGACCGCGGAGGGAAATGGGCGCTTTCAGGGTCAGCGGGATGTTTCCCTGACGAGCGCTGGACGGCGGGAATTGCGACTCCTGGGTGAGAAGTGCTCCCAGCATCCCATCCGGGCCGTGTACTCGAGCGATTTGCGGCGTGCCCGCCAGACCGCAAACGCCGTCGCAGGAAAAATCGGGCTGCGAGTGGAAGTTCGGCCGGAGTTGCGGGAGATGCACTTCGGCGAGTGGGAGGGACTCTCGTGGAATCAGATCGCCAGGCGCTTTCCCCGGTTGGCCTCTTTATGGATGGAGCGGTTTCCGCACCAGGCCATCCCCGGCGCCGAGCCCCTCAGTCAGTTCAAGAAGCGCATCGCTGCGGGGGTACGAGAGGTCGTCGCAGCGAATCGGGGGCAATGCGCCCTGATTGTCACCCACGCCGGCGTAATTCGCTTTACCCTGGGGAAAGTCCTGGGCTTGCCCGCGCGAAATCTGTTTCGACTGGCGCAGGATTCTTGCGCGCTTAACATCATCGACTATCTGGAAAGTGGCGCCATCGTGCGGTGCATCAATGGCTGAAATGACCAAAGGATTCGTGGTTGCCGGCCCGGCAAGTGGAGTGGGCAAAACCACGGTGACGCTGGCCCTGATGGCGGCGTTTCGCAGACGAGGACTGGAGGTCCAGCCCTTCAAATGCGGGCCGGATTTTATCGACGCCGGACACCATACGCGCGCCTGTGGGCGCCCATCACGCAACCTGGACGGTTGGATGCTTTCTGCCGGCCAAAATCGCGACATCTTTGGCCGCAGTGCGGCGGGCGCCGATGTCTGTATCGTGGAAGGAGTCATGGGGCTCTTCGACGGCGCGAGCGGAAAATCCGAGGCGGGGAGCACGGCAGAAATGGCAAAGCTGCTGGGCCTTCCCGTTGTCCTGGTGGTGGATGCTTCCTCGGTGGCGCGCAGCGTGGCCGCTCTGGTTCACGGATTTGAGACCTTTGACCCTAAGGTGAAGATCGGAGGTGTGATCTTCAATAAAGTTGCGGGGCCCACTCACTATGCCTTGCTCAGCGACGCGGTTGAAAGCACGTGCGGCGCTGCCCCCCTGGGATACCTGCCGCGAGACGAGCGGATTCAAATACCCGAACGGTACCTTGGGCTGTTTACGGCCGGCGAAGACCTGCTGCCCGACTCGAATTTGGCCGTGCTCGCGGAAATAGCGGAAGAGTACATCAACTTGGAAAAGCTACTGGATTCTTCTGCGTCTTTCGGTGCGCCCCTTTCTGCCGAACACACAGCAACGGCGGGCTCCCGCGTGCGCGTCGGAGTCGCTCGTGATCGAGCATTTTGCTTCTACTATGAAGACAACCTCGATGCGCTTCGTGGGGCTGGCGCCGAAATCGTGGATTTCAGTCCCCTGGGGGACGCCGCACTCCCCGCAAAGCTCGACGCCCTCTACTTCGGCGGCGGGTATCCCGAGCTTTACGCCAATCAGCTCAGCGCGAACCAGGGAATGACAGCCTCGGTGAAGGAATTCGCGGATGAAGGGGGAGCCATCTACGCCGAGTGCGGAGGCCTGATGTATCTAGCCAATAAAATCGTGACCCGCGACGGCAAAGGTTATCCGATGGCAGGGATTCTGGACCTGAGTGTGCAGATGACCGATCGTTTGGTGAACTTCGGCTATGCGGAAGTCTGCCTGACGGAAGATTGTCTTTGGGGAGTTGCCGGCACCCGTGCGCGCGGCCACAGCTTCCATTGTTCGAAGATCATAGAGTGCGGACCGATAGATTATACGTACAGGGTCAGTTACACGCTGGCCAGACGCGAAGAGGCCGAAGGCTTCCTCATCAAAAAAGTGTTGGCCAGCTACATTCATCTCCACTTCCTGTCTTGTCCGGGACTCGCGGCAACTTTTGTAGAAAACGTGCAGCGGGCGAACAGGCTGCGGATAACCACCCCGGCGCCTCCGCGCCTCCCCTCCTGAATCAGGAGGGGAGTTCTTAAGCGCTCCCCTCCTCAGATGAGGAGGAGTGGCGCCATAGGCGCCGGGGTGGGGCTGAACAGGAAATGTAGAAACTCGAGCCCGGGGGCGTCGCCCCAGGCTACTGTATTGATCCCCTGCGGGGATCAAAGGCGGCGAATTAATGCGGAGCCTTTTCAGGCGAGTTGTTGTATTGGTCGGTTTGTATATCTTGTTCTGCGCCCCCGTGCTAGCTTCCCGAGAACTTAAGGACGAACTGGGCCGGAGCGTGCATCTACCCGATAACCCGCAGCGCGTGGTCTGCTTGGCTCCGAGCCTCACCGAAACGGTTTATGCGCTGGGTCTCGGGGCGGCCGTGGTGGGGGTGACGGATTTTACGGATGACCCGCCGGACGCGAAGACCAAACCGAGCGTGGGTGGCTTGGACGACGCCTCACTCGAAAAAATCGTTTCGCTTCATCCTGACTTGGTCCTGGCCCTGGGTGTAATCAACCGGGAAGAGACTGTTGATGGGCTGGAACATGTGGGCATACCGGTCTATGTGGTGGATCCCCAGGGCTTGCAGGGGATCGTGGCATCGATCCAACACGTGGGCGACGCGCTCAATCGAAGCAGCGACGCGGCGAGGTTGTTAAAGCGGCTGGAAGAACAACGGCTGGCCGTAGCCGCTCGCGTGGGGAAGCTGGCGCGACCTAAGGTTCTGGTCGTTATCTGGTATGACCCGGTGATCACGGCCGGCAGCAAATCGTTCATTACCGATGTTATTTCGGCTGCCGGAGCGCAGTCTGTTACCGGCGATATACCTCAGGCATGGCCCCAAATCAGTCTGGAGGATGTGCTGCGCCGGTCACCTGACTTCGTCCTGCTGGTGCGAGGCGCCCATGGGGGAATTACGCGGGAAGAACTCGAGGCTCACGCCGGATGGGACCAGCTCCAGGCGGTCCGGGACAACCACGTGATTTACATGGGCGAGCGGCTCTTTCGTCCGAGCCCTGTAGTTTTTGATGCGTTGGTGCAGCTTGCGAAAGCGCTTCATCCCGAAGCTTTTTAACCCAGGAGAGATAACCCATGAAGGTGAGTATTGAACGCGCCGGGGCCACGGCCAAAAAGAAAAAAGGGCTGATTATCGTCAACACCGGAAACGGCAAGGGGAAGACCACGGCGGCTTTGGGGGTCGCCCTACGCGCCTGCGGTTACGGGATGAAGGTGAGCATGCTTCAGTTCTTCAAAGGAAAATGGAAGTACGGAGAGCTGCGGAGCGCTCCGAAATTAGGGACGTTCGAAATCCGCCCGATGGGACACGGTTTCACGTGGGAAAGCAAGGATATTGAAGTTGACAAGCGCATGGTTCGGGAGGCCTGGAAGGCGGCCAGCGCGGAGATTCTGTCGGGAAAGTATGATTTGGTCATTCTGGATGAAATCAACTACGCGCTCAGCTATGGCTTCTTGCCTGTGGAAGATGTGGTGGACTTTTTGAAGAAGAAACCCCCCATGCTTCACGTGATCCTGACCGGGCGCGACGCCAAGCCCGAGGTCATCGAAATCGCTGACCTGGTTACGGAAATGCGCGATATCAAGCATCCTTTTAAAGAGGGTATTGTGGCGCAAAAAGGGATCGAGTTTTAGTTTGAAGGGAAAGATCGCTGAAAACTCATGGTGAGATGTACGGGAAGCGCGGTGAAAATCCGCCACTGCCCCGCAACTGTAAGCGACGGTAGGAGCCTGTTATAAGCCACTGCCAGCATGGGTGGGAAGGCACAGGCAATTGGGAGTGCGTCGCGAGTCAGGAGACCGGTCTTGCCGGCGTTTGTCAGAGTCCACTCTTTCGAGGGAAAAGGAGGACATCATGCGTAAGTTGAAATCCCGCTCCATCACTCCAATTCTGCTAATGACATTCCTTATTGCCGTTTTTGGTTCCATCGCATGGGCCAGTGCAACAGGGACGGTAGGAGGAAAGGTTGTCGATCCGCTCGGGGCGGTCGTCCCCAAAGCCGACGTAACCTTGCTCCAGGACGGCAAAACCGTCAGCGCTACGAAGACGGACCAGGAAGGAAACTTTGCCTTCTCTCCGATTGACGTTGGCCAATACCTCGTCCGAGTCGAAGCACCAGGATTTGCAAGTCAGGAGAGTCAGCCCGTGCATCTTGCCCCAGCCCGAACGGTCAGCATCGAAGTGACCCTTCAGGTAGGCACACTGCGGCAGCAAATCGTGGTATCGGACACTGGCAGCGATTTGCCGGAATCGCAGGTGGGCGCCTCGGTGACCGTTATTGATCAATCAGAATTGGACGCCTTTAACAAACTGGATCTGCTCGACGTGCTCCGCCAAGTGCCCGGCCTCGCCGTCGTGCAAACCGGCGAACGAGGCGGCACAACTTCGGTATTCGCCCGTGGCGGCACCAGTGATTTCAATAAGGTGCTGATCGACGGAATCCCCGCCAACGACATTGGGGGAGCGTTCGAGTTCGCCAACCTTTCGGCCAGCGGTGCGAACCAGGTGGAGGTCTACCGCGGCGCCAACAGTGTTCTGTACGGAGCCGACGCGCTGGGAAGCGTGATTCAAGTCACGACTCGCCGAGGCTCTTCTACGATTCCGGAGTTCACCTACTCGGCAGACGGTGGAAATTTTTACACTTTGCGCCAGGACGCTTCGCTGGGGGGTGTTTTTCACCAATTCGATTACTTCGCGGAGTTCATGGACCTCGAAACTCAAAACAGCCTTCCCAATAGCTCTTTTCATAACGGGACTTTTTCCGGGAACCTTGGATGGCAGGCGAACCAACGCACTGACGTTCGTTTCACCCTTCGCCATACAGCCACCGGCTTGGGTGTTTCCAACGCGCTGGCTCTTTACGGCATCCCGGACGATGCCTTCCAAAGGGAGCAAGACACCTATATGGGAATCAAGGTGCAGAACCAGACCACGTCACAGTGGCGGAATTCACTCCAACTGACTTCCACCCAGCTTCGGTACAACTACGATGAACCGGAGCCGGCGGGAATACCCGATGAAAACGGAGATTATCTCGGGGACCCGGTCACCCTCTGCGGCGCCAATGGGTACTGCTCGAGTGGCACGGCGATTCTCGACTATGGAGGAGGCGTCTACCCGAACCTCTTCAATTCCCATACCGCCGAACAGTCGCTCTACGCTCTAACCAATTACGACATCAAACCGGACCTCAGCGCGAGCGCCGGCTTTCGCTACGATCACGAGAGCGGCTATACCAACTCCGCCGGTACTCTGTCTCCAACCAGCCGGAACAACTATGAGTATTTCACGGAAGCTCATGGCAGCCTTGGCCACCGGGCCTTTGCCACGGCGGGAGTGGGGCTGGAAGATTATGCCGTCTATGGGTTCGCGGCCACGCCCCGGGTTTCATTCGCATACTATGCGCGCCGGCCGTCCTCCGGCTCGTTCTTCGACGGCACGAAGCTGCGATTCAATTTCGGCACGGGGATTGACGAGCCCAGCATCCTCAATCAAGGGTCGTCGCTCTTCAATCTCCTCTCCACGCTGCCGAACGGGTCGGCGCTGATTTCGCAGTACCATGTTTCGCCCATAGGGCCGGAGAGAAGCAGGGACTTCGATTGGGGAGTCGAGCAGTTGCTGTGGGGGGGACGAACCCGCCTCGGGATCACTGGTTTTCGCGAAAGCTTTTTTAACTTGATAGCTTTCGTGGAAAGCAGCCTGCTTCCGGAACTCGGCGTCCCGGATGCGGTTGCCGCTGCGGTGCCCCTCGGAGCTGCCGTCAACTCGGACTCCTATCGCAGTCTGGGAGCCGAGGTGGAATTGGAGGCGAAACTCCGCGATGATTTACGGCTACTGGCGGAGTACACCTACACTGACGCCGTGGTAACCCAGTCGTTTGCCAGCAGCGCCCAGGCGCCGTCTTATAATCCAGCTTTCCCCAACATTCCGATCGGGGCCTATACTCCTCTCATCGGTGGCCGGCCTTTCGGAGTGCCACGGAATTCCGGAAGCATGGCGCTCATCTATTCCAAGCGACGATTCGGTATGTCCGCCACAGGTTATTTCGTTAGCCGGTCCGATGACAGCACCTTTCTTACGGATGAGTATTATGGCAACACGCTGCTTTTGCCCAACCGGAATCTGCTCGACGCTTATCAACTTATCGATTGGAGCGGCTGGTTTGAGGCTCACCGCGGCGTAACCCTCTACACCAGCATTGGAAACGTCCTGGATGAACATTATCAAGGAGCCTTCGGATACCCCGCCCTACCCTTCAACTTCCGCGCCGGGATCAAACTAACCATCGGCGGGGAGGGATGGAAGCGGAAGTGACGACTTGATAGGGAAAACTCCCCTCCTGATTCAGGAGGGGTGGCGCGCCGAGCGCCGGGGTGGTTATCTTGCGAAGCCGAAAGCGTAAGGCCGCAATCAGCACCGCCCCTAAATCCCCTCCTCATCTAAGGAAGGGAGCATTTTCGTAATAGCCTGAGGTAGGGCTGCATTTCTCCCAACTTTGACGGGACTTTGGGGCTAAATGCCACCCTCAGCCAAGGAGCCGTCGCCGAAAACCAGAGATATGTCAAAGCACACCAACCTGTCGGCTTGGTCTTCCACCCTTCGGTTCCGCGCCGGTGTGGGGCTGCTCGTCGTGCTTGTTGCCGTAAGTGTTGTGTTGGCGTCCGGCATTGGCGCTGTGCACGTTCCCTCCACGGAGATTATTTGCATGCTTCTCAACCGCACGGGTTTTGTCCACTTGCACCAAACATGGCCGCAAAGTGACGAAATCATCATTCTCCAGATCCGCTTGCCGCGGGTTCTGGCGGCGGCGTTGGTGGGAGCGGCACTCTCCGTGGCAGGAGTTCTTTTTCAGGGACTTTTCCGGAATCCCCTGGCGGATCCGTATGTGATTGGCACTTCCGGCGGCGCCGCCTTCGGAGCCAGCCTGGGAATAGTCCTCTTTTCCCATTTCTCGATTCTCGGCTTCGGGGCCATTCCGACGCTGGCATTTCTCGGGGCCTTGGGAACCATGGTGCTGGTATTCCGTTTATCCCGCGTGGGGGGGCGCACCCCGGTGGTGACGCTGTTGCTGGTAGGATTCGCCGTTAGCGTGATTCTTGGCTACAGTGTCTCCTTCCTGCTCATTGTAAATGAGCGATTCGAGCTGAACACGCGCCTGATTTACGCATGGCTACTGGGTGGAATTTGGATTGAACACTGGAGCCAGCTTGGACTCATCGCCCTCATCGTTGCCGCCGCCACTGCGGGTGCGTTCATGCTGCCGAGGAGTTTGAATGCTCTCGCGCTCGGAGAGGAAGGCGCCGCCCATCTGGGCATCGCGGTGGAACGCCAGAAGGCCGCCGTGATCGTGGTTGGATCGCTTCTCACCGCCGCGGCAGTTTCGGCGGGTGGCATCATCGGATTTGTGGGGCTCATCGTGCCCCACTTTATGCGCCTGCTGTTTGGGCCCAACCACGTCCGATTGCTCCCCCTGGCGGCTCTCAGCGGGGCGGCGTTCCTGGTGTTAGCCGACCTGCTCGCCCGGGTCGTAATGCCTCCGAATGAGGTGCCAGTGGGCATTCTAACCGCTCTCGTGGGCGGCCCGGCATTCCTGCTCCTTTTGCGCCGGACCAAGCGCGAGTATAGGTTTTAAGCATGGCAACTATTTGCGTTTCTCAAGTGCGCTTCGATTACGACGGCCAGCCGATCCTCACGGACATCTCCCTGGACATCTGCGCGGGGGAGCGGATCGCTATCCTCGGCCCCAATGGCGTAGGAAAAACAACGCTATTGAAGCTCTTGAGCGGCGCACGGTGTCCAAGCAGCGGTTCTATTCTCCTTGACGGACGCAAACTTCACACTGTGCCTCGTTCAGAGCTGGCCCGCAAGATTGCCGTCGTGCCCCAGGATTTGGCGATCCCGTTCGCATTCACGGCGCGAGAAATCGTTGAGCTTGGACGCACACCGCATCTAGGCTTGCTGCGAGGTTTCCGGTCGGAAGACCGCCGGGCGGTGGAACAAGCGATGCAGTTGACCGATACCACCAAGCTTGGCGGTCGGGTCATCAACGAACTGAGTGGCGGCGAGCGCCAGCGGGTCATCATCGCCATGGCGCTCGCCCAGGAACCAGAAATCCTGCTGCTGGACGAACCGACGCACTTGCTCGACATCACCCGGCAGGCTGAAATCCTGGATTTGATCACCGAGCTGAACCGCCGCCGGGGGCTCACGGTTGTGGCCGCCATCCATGATTTGAATCTGGCCGGGCGGTACTTTAATCGCCTGGTTATCCTGCATCGCGGGGCCGTGCTGGCGGAGGGTACACCGGAAGCGGTGCTCCGCGCTAACATTGTGGAAGAGGCTTATGGCGGGCATGTAGAAATTGTGCAATCTGGTAACGGCCGACCTCCCATCGTCCTCCCAGTGTCCCGATTTCACGACCGCGGGAAAGGGCAATGAGGCATGGGTGAGGGGAGCGGTAATCTGAATAGGGTCCCCCTTCCTATTGCGGGAGTGAAATTGATTTTAATTTACCACCCTCGCCCCCATGGGGGAGAGGGTGGACCGCAACCGGCGCTTTCTCCAGCCGGCGCGGGCCGGGTGAGGGGGTTGCATCCAGGCGTGGTGAAAAATCCGGGTTAGTCGGTCATCCTTTTCGCCAAGAAAAGTATTTTCAAAAGGAAACGAACATGCGAATTCTTTCCCTTCTTCCCAGCGCGACTGAGATCGTTTATGCATTGGGCCTCGGGGACAATCTGGTGGGGGTCTCCCATGAGTGCGATTATCCCCCTGAAGTTATGACCAAACCCGTAATCTCAACCGGCGATCTTTCCTCCACGCTAGGCAGCGCGGAGATCCACGGCGCGGTCAGCGCGCATCGTCATCCGACCCACAGCTTGTACCGTATCGATGAACAATTGCTTCGGCAGATCGATCCTGAAGTTATCCTCACGCAGGAACTTTGCAGCGTTTGCGCGATTCCCGTTGCCCAGGTTCGGGAGGCGGCAAGGATTTTGGCGGGCCCTTGCCGCATTGTTTCTCTCGAACCGAACAATCTACGCCAGATTCTCGACAACATTTTGACCGTCGGTGAGGTGACGGGACAAGAAGAGCGGGCACGAGCCGTGACGCGCTCACTCCAGGAACGGATCGCTCACGTCACTTCCGTAGCCTCATCCGTCACTTCGCGCCCGCGGGTGTTCTGCATGGAATGGATGGATCCGCCCATGGCGGGGGGCCACTGGGTACCGGAAATGATACGTCTTGCAGGTGGGACCGACGGCTTGGGCAAGGAAGGCGCACCCTCGACCGTCATTCGGTGGGAGCAAGTGGTTGAATACGACCCCGAAGTCCTGGTGGTTATGCCTTGCGGTTACAAGATCGAGCGAACCTCCAGTGAAATGGACCGCACCTCAAACCGCGCGGGCTGGTACAACTTTCCTGCCGTGCGTAGCGGGCGCGTGTACATCGTAGACAGTCCGTCTTACTTCAGCCGGCCGGGACCTCGCATCATTACCGGACTCGAAATACTGGCGGAGATCATTCATCCCGAGCTATTCTCCGGACTCATTCCTCCCGGGGCGGCAGTGAAGCTCGATTGGAGCCCTGAGACACCGATCCACGCGCAGCGCATGTCGCAACGATTCTTTCCGTTGGGTTAGCGCGGATTTCTTACCACGAATCTGGAAGGGCGGGGCTTTAGCCCCGCCGTTACAACGCGTTTGTGATTATTTTTGTGTCCCGCGCCCCTCACAGCATGCGGCTGCAAGCTGTGAGGGGCGCGGGACAAATAGAGGGTGGGGCCGCGATTTCGGCGGGGCTAAAGCCCCGCCCTTCCGGCAGCCCCCGTTCAAGCGTGGTGAGAAATGCCGATTAGCAGGGCTTGGCCCCGGCAGGGCCAAGCGTGGGTAGCCGCAGGTTTTAACCTGCGGACAGCAGGGCGCCGACCTCACCAACCCCAACGGGATTGACTCTGCAAATGTCCGGCCCCTCCAGGGCCGGGGCCATTTTTCGCTTTCCCTATCCGTAGGTTTCACCTACGGCTACGCGCGATGTCCCGCTTCGCGGGAATCGAGCGCATCATAAAAGCTAGCCAGAGGAGACCAGAGAGATGTCCGGACGCGCGATCATGATTCAGGGAACGGGTTCATACGTAGGGAAGAGCGTTGTGACGGCGGCCCTCTGCCGATACTTCCGGCAGGAGGGGCTTCGAGTGGCTCCTTTTAAGGCGCAGAACATGTCCAACAACTCATTTGTCACCACGGAAGGCGGCGAGATCGGCCGGTCCACGGCGTTCCAAGCCCAGGCCTGCGGGATCGAACCGCACGTGGATATGAATCCGATCCTGCTCAAGCCCAGCACCGAAATCGGCGCGCAAGTCGTGGTCTTGGGAAAAGCCGTCAAGGTGATGAGCGCGCGTGAGTATCACCAGTATCAGCCTCACCTGCTGGGGGTCATTCGGGAATCTTTCCAGAGGCTTTTGCAGGAGCACGACGTCGTGGTTATCGAAGGGGCCGGTAGCCCTGCCGAAGTCAATCTGCGGCCGTTCGACATCGTCAATATGGCGACGGCCCGCATGGCCTCTGCCCCGGTCATCCTGGTGGGCGACATTAATCTCGGCGGCGTGTTCGCCTGGTTGGTAGGAACCCTCGAGTTACTCACCGTCGAGGAGCGTGCGCTGGTCAAGGCATTCATCATTAACAAATTCCGGGGGGATATCTCGCTCTTGTACGACGGTCTGGAGTTTCTCGAAAACAAAACAGGCAAAAAAGTTCTGGGAGTCTTGCCTTGGGTCAAGGATCTTGCAGTGGCGGAAGAAGATGGCCTTCCCGATTCAAAATGGAAGGGGCCTTGGGTTCAAGACCCCACCAAGCTCCAGATCCAGGTCATACTTCTGCCGCATATTTCGAACTCCACGGACTTTGAAAGCCTCGAACTCGAGCCCGACGTGGGCCTGCGCTACCTGGTGGAGGCGCCGCAGCCTGGCGAACCGCTTCCCGACCTGCTCATTATCCCGGGGTCCAAAAGCACTATGGCTGACCTTGCCTACCTGCGATCCTCCGGGCTGGCGGATTATATCCGTCATTGCCACGAATCCGGGGCTTCCGTCGTGGGAATCTGCGGTGGATATCAAATGCTAGGCCGGGAGTTGCTCGACCCCGGGGGGGTTGAGTCGAGTACGCGCTCGATGGAAGGTCTGGGCCTCCTCGAGAGCACAACCACCTTTGAGCCTGAAAAGACCACAATCCAGGTGCGTGCCAGAAGCCTTGATCGTGAGGAAGAGATCATCGGCTACGAGATTCACATGGGGCAAACGCAATGCGCCCAGCCCACCCAGCCTCGATTCAGGATCACCAGCGAATGCGGAGAGGCCACGGACCGCTTTGATGGGGCGGTGTCAGCCGACGGCTCCGTGTGGGGAACGTACTTGCACGGAGTGTTTGACGCCCCGGCTTTCCGTCGCCGTATCCTTAATGATCTGCGCACGCGTCGAAACTGGGCGCCACTTCCCCCTGGCAGCAATATACCAGCAGCCAAGGCGCTCGATTCTCTGGCCACGCTGATTCGCGAGCATCTTAATTTGGCGATGCTTGAGCAAATATTGAACGGATCGTTGTAGTTTTTACGAGGTGGCGGCGTTAGACTACTGGTCCCTTGCAGCGGCACCAGCCGTCGATGAGGGAAGCTTGGAAAAGGGGAGGTACGCTTATGCGTTCACATATATTTGCAGCACTTCTTATGTTGGCGGTCATTGCGCCAGCATGGCGGGTCAGCGCATCCGCGAGCCCGGAGGGCGACGATGCCTTCCGGGGCAGATGGGATATCACCGCGACGGGTACGAAATCAGGGCTGCCGAGGAACTGTTGGCTGGAGTTGAGGCGCGACGAGGGAGTGCTCAAAGGGCGCTTCAATGCCGGCGGGGGCGCGGTCTTCGATCTTCCCCAGGTTACGATCCAAAATGGCGAGCTAACATTCCAATACCCACAAGGAGAATCACCGGATCAAACCCAGCAGGTATGGAAAGCGACCGTGAAGGGCGCTCGCCTGCAAGGAACGGCGCTCGTCAGTGGCCAGACACTTTCCTGGAGCGGCGTGCGCGGACCGGTTTGGCCTGCGACTCCGCCGGTGAGAAAGCCCGGCAAGCCGATCGACCTGTTCAACGGCAAGGACGTGTCCGGCTGGCTTTGCCAAGACCCACATCATCCGATGGGCTGGTTTGTTAAAGATGGCATTCTGATGAACGAGGGAAAGGACGCCTGCAACATCTATACCCGGCAAAAGTTCACCGATTTCAAGCTCGATGTCGAATTCAACGTGGATCCGCAAAGCAATAGCGGGGTCTATCTCCGTGGCCGGTATGAGATCCAGATACTGGACGGCTATGACCGCCCGATGGATGTCCATAGCCAAGGGGCTCTCTACGGGTTCATCGTTCCTTCCGCCAAAGCTGACAAGCCCGCGGGAGAGTGGCAAACGTATGAAATAACCCTAATCGCCAACCACGTGACGGTGATCCTGAACGGAACCAAAATTATCAACAATGCTGAGGTGCCGGGGATAACAGGTGGCGCACTCGACGCCAAGGAGAAAGAACCTGGCCCGATTATGCTCCAGGGGGATCACGGCAAGGTGCAGTTCCGGAAAGTGCGGCTTACCCCGCTGATTTAGTGCACACAATTATACTTGCAGCCCTCGACCCGTAGTCCGGAAAGGACGGTTCTATGGTTTCGATTTCCCGGCGTAATCTTTTGGCTTCATTACTGGTTTTGCCCGCCGCCTTGCACGGCGCGGACGAAGGCACATCACTCTTCAATGGGCGCTCACTTGACGGCTGGAAAGCCGTAGGGCACCGTCACTCCTTCCGGGTTGAAGACGGAAAAATCGTGGCGGACGGACCCCGCGCGTACCTTTTCTACACCGGCCGCGGCGGGAACGCAAATTTCAAGAACTTCGAGCTGAAGGTGGATGTGCTGACGCGCCCGGGGGCGTGTTCCGGCATCCACTTCCACACTCCGTTTCAATTGGACGGCCCGCTCAAGACCGGCTTCAAGGTACAAATCAACAACGCCTATGCCGGCGAGGGTGATGAGCGCGACCGCCGCAAGACCGGCTCGCTCTATGGCATCCGCGACATTTACAAGGCCATGGTCAATGACGACGAGTGGTTCCAGGTGCGTGTTCAGGTGCGTGACAAACAAGTGCAGATTTGGCTGAACGGCACACCGATTGCCGATTACATCGAGCCTGCCCAGACGGCGGATTCCACTGTAGCAACGCTCGGTCACGGCGCCTTCGCGCTGGAATGCTGCGGCGGTGTACCCAAGGTCTCTTTCCGCAATCTGGTGGTAAAGCCCTTGCCCGACGACCTGCGGACGCCGCCCGAGCAACTGCCGCAGGTGGATGATGTTTACCGCCAGTTGCTGCAAATGAACCAGGAAGGCTATCCCGTGGTGGACTACCACACTCACCTGAAGGGCGGACTGACCCTGGAGCAGGCGCTGGCCAACTCGCGCCGCCTGGGGATCATGTATGGAATCGCCGTCAACGGCGGGCTGAAATTCCCCATCACCACTGATGCCGGCGTACTGGATTTTCTGGCCGGTATGAAGGGCACACCCGCTTTCATCGGGTTGCAAGGGGAAGGCCGCGAGTGGGTGACCCTGTTTTCCCGGGAAGCAATTGCCAAGTTTGATTACATTTTCACCGACTGCATGACCTTCACAGATGACCAAGGCGTGCGCAGGCGTATGTGGATTCCCGAAGAGGTAGGGGAGATTCGCGACCCCGAGCAATTCATGGAAATGTTCGTCAGCCGCATCCTCGGCATCCTCAATCACGAGCCCATCGACATTCACGCCAATCCCACTTTCTTGCCAGACGTCCTTGCGCATGAATACGATCGCCTGTGGACTCCGGAACGGATGCAGAGGGTGATTGAAGCCGCCAAGGCAAACGACGTGGCGATTGAGATCAACAACCGCTACCGGATTCCCAGCGCGGCGTTCATCCAACGCGCAAAAAGCGCAGGGGTGAAGTTCTCCTTTGGCACCAACAACAGCGATCCCAACTTAGGAAGGATTGAGTACGCATTGGCGATGGTCAAACAGTGCGGCCTCACCTGGCAGGACATCTTCATGCCTAAGCCGGACGGCCAAAAGGCGGCGCAGAGGCATAAGGCGGTTTGAATTTCAGGACAAAGGGGATGCACCACCAAGACACCAGGGCACCAGGAAAGGCAGAAATTGGGAACAACAGAGCCGAAAACCATCAAATTTCATCGTTTTTCCTTGGTGCCTTTGTGCCTTGGTGGTGATCTATATTTGTTGAATTAGGATGAGAACATGGGTTTGTTTAGACCAAAATCGAAAAAGCTAAGCGCCGCGAAGAAGCTGGAAGGTGTGGTGCAATTCCCCGGGGATAAATCCATTTCTCACCGCTATGCCATGCTGGCAGCCATTGCCGCCGGGGAGAGCGAAATCCATTTCTTTTCCTCGAGTGCGGATTGCCAGTCCACGCTCAACTGCCTGAAGTCGCTGGGCGTCAAGATTGAGCGCAAAGACAATGTGGTGAAGATCGCCGGCGTGGGCCTGGACGGCCTGCGCGCGCCGTCAGGGCCGCTTGACGCGGGAAATTCCGGGTCAACCATCCGGATGCTTTCCGGGATCCTCGCGGGGCAGCCGTTTCGCTCCGTGCTGGGGGGTGACGCATCGCTCTCTCGCCGCCCCATGAAGCGCGTCGCCGATCCGCTCACCCTCATGGGTGCGCGCATCAAGACCGCCGGCGGGGGCTGCCCACCGATCGAGATTGAAGGCGGCAAGCTTACTCCCATTCGCTATGAGATGCCGGTGGCCAGCGCTCAGGTGAAATCCGCCATCCTGTTGGCGGGCCTGTTTGCCGAGGGCGAGACGGCGGTGGTGGAAAAGCTTCCCACACGCGACCACACGGAAATTGCCCTGGAGCAGATGGGAGCGGATATCGGCCGCCACCAACGCACCATCGCCGTGCGCGGCCGCGCGCGCTTGGAAGGGAAAAAACTTTACGTTCCCGGCGACATCTCTTCCGCGGCATTTTTCGTCGTGGCCGGGCTCTTGGCGCCGCATTCCAACCTGATGCTGCACAACGTGGGCCTGAACCCCACGCGCACGGCGCTGCTCGACCTGCTGGTTCCCATGGGAGGGCGCGTCAAGGTGGTGAACCTCGAAATCCTCAATGGGGAACTGCTCGGCGACCTGCACGTCGATTCCAGCCGACTCACGGGCGGTGAGATTCCGGAAGAACTGGTGCCGGGCCTGATCGACGAGTTGCCCGTGCTTTCCGTATTGGGAACGCAAACCGAACAGGGATTAACTTTCCGGGGCGCTGCGGAACTGCGCGTGAAAGAAAGCGACCGCCTGGCGGCCGTGGCGGAAAACCTGCGCCGGATGGGGGCCGAGGTGGAGGAATTCCCCGATGGGCTGCGCGTGGCCGGACGCCAGAAACTGCGCGGCGCGGAAATCGATCCGCACGCCGATCACCGGATTGCCATGGCCTTCGCCGTCGCCGCCCTGGTGGCAGAAGGCACCACCGTCATCAAAGACAGTTCCTGCGTGGATATTTCCTTTCCGGATTTCTTCCAGACGCTTCAGCGTGTGGGGGGTTGAACTTGCATACGCAACTTGGTGTGCATGACGCAGGAGTCGGGGAGCCACGGTCAGTGCTGGTCTGACCGTGACTACCGCTCACAACAACGTTCTCAGAAAGCCGAAATAAGCCTCACCAGTGCGGCAATTTTCATCAGACCGTCACAGGATGGAGTGCTACCGGCGCGCCGCACATGCGCAACTGGCGCGTAGGGATGCTGCGGGTGATTCCACGTCGTCCGCGCTTTGCCGGCGGGCTCAGGCGGCTCCGGGGGGATGGGCGGTGCGGCGGGGTGTGAACCCGTGCGCAAAATGCGGATGGCGCCGTAGTCGGTATTGATGCGGATCGTGGGCCCACCTTTGCCGAAACTTCCGGAAACGGAAGGCGTGTCGCCTTCCTTTACCGCTTTCAAGCCAGGTCCGGAAAAATCGCACTCCACTTCACCGTGACGCGAGGAGGCTTCGATTTGAAAATTCGAGCTGGGTGGGAGGGTCAGTTCCACGGCGCCGTTTTTCGATTCCACCTGGATATCGTGGGTAGGCGGCGTGGAAGTTTGCAGCGTGATTTGGCCATCGCTGTCGGTGATGTGTACGGTGTGTTTGAAGTCGTTGACAGTGATATCCTTCTGGCGGGTAGTCACTTCCAGGGGGCCATCGATGCCATTCACTTCCAGGGAGCCCACCTCCATGTCCAGGTGCCCGGAGAGCTTTTGCGCGGTCATCACAGTTCGTAATGATTCGTAGCGCAACGATTGGGCGACATTGCGAAACTGGAGGGCGCCGCTGAACTCGCCGTGAAGAGTGACCGTGTCGGAGACATCGGCGATTTCGATATCCTCACCGCGACCGTCGAGTTCCACGCTGCCTTTCAGCCCACGTACTGTCGTGGAGCCGCCGAATTTGTGGATTTTAACCAACCCCTGGACATTCGACGCCTGCACATCACCCTTGTGCGTGGCCAGCGTCTGGTCGCCGTTCAAGCCGTCCACCGTGATGTCACCGCTCTCGGTGTCGATTTCACAGGACGTCGCTTTGGGGACGCGCAGGTTCATGTCGATCGTAATACGGCGGCCCTCATCAGCAAGGGATTGCCGGTTGGAGCGCAACACGTAATGTCCCGCTTCCTCCACCATCTCCAACTTCAGACTGTCTGACATTTTCTTGGCCGCACCCTCGTCCTCGGCACGGATGGTTTTCTTAGCCATCACGTCAATGGCGGATTGGTCGGCGCCCCGAATTTCCAGGTCGCCGCGCTGGCCTTCCAACACCAGGTGCGGCGTCCCGCCAACCGGCTGCGAGAAAGTCTGGTTGTAGGTGTAGGAATTCAGAAAGAGGTTGGAAATTTCATTGTCGTCAATATGCCATCCCCACTGTTGCCAGGGGTGCAGGACCACCCGCGAGATGATCGAGCCCAGCACCAGAATCAGGACCAGCATCACCACTTCACTGCCGGAAAAAAGGGGGGGCGGGATGGTGTCCGGATGGGCCTGCGCCTGAATGTAATCGATGAGCTTCGAAAGTCCCCAAAAGATGATGAGGATGGGCCAGAACTTGGCGATCAGTTGCCAGGGATGGATGGAGGAATCGAAGTTCTGCCAAAGAAAAATGACTCCAACGCCAACCAAGGTCAGCGCCCAAAAAATTGATCCACGACGATAGGTGTAGACCCTCATGTTTACCTCACGCCAGGAAAAGCCGAAGCTCGAAAATCGAAATTCGAAACTCGCAAGCTAGGCCTCGATTTTCGAGTCTCGAATTTCGAGTTCCGCCTCTGCCCGCAACCCGATTTCCCGACTGCCTGGTGCCTGCTGCCTTCAGCGTACTCCCTACTATCCACTGCCTTCCGCTTGCCGCCTACTGCCTTCTGCCTTCCGCTTTCTATTCTCAGACCCTCGGCCCCTCGGGAGGGCGTGGCGGCCGGGTTACGTCCAGCAACTTTAAGACTCCAATCACCACCAGGAGCGCCGGCCAGGTTTTGTTGATTCCCCAACCGGGCACAAGTTGGTCCACGAGAAACATTATTCCCAGCACGATGAGGAGGACGGGAAACATGAGTCCGCCTCGAAAGTGCGCCGGTGATGGAGGTGTTGCTCCCATAGTTTTTTTCCTGATGCTTCCAGGTCGCGAGCCGCGTTAGCTCCCTTGCTTTATACGCTCAAGTTCCAATTCCAGTTCCCGCATTTTGCGTTGGTGGTCCATCTCCTCCAGGTGGAGCTTCTGATGGACTTCAATTTCCTTGTCGCGAATGCCGACCATTTGGGTGATGGCCACGATCAGCACCACCATGGCGAAAACCCCTAGAGGAATGAAGAATGGTGACATGGGTAATGACCTCTCTTCCCGCCGGCGCGGGCGCACCCTGGTTACGAGGCTTGGCCGGTGGAAGAACGCCCTTTGGTTTTTTCCAGCTCGATTTCGAGTTCCTTCATCTTCTGGAGGGGTTCCATTTCCTTGGCGCGCAATTCTTCGTGGGTTCGCAATTCCTTTTCGCGAAACTTGAACCAAGTGGTAATGGCCACCACCGCGATGATCATCACCCACAGGCCGTTGCCGCTCAAAAAGGTCATAAAATCGTGCATCGTCCCCCCATTTTTGTGCCGCCTCCAGTTGGGGCTTTAGGAATTTTTCTGCTTGGCCTTTTCCAGATCTACTTCCAGTTCCTTCATCTTGCGCTGGTGCTCCATTTCCCGCAGCCGCAGGTCCTGGTGGAACTGGAGCTCCTTCATCCGCGTTTTGTGCCAGAAGACAATGGCGACAATCCCCAGCACCATCAGCATCCCAGCGATGGGGATGAGTTCATCAGGAATTACCATTTCACGCCTCCAACTGCCATACCGTGTTCGAATCGACCAGCGCCCGTGTACATCCATGGCGCCGTGGAAGGGCGCCGCCGCGCTCAGCTTGCTGCTTTCCCGGTGGGCTGCAACGCCTTGGCTTTTTCCAGCTCCACTTCCAACTCTTTCATCTTGCGCTGGTGCTCCATTTCCCGAACCCGCAGGTCCTGGTGGAACTGTAGCTCTTTGTCGCGCGCCTTAAACCAATGGACGATTCCTACGATGGCCACAACCATCACCGGACCGGCAATCAGTGCCACAATGGGAATCCACAAGGGATTGATATCCATGTTCATAAGTCTCCTCGGGCTGCGGCATGCGGGTGGCGCCGGGCTTTGGCTTCAACCGGTCTTGGTTGCTCGCGCCTTTTCCAGTTCCAACTTGGCCTTCTCCAGGTCCAGTTCTTTCATCTTTCGCTCGTGTTCCATTTCCTGCGTGCGGAGTTGTTGATGCGCCTCCAACTCTTTCTCGCGCATCTTTTTCATGGAACTGATGGCCACAATGATGATTACCATCACAAACGCGCCCAGGGGAACAAAAATGGGACTTAGGTGCATGACTATCCTCCCGGTGGTTCGAACGTCACGATTGAACTTGCCGCTTCCTTTACCGCGGGCTGCGGGGGCTTTGCGGCGGGGTGGCGTTGCCACGGTCTGCCTTTGCTACCGTCACATTTCGCCGGTTTGCTCCCTTCACCAACCAGATGATTCCGATGGCAATCAGTAGGACAGGGAACAAGTGGGGCAGCAAGGCAAGGGAGCCTCCCAATAGTCCCAATACGATTCCCACCAAACCACCGACCGCGCCGACCACGATGCCCACGGCTGCGCCGATAAGCCCCACGATGATTCCGATGGCTGCCATGATTGCTCTCCTTCGCAATACCGTTTAGTGCAGGCGCCAGGTGCTGGGTTCCAGGTGCTGAGGACCGGAGCTTGCTGCGCGGCTCTGGTTTTCTCCCCAGCCCCTAGTCCCCAGAACCCAGCCCCCAGCATTACAGCCCCTTGGCCCCTGGAATATTGCTGGGTCCCTCCGCTGGCTTCTCCGGCTCGGACGGGAAGGTTGGAGGTTGAGGTTTGGGCCCACCCAGCCGCCGTTGCAACAGCAGGAAGCCGGCCACAATCAGCAGGACGGGCCAGAACTTGCCGATCTGGTTGATCACCGGCACGCCGAGGTTGTCCAGCAGGAAGAGAACGCCGAGTCCGATCAGCAATGCGGCCCCGATTGGCGCATTCAATTTGATTTCGCTCAAACCAAACCACTCGGGCACGGGCTTGCCCGTACACTTCGCCTTGGCGGTCTGAAAGGAGTCAATCACCATATAGCAGTAGAACGCCGCAGCGCCCCAACCGAAAATGGCATCCAGGCCGCCGTGGACGCGGTCACTCATGGCGATGAGGGATCCAAAGATCAGGACCTGCATGATAGCCTTGGTGATTTGGCCGTTG